>JAVBLX010000033.1:0-15501 GCA_031553075.1 Acetivibrio sp.
TACGGATGGAATAAAAGTAGCAGCAAACAATAAAGCAGCTGTAAAATTTGCGATTGGTTCTGGACTTGATACAGGAGCCGATGGAAAATGGCGTCCTGATGCCAAGCTGACCCGTGGAGAAACAGCCGCAATTGCAATAAAACTTTTACAGAAAGCAAAAGTGATTGATGTGAGAACCGAAGAATAGTTAAATTAAAGCTTGTGCCAAAGAAGTAATTCGTTTGGCACAAGCTTTTTATGATTCTGCAGGGGTTACTTATTCTATAACTGGTGGAGTGGAAGAAAATTGCTCATAATAGTTTTCTGCTTTTTCTGCTGATAACTGAAATATTCTGATTAATTTTTGTACAATCTGATCTTTGGTCAAGCCGTTCTCCAACTCGTCGAGTATTAAGCCTTTTATACCAGCTTCCAGACCAGCTTCTAAGCCCTCTTCGTATTTTTCTTCACCTCGAACTTCTAATGCATCTTCCATGTTAAATTGTGTATATAACATATTTGACACCTCCGATCCGTGCTCACTTAAAAAACTTGTCATGATATCCACTTCCCTACAGTTTTGAATAGCCTTGGCTATTGAAGAATCACGGCTATTTCCCACCTTTTGATATTCTCTTATTTTATCAATAAAATAAGAATACTCAAAAATTGGTCTGCAATCATTCAAGATAGGATGTTCTGCATTTAAATTGATATTAATCATTTTCACCTTCAATTCTAACATAGGATCTTCTTGTTTTTCAAGATAGGAATCGGATAATTTTAATGTTTTTTCTTGTGGAAAGGATTCGAGGCCATTATAGAATACGTAAAATTAATATCTTCAGCTTGTATCGAATCGGTATGTTCTAATGCATTAAAAAGTGCAGCCGCATTTTTAGGGTCACTAAAAAAGGCAGTAAAAGCACTGGATTTTACTTCCCGGTTTGAATTATATTCTGTTGTTTCAACACTCATAAAATATCTCCTTGTCTTTTGCTTGTTTATAATGATTTGATGAAAATTGCTTGAAAAAATAACGGATATAGATATGGATTTAGAGTTAATTAAAGATGGAAGATAGGGAATGAATAAATAGTATCATAACTAATACTATTTGTAAACCAATATTATTTGTAAACGATTATACAAGAGATAAGCAGAACGTTTATTCTGCTTGTCAAAACCCAGAAATACGCATAAAATATGATAAGTAGAAAGTTTTGAAAGGAGTAATCCATGGGAAAAGAGTTATGGAAACCGGGAAATATGTTATATCCACTTCCGGCTGTTATGGTAAGCTGTCAGGAAGGGGATGGGAGTCCCAACATTATTACCGTTGCATGGACGGGAACCATTTGTACCAATCCTGCAATGGTATATATTTCCGTTCGTCCGGAACGATACTCCTATGATATAATTAAGAAAAGTAGAGAGTTCGTGATTAATCTTACCACCAAAAAACTGGTAAAGGCAGTGGACTATTGTGGTGTTCGTTCAGGACGGGATGTGGATAAGTTTAAAGAAATGAAATTGACCCCAGTACCTGGTGAATATACAAAAGCGCCTCTTATCAAAGAATGTCCGGTAAATATTGAATGCAAGGTGGTAAAAATAGAGGAGCTTGGTTCTCACCATATGTTTATTGCTAGAGTAGTGGGTGTTCATGTGGATACAGAATATATGAATGAAAAAGGTAAATTCGAACTAAACAATTGCGACCTAATTGCGTATTCCCATGGGCAGTATTTCGATCTGGGAAACGAACTTGGGACATTCGGGTACTCGGTAAAGAGGAAGGATGGAAAAACGTCAAGTAATAAACGGTTAAGTGAAAATAGAAAATCAAGTAAAAAAGCATCAAGAAATAAAGCATCAGGTAACAACGTATCAAGAAATAAACCGTCAGGCAATAAAGAAACGATTAAAAAAGAGAAAAACAATAAAGTATCAATGCAAAAAAGCACTAAAAAAAAGACTGACTTTAAAAATAGAGAAGTGCGCGAAAAAGGCAAATAAATTATGAATGAAAATTAAACAACAAAAGAAAATAGAAACAATAAAAACAATAAAGGAATAACGACAACAAAGGAATAAAGACAATAAAGGAATAAAGATAATAAATAGAAGGTTGGATAAATATGCGTATTCAACGGATAAATAGCATGCGTCGCACGCACAGATAGGCAATCGCCATGAAAATCAGTTACTTGCGTATTAAGAATTTCAAATCCATACGTGACATGGAAATCTGTGATATTGAAAATGCGTTAATCCTGGTCGGTAAGAACAATACCGGTAAGACTGTGGTGATTGACGCTCTTCGTGTGGTGTCCGGAGAATATCAGGTAAGCAGAGACCATTATACCGAGG
Organism: Acetivibrio sp.; assembly: GCA_031553075.1. Taxonomy (GTDB): domain Bacteria; phylum Bacillota; class Clostridia; order Lachnospirales; family Lachnospiraceae; genus DIGJ01. The sequence goes on from JAVBLX010000033.1 coordinate 2,353, forward strand.
AAGAAAAAAGCATAGTAATCGAAGTTACGGTAAATTTCAATCCAAAGGACCTGGAGCTTTTCCATCAGAAGGGAATTGTCAGCAAATATAAAAAATATGACCTTTGGGAAAAGGATTTTTGCAATAAACTGCCTTCTTTTCAAAAAGGACAATTAAATTTCAAATGTATTGTGACCCCTGAGGGGATTATGAAATATAATGATGGATATAAGAAGAATAATGGCTATATCAAAAATGTATTCCCAAAGATTTATCATATTGACCAATACCGGAACATTGAAGCTATCCAAAATGAGGTCTTGAGCCTCTATAACAAATCCTCTTTTCAAGATGTAAAAGATAATATCTGTATGTTTGACACAGCGAGGGCATGTAACCGCTGTTTTAATTGCATTGGGTTAATTAATAAAAAGAAACCAGAAAATCTGACGGTATTTGAGACCACCCGGTTATTGGAGTATAAACTGTTCAACCTGAATATTCATGAGTTTTCCGACAAGCTGAATCGATATTTTCATGCAAATGGAAGTCCTTCCCGGGACATTAAATTTGAGGTAAATTTCAATACGGATGAAATTTTTCGAATAGAAACAACGGTTTATAATCGAGAGCGGGAGAGGGAAGGGAGTCTTAGTACGCTGAGTGAAGGGCTTCGGAGTATTTATGTCCTGTCCCTCCTGGAAGCTTATGTAGATGAGGAGAATACGATTCCCTGTATTATTTTGATGGAAGACCCGGAAAATTATTTGCACCCTCAGTTACAGAAAGTGGCCGGTGAAATTTTATACCGTCTGTCCAAGAAAAATCAGGTTATTTTTTCGACCCATTCACCCAATTTGATCTTTAATTTTTCATCAAAACAGATTCGCCAGATTTTGCTGGATAAGGAATATTATACCATCGTAAGGCATGAAACAAATATAAATGAAATTCTCAATGATCTGGGTTATACCGCCAATGATTTGATGAATGTAAGCTTCGTATTCATTGTAGAAGGGAAACAGGACCGGAGTCGTCTGCCTCTGCTTCTGGAAAAATACTATTCAGAAGTCATCAGCAACGATGGAAAACCCCAACGTGTTTCCATTATTCAGACAAACAGTTGTACCAATATCAAAACCTATGCCAACTTAAAATATATCAATCAACTTTATATCAAAGACCAGTTTTTACTGATTCGGGATGGTGACGGAAAAGATTCGGAATTTTTAAAACACCAGTTATGTCGTTATTATGAGGAACGTTCAAAAGAAGATGTGGGAAACCTTCCACGGGTAAGACCACAGAATGTGTTGATTCTCAAATATTATTCCTTTGAAAATTATTTTCTGGATCCGACGGTGATGGCAGAAATTGGAGTAGTAAAAAGCGAGGAAGAGTTTTATAATATCTTTTATAGCAAGTATAGAGAATATCTTTATAAGCTGGTCAGTGTAAAAAATATGACCGAGAAAACCGGTGTCCGAATAAACAGTCTGGAAGATTTGAAGGCAAATATGGAACTGATAAAAACATATGTCAGGGGACATAATCTTTATGACATTTTTTATGGAAGATATCGGGGCGAAGGGGAAAATGAAATTCTCAAAAAATATATTGAGGCAGCGCCAAGGGAAAATTTCAAGGATATTTTAGAGGCGATTGATGCTTTTGTATATTTTGAAAATCGTCAAATTGTAGATTAACAAATGAGGTTACGCTTTGTGATTAAATAATTTGCCAAATGCAATGGCTGGATTAATTAATCGGTTGCTTAAGAAAATGCGGTTGTTTAAGAAACAGAAAGCAAAGAGGCGATTTCTAATAAATAAAAAGCGTGTTAAGATACGTGTGGGAGCTTAAGTTATGAAAAATATAGTACTAATTGGTATGCCAGGGGCGGGTAAAAGCACAATCGGCGTGATTTTGGCCAAAGCGCTGGGTTATGGTTTTATCGACTCGGACCTTTTGATTCAGGAACGGGAGAGACGGCTTTTGCCCCGGATTATCGAAGAAGAAGGGCTGGAGCGGTTTATCCAGATTGAAAATGAAGTAAATGAAAGTATTGGTGGTGAGCGTTCAATCATCGCCACAGGTGGAAGTGCTGTTTACGGGAAGAGTGCCATGGAGCACTTTAGAGAAACAGCGGTAATCGTCTATTTGCGTCTGGAGTATGAAGAACTGGAAAGACGGGTGGGGGATCCGAGGAAACGAGGGGTTGTTTTGAAAGAGGAGCAGTCATTTCAGGATTTGTATCAGGAAAGATGTCCCTTATATGAGAAATATGCCCATATAATTGTAGAGTGCGAAGGATTTGACGTGGGTGAGCTGATGCTGAAAATAAAAAACAGTTTGCTTAATTCCCAGGATGTGCTATACTCGTAATGATAAGGCTGATTATCTGGGTGTATAAGTGTACAGATGGAAGCTAAGTATGATTATTTCGTGGAAATTTACATTTGATAATAGAATGGACATGTAAAAATAGAGGTGTAAGATGGAACAGTATATTATAAAAGGTGGCAAGCCCTTAGTTGGTGAAGTTACCATAGGCGGAGCAAAGAATGCGGCTCTGGGAATACTGGCAGCAGCCATTATGACGGATGAAACCGTAACAATAGATAATTTACCGGATGTTAGAGATATTAATGTATTATTACAGGCTATGGAAGGTATCGGAGCCAAGATAGAGCGAGTGGATGCCCATACCGTTAAGATTAACGGAAGTAATATCGGCTCACTTAGTATTGACTATGAATATATCCGAAAGATTCGTGCTTCTTACTATCTATTAGGAGCATTGCTGGGAAAATACAAGAAGGCTCAAGTAGCACTTCCTGGTGGCTGCAACATCGGAAGCCGGCCGATTGACCAGCACATAAAGGGATTCAAAGCCCTTGGTGCAATCGTGAAAATTGAACAAGGTATGATTGATGCCCAGGCAGAGCATCTGGTAGGCAATCATATTTACCTGGATATGGTAAGCGTAGGTGCGACCATCAATATTATGCTGGCCTCCTGTATGGCAGAAGGAAAAACCATTATTGAAAATGCAGCCAAGGAACCACATATCGTTGACGTGGCCAACTTCCTTAACAGCATGGGAGCCAATATAAAAGGAGCCGGAACCGACGTTATTCGAATCAGAGGAACCGAGCGTCTTCATGCCAGTGAATATTCCATCGTACCCGATCAGATTGAAGCGGGAACCTTTATGGTAGCGGCCGCCGCAACCCAAGGGGATGTATTGATTAAAAATGTAATCCCTAAGCATTTGGAAGCGATTACGGCAAAATTGGTGGAAATCGGAGCCGAGGTGGAAGAATTTGATGATGCCGTTCGGGTGATTTCCAAGAACCGTCTTGGCAGCACCCATGTAAAGACCCTTCCTTACCCTGGTTTTCCAACCGACATGCAGCCGCAGATTGCCGCGTTGCTGGCAATGTCCAAAGGAACAAGCATTGTAACGGAAAGTATTTTTGAAAACCGTTTTAAATATGTGGACGAACTGAACCGCATGGGTGCCAACATTACAGTGGAAGGAAATGCCGCTATTATTGATGGTGTGGAACAGTTTACCGGAGCCATTGTCAGTGCACCGGACCTTCGTGCAGGAGCCGCATTGGTAATTGCTGGTCTGGCCGCAGAGGGATATACCTTTGTGGATCAAATCGAATACATCCAACGTGGTTACGAAACCTTTGAAGAAAAGCTGGTAGGTTTGGGTGCCGGTATGGAAAAGGTGGATGTAGAGGATGAAAAGGCAATTCAAAAGTTTAAATTGAAAGTTAGTTAATACATTTTTTGTATATTGTATATGGATGAGAACCACATGAGTAGAGCTTATTTTACTTGTGTGGTTTTTTTGTCATCTGCATTCCTGAAAAGTGTAATGTTACTAACTGTCAAGTTGGAAAAATTTAAATCAGTGCCGATCAAGGGGGAAAATTTAAAGCATAGGTGAATATTCCGGAGACTGTTGGATGCAGAATATTCAAGCATGGGTTGACAAGAAAGAGAAATGGGTATACTATGAATATGCAAATGGATACCCCTAGGGGGTATAAAGAAAGAGGTGCTTTAACTTGAAAGAAGAAGTATATATCATAGAAGGTATGACCTGTGCCGCCTGCAGCTCAGCAGTGGAGCGGGTTACCCGTAAGTTGGAAGGGGTGGAACGAAGCGATGTGAATCTGACCACCAACCGGATGACCATTAGCTATGATGAGTCCCTGGTTGACTCAGATAAAATCAAAGCAAAGGTAGAGAAAGCTGGATTCGGAATTCAATCATATGTGAAGCCTGAAGCAAACACAAAGGCCATAAATGCTGCCGAAATGAAAGAAGCAGTGGACCCCGAGGAAGCTCAGATAAAAGAAGCTGGTAAGCGACTGTTTGGAGCGGTGCTTTTTACTGTCCCTCTTCTATATCTTGCTATGGGTCATATGCTGCCATTTGAACTTCCGGTTCCCCGTGGGATTCATAAGATGCACTATCCAACTAATTATGCATTGATCCAGCTTTTGTTGACGATACCCGTTTTATATTTTGGTCGGAATTTTTATCTAGTGGGGTTTAAGACGTTGTTTCATGGCAATCCGAATATGGATTCCCTGGTGGCAATCGGAACCTCCAGTGCCTTTATATATAGTCTGGTTATGACTTTTTTAATCCCGTTTGACCATGAATATGCTCACCAGCTTTATTATGAATCAGCAGCTGTGGTGGTGACGCTGGTTATGGTTGGAAAGTATTTGGAAAAGAACAGCAAACGGAAAACCAAAGGTGCAATCCGAAAATTGATGGAACTATCTCCTGACTTGGCAACCTTGAAAACAGCCGATGGGGAAAGAACTATTGCCACGGCGGAGCTTAAAAAAGGCGATGTGGTCATTATTCGACCAGGTGAAAAAATTCCTATGGATGGCAAGATTATCAAAGGAAGCACCAGCGTAGATGAGTCCATGCTTACTGGTGAAAGTGTTCCCGTGGATAAAGAAATAGGAGACAATGTAATTGGTGGCAGTCTCAACTTTAATGGCGCCATTGAAGCCCAAATAAGCAAGGTTGGCGAAGATACCACCTTGGCGCAGATTATTAAGCTCATTGAGGATGCCCAGGGAAAGAAGGCCCCTATTTCTAAAATAGCGGATCAAGTAGCAGGCTATTTTGTCCCTGTTGTTATGGTAATTGCATTAGTCGCAGCGATTATATGGCTGCTTGTGATGAAGGATCTGGCCTTTGCCTTGACTATTTTTGTTTCTATTCTGGTAATTGCCTGCCCATGCGCATTAGGTCTTGCAACCCCGACGGCAATTATGGTGGGAACTGGACTTGGAGCAAGTAACGGCATTCTAATTCGTTCTGGGGAAGCGTTGGAAACCACTCATAAAATAGACACGATTGTACTAGATAAAACCGGAACCATTACTCAGGGAAAACCTCAGGTAACGGAGATTATCAGTGATGATATGGATTCAAAAGAACTCCTTCAAATAGGTGCAGCAGTAGAAAATCTGTCTGGTCATCCTCTTGCAACTGCAATTGCCGAAAGGGGGAAGAAGGAGGGGGCACTTAAGTATTCCGCAGATAATTTTACCAGCCTGACCGGACTTGGAGTAGAAGCCGAAATTTCATCAGGAGCTAAAGTTCTGATTGGGAATAAAAAGTTATTATTCCAGCGAGGAATCTCCTTAGGCACTTATGAAGAAAAGGGCGATAGGCTGGCAAAGCAGGGACAGACTCCTATGTATGTGGTGGTAGATGGAAAGCTGTCAGGCATTATCAGTGTCGCCGATGTCATTCGGGAAACCAGTAAAAATGCTGTCGCCAAGATGAAAAAGTACGGTGCAAGGGTATATATGCTTACCGGAGATAATAAGCTGGCAGCAGAATATATTGGCGAGCAGGCCCAGGTAGATGAGGTAATCTCAGAAGTATTGCCAGAGGATAAGGCGGCCGTGGTTGCCAGATTGCAAAGGGAAGGAAAAACAGTTATGATGGTGGGAGATGGTATCAATGATGCTCCCGCTCTTGTTCAGGCTGATATTGGCGTGGCCATCGGAAATGGCAGCGATGTTGCTATTGAGTCAGGGGACATTGTCCTGATGAAATCCGACTTGGGAGATGTGGCAAAAGCCATCCGATTAAGTAAGCTGACCATTCAAAATATCAAACAGAATTTGTTCTGGGCGTTTTTTTATAATATAATTGGCATTCCAATTGCGGCAGGAGCATTATATTATATCAATGGAACCTTACTAAGTCCAATGATTGGCGGGTTTGCCATGTCATTAAGCTCCGTTTGTGTAGTAACCAACGCCCTTCGATTAAGAACGAAAAAATTGTAGGTAAGGTCATTCTTCGCTGATTGTTAGCCCAAGCTATGGGCTTGACGATATTATTAGTATGACGTTTATAGAGATGAGTGAAAGAAAAGTGTGTAAAAGCACAGTGTGTAAAAAGCACAGTGTGTAAAAAGCACAGGAGGAGTCCGGTATGGAATGTGAATGCCAAAGTACCAAGCGTAAACACCGTGAAAGCAAAGAATACAAAGATTTAGTCAATCGGCTGAATCGAATTGAAGGGCAGGTCCGAGGAATAAAGGGAATGGTAGAAAGCGAGGCATATTGTGTGGATATTTTAACACAGGTTTCAGCCATTCAGTCCGCCCTTAATGGATTCAATAAAGTATTGCTAAGTAACCACATTAAGACCTGCGTGGTGGAGGATATCAAAGCAGGAAATGACCAAGTAGTCGATGAATTAATGAAAACCATACAAAAATTAATGAAATAAAAACGAATGAAATAGAAACGAATGAAATAAAAACGAATGAAATAAAATGAATGAATAAATAAATAAAAATGAATCAAATAAAATGAATCAAATAAAATGAATGAAATAAAATGAATCAAATAAAAATCAAAAATTAATAAAAATAAAAGGAGAAAAAACATGACCGTATTAAAAGTAGAGGATATGCACTGTAATATGTGCGTAGAAAGAATCACGAAAGCATTGAATGCAGCAGAATTAAAATATGAGGTATCTTTGGAAGACAAGACAGTTACCATTGACGGCTGTGAACATTGTGTAAAAACAGCCATTGAAGAGCTGGATGATCTTGGGTTCGAGGCTGTAGCTGCAGAGTAAATGCAGATTTGATTTTGTGCATATAAGATGTGCAGATGGGAGTCAAAAGTGAAGGTAACCTATATTGAACATAGCGGATTTCTCGTAGAAGGAGAACATAGCTATCTGTTATTTGATTATTTTAAAGGTGACATTCCTCAACTGAGTCAGGAGAAGTCATTATACGTATTTGCCAGCCATGAGCATGGAGATCATTTTAATCCGGAAATTTTTAGGCTTTTAAATCAATATCCATTGACTTATTTCATTCTCTCCTCCGATATTTCACTGAAGGAAGGAAAATGGAATGTCCTTGGATTGAATGAGAACATAATGAAGCATATCATGGTTGTAAGGCCGGAAGAAACGAAGGAATTGCCGAGAACAGAAACATCCTCCTTGGAAACAATAATCCTTACCACTCTCAAATCTACAGACCGAGGCGTAGCATTTTTAATGGAATATGAAGGACAATGTATTTATCATGCAGGCGATTTAAATTGGTGGGTATGGAATGGAGATACCAAGCAGGAATACAATAATATGACTGCAAATTTCAAGCGGGAAATAAATAAACTCAAAGGAAAAGAAATTGACCTTGCATTTGTTCCTCTTGATTCTCGTCAGGAAGATTTATATTACCTTGGCATGGATTACCTGTTGAGAACAGCCCACGTGAGAGTTGCATTTCCAATGCATTTTTGGGATGATTCTTCTGTGATCCAACGATTTAAAAACGAGAAGTTTGCTAAAGATTATGGAACCGATATTAAAGATGTTACAGAAGACGGGCAAAGCTGGATTGTGTAGATATTTACGGAGTTGCGCAGAATGAATCGTTTGCGCAGTATGAAGCGGTTGTCAGTATGAAGCAAAGGTTGATTTGCAGCGCAGATAGGAGCCAAAATGAAATTTAAAATGATTCATGAAAACTACAATGTGTTAGATTTAGAACGTTCACTAGCTTTCTACAAAAAGGCTCTTGGACTGACCGAAAAAAGAAGAAAAGAAGCAGCAGATGGCTCTTTTATCATTGTCTTCATTGGTAATGATACCAGTGACTTTGAATTGGAGCTTACCTGGCTAAAGGAATGGGATAGACCATACAATCTGGGAGACTGTGAATTCCATCTGGCCTTTGAAGCAGAGGATTATGAAGGCGCTCGCCGGCTCCACGAGGAGATGGGCTGCATCTGCTTCGATAACAAAGATATGGGGATTTATTTTATAGAAGACCCCGATGGCTACTGGCTGGAAATTCTGCCAAAACGATAAAATAATCCTGGTATGGGAGGAGCATCTTCCATACCAGGATTATTTTATGTCATGTTTAGCAGTCTTGGGAACTTTTTTCTGCCCTTCTCCTTGCGGAGTGCTGCCGCTTCCAATTTAGCATCATGAAGAATCTTCGCTTGTCGCATGAGAAATTTATACCTTTGCTGTGCCGCATTTACTTCGTAGATAAAACAATCAATTAAGTCAGGATCTACTTCGTTTTCAAAATTGGCATGAGCGGTTTTCAAGGTCAGCTGGACTTTTCTGATTTCCTCTTCCAAAATCTCTTCCTGAAGCTGGAGGGGGTTTTTAGCTTTTCTTGGCATATAATTCTCCTTTCCATAATATGGTGTATTACTAGTATAAACATATTATGGAAAAATATGCAGGATGTGCATGGATGAAAAAAATATAAAGTGATCCTCCAGATTTTGTGACAAAGTATATGGCGGGAGATATATCCGATTGACCAGCGAATGGTCTGGTTATTTAGAAGATGATACACTGGCGAATGGTCTGGGTATTTAGATTCGATGTTGCGCTGAAAATTATCTAAGATGGGAGAAGGACATGAAGATTATAAATTGGATTTTCAATGTTTTTTTGAGAATTATTTTTGGAATAATTGGTATCTTTGCTCTGAACGAGATATTAACCTGGTCCCCCTGGAAAATAGCGGTTGGAGTTAATCTGGAAACAGTGGGAACTATAGCGATATTAGGAGTTCCGGGCTTTGTTGCACTATATGGAATTATGTTCTGCATTCGGGAAATATAGGAAATTGTATGTTCTCGCCCCTGTATATTACTCCGGCGCTAAAATATCGCAAGTTTTTGCAGGCAAGAAACCCATATATTCAAGCTTTCTCGCCTGCAAAAACTGCGATATTTAACCGCCGGAGTAATAGTAAGTATAAACGCAAGGTGTACTGGAATAAATTACAGATAAAAATATTAACAATAAAATGATTCAAATGTTGTAAAAGTTTATTTGTAAAAAATGTAAAATTTTTTACAAATAATGGATTGACAACAAATGAAGCTTGTGTTAACATAAGTTTACTTCACTTGGAGAAAGGGAGATGATAAGGTAAGAGAGTTAATTATGATACTCATTTTATCCGCTGCAGTTGTAAGCGATTTGATGAGTTATCGGGTAAAGAACCAAATTATTTTTTTCGGTTGGGGAATTGGCATCTTAGGAATATGGTGGAACAAAGGTCTAGTCAACCCACTCTGGGGAGCCGGTCTGCCGATTCTGATTATGTGGCCGTTGTTTCGGTTTCGTATGCTGGGTGCCGGTGACATTAAGTTATTTTCCGTAATTGGAAGCATTTATGGGAGCCATTTTGTGCTCCGAACTATCATTGCTGCATTTTTCTTTGGTGCAGTAATATCTATCATTCAAATTGCCTACTATGGCAATCTAGTTATTCGGTTACATTATCTTGTGACTTTCATGAAAAAATACGTTAAGAAAAGACAAGTGGAACCCTATTATTGTATGGAAAGAGATGGAAAAGAGGCTGCGATACATTTTACGCTGGCTATTTTTTGTGGTTTCTTGTTCTGCCTTTTTAAAACAAATGGGGTGTAATTTGTTTTAAGGGAGGTACGATTGAAGAGAGGAAAATTGGGGATTTTAGATGGGGAAAAGGACTATGCAGTAAGCCTCATGGAGTATCTTAATCGAAGGGAGGATTTTGGTTTTGAAGTATGTATGTTTACTGGTGTTGAGAGCTTAAATGAGTTTGTTCTACGGGATAAACTGGAGATTTTGTTAGTAGGAGAAGGTTTTTTGACCGCCTCTTTTGAAACTGGAAGGATACAAAATATATTTGTACTTTCGGAAGGGAATTATGTAAATGAGGAGAGTGCATATCCGCCCATTTACAAGTTTCAATCCATGGACACTATGGTGCGGGAGATTTTGTCCGGACTCTCCGGGAGAGGTGTGGAAGCTCGTCTGGCAACAACGGTCCTAAATCCAGGACAGGTTGAATTTATTGGCGTGATTTCACCCAAAGGAGGAAGTGGAAAAACAACGTTTTCCATGGCTTTAGGGGAAGCCTGCGGAAAGACGGAACGAGTCCTGTATCTGTGTTTTGAACCAATTGGAAGCGGTTTGGGACTTGTCGATGATCGAAGCAGTATGTCGGATTTGATTTATTACCTGAAACAGAAAAAGAGAGGGTTGATATTGGCCATTCAATCTATGGGGGAAAAGATTGGAGGAGTGGATTGCATTACGTCGGTAACCCATTTTGATGACTTGTTTTCCATCGAGATGGAGGATATTAACTACCTGATGGAAGAATTAATGCGAAGCGGAATCTATAAGAGAGTTATATTTGATATTGGATATCTGGATGGGGTAACACTGTCTATTTTGGACCGATGCAACTCTGTTTATGTAACTCATCTGCAGAAGGACTTTTACATGGACAAATCACAGGCATTTGAGCGGATTTTCAAGTATGAGGAAAAAGAAAGTCTGCATCTTCGCTTTAAGCAGATTGATTTACCAAAGGATCGATTTATTTCAACTGGAAATTATTCGCTGGGAAATCTCTTGGAAGGGGAATTAGGGCGGTTCGTCTGGGGGCTGGTGAAAGATTATGGCGGAAATTAAAAAACAGCTGAAGGAAGAGATTTTAAAACGAATTGATTATGTGGAAGAAATCAGCGATGAGCAGATACTGGAATTAATCGATGAAATCATTCTGAATCAAAGCAGAAAACAATATTTGGGGATTAAAGAAAAGCAAAGGCTTCGGATTGAATTATTCAACGGAATACGAAGATTGGATATGCTCCAAGAGCTGGTTGACAATCCAGAGATTACAGAAATCATGATTAATGGGTGGAATCATATTTTTGTAGAGATAGACGGTAGTATGGAGGAATGGAAGGGACATTTCGAAGCCAAAGAAAAGCTGGAGGATGTAATCCAGCAGATGGTTTCAAAATCTAATCGAGTCGTAAATGAAGCCAGTCCTATTGTGGATGCAAGGCTGGAGGATGGGTCTCGGGTACATGTTGTCCTCAGTCCCGTCGCTTTGGATGGGCCAGCGGTAACAATTCGTAAGTTCCCCATAGAAGCGATTACCATGGAGGATTTGGTCCAGTGGGAGGCCATCTCAAAAGAGGCAGCCGACCTTTTAAAAAAACTGGTACAGGCTCAATACAATATTTTTATCAGTGGCGGAACGGGAGCTGGGAAAACCACGCTACTCAATGTATTATCCAACTTTATTCCACGGTCGGAGCGGGTGATTACCATTGAAGATTCGGCCGAGCTGCAGATTCAGGGAATTCCCAATCTGGTGCGGCTGGAAACCCGAGAAAGCACGATTGAGGGAAGCAAGCGAATCTCAATGGAGAATTTGATTAAGGCAGCATTGAGGATGAGGCCGACAAGAATCATAATTGGGGAAGTCCGGGATTCGGAGGCGACAATTAATCTTCTCCAGGCATTGAATACGGGACATTCGTCTCTCTCTACTGGTCATGCGAATGGGGTTAAGGACATGCTGGGAAGGCTGGAAACCTTGACGATTATGGGAGCTAATATGCCACTCTTTGCTGCCAGGAGACAGATTAGTTCAGCAATTGATATCGTCGTTCATCTGGGGAGACTACGGGACAAATCAAGGAGGGTCTTGGAAATAGCCGAGGTGCTGGAGTGTGACGGAGAGGAATTTGTTCTGAATTCATTGTATCGGTTTAGGGAGCTTGAGGAACGAGAGGATGGTCGGATTCAGGGAATTTTAGAATCCACCGGCAACGAACTGATAAACCGAGTGAAGCTTCAGATGTCAGGAATTGCATGGGAGGGAAATGATTAAGGACTACGGGCAGATTCAGTTAAAGCAGAAGGAAAAAATCCGTTACTTTACCGAAGGTATTTTTGTTGTAATGACAATGGGATATTTGTTTTATGAAAGCATTATAGTTGTTATTTGTCTGATTCCACTTTCTTTTTGGTATGTAAAAAAGAAAAAAGAGAGCCTGGTAAAAAAAAGAAAATGGGAATTAAATCTTCAGTTTAAAGAGGTACTAATGGGAATCAGTGCCGCACTAAATGCCGGATACTCCATGGAAAATAGTTTTTGTGAGGCCAGAAAAGACATGTTACTCCTTTATGATGAGAATACGGATATGATTCAGGAGCTTGATTATATCACGCGGCAAATACAGAGAAATCATGTGGTGGAGGAGCTATTAAAGGATTTGGCAAGGCGTAGTCAGGTGGAAGACATTATGGATTTTGCGGAAGTTTTTTCCATTGCCAAACGTTCTGGCGGAAACCTGGTAAAAATTATTCATGAAACTTGTAAGAAAATGAATGACAAGATAGAAGTCAAGCGGGAAATTCGAACACTAATTGCCGGGAAAACAATGGAAAGTCGGATTATGATGCTAGTGCCTCTGGGAATTATTGGATATATGAAAGTATTTTCACCGGAGTTTATGGCAGGTTTGTATCATAATATAATTGGAATTTGCGTGATGACCATTTGCCTTTTCGTATATATGGGAAGTATTTTTCTGGCAGAACGCATTATTACGATTGAGGTATGACACGTATATCTCTAGTACACCATTTGTAGATTGTTGTACTAGTGTACTGTATCATTCATAATTAGCTAAACAGCACTGCCTATTTTGCCATCTGCCGCGTTGTCATCAGTCAGCGTAGCCCACTACGCCTCCATCTTCCGCCTTGCAGCTGACAAAATATTCAGCACTGTTTAGCTAA
>JAVBLX010000169.1:0-5685 GCA_031553075.1 Acetivibrio sp.
TGATGCTCAAACAATAGCTTTTTGTGGGGGTAACGCAAATTTTTAAAAGAATGATTTTTATTCTTTGTCTAAGTTCTTTCGGCACTCCTACGAATGCCAGAAATCTTTCGCATGCGAGCCGTTTTCCAAGGAAGCCGTTCCGGGGAGGCACTCATCCACCCGCTCTTTCGGCTATTTTAAATTTATTGGGACGGAGCTGGTTTTCTAATGGATATAGAATAAAACACAAATGTTGGAGGGGAGGTATATGTGGTGGAACCCAGCAGGCACTGGGAGGGATTTGAAAGACGCTGGTTCAGGCGTTCGAAGTCTACATTAGGAGCGTCCTCGTCGCCTATACACAAAGTTACTTTTGCACCAAATCCCCATAAACAACATCAGGGTGGTGATACCGTCCCCGCGTCTGCGTCTTATTTTTATAATTAATCGCCTGCTTAGGACACCACTGGATACAAGCCATACACTGCTCGCAGTTGTGGGAAAAGGTTGGCTTTTTATCTGCCATAGTAATATTCTTAACCGGACAGACTTTTTTACACATGCCACATCCATTACATTCATCTGACACATGAAATCCTCTGTCCTTTGTTGCAAATGTTCCTGCCATAAGCTTATGAACAACTCCCATAACCGGATTGGATTTCCCTATGTTTGTCGTTTCTTTTTTTAGAACCGCATTAGCAATAGAAAGAACACTCTGGGCAGATTCTTTGGCACGTTCTTCAGGATCGTTTGCCATAGGATAAAGTCCAACGTAGTTCGCAAACATCCGTAGCGCCTTGCCATAAGAAAGAGAAACTCCCTGCCTCTGTAATCGCTTATTTATATCTGCAATCCCATTCCCTCCAGCGGCACCACAAGTTGGTACTGCAAAAAAATAGGAACTCTTGCAGGACGAAAAATCCATCTTTTCCACAAAAACCTTAACAGCACTGGGAAGTCCTGCCGCATATACTGGGAAGACAAAGCCAATTCGCTCGTAAGGTTCTGTAATCTTATGTATTTCCTTCATGGAAGCCAACTGACAATCTCCAAGGACCTTGGCAATGTCTCTGGCGGCGGCCAGACTATTTCCAGTACCGGTGAAATAAAAAATAATGTTCTGACTCATGGGATACCTCCATTTAAATTAGATTTTATACAATCAATTGCATCATATCATATTTACATAAGAAAGTCTATTTTATTGTTTGGAACTAAATGAAACTAAATGAAACTAAATGAAACTAAATGAAAGCTGACTAAAAAATGTTCTTAACCCATGGCTAAAGTTTTGAATCTTAGAAATTCGAATCCGAGCATCTTGACCAAACCATATTAGCCAATAAAGTAATGAAAATTGGCAAGAAAAAAATTTATTCCTTAGTAATTTTCTCAGATTGCAACTTTATAAATCTAAACCATGATTTATAATAAACAAGACTAATTGAAAGTACTACCTGACAGCAATATCGTCAGTAAAATGGTACTTTCAATTAGTCTTCATTCTGTCTATTAGTGCACAAAAACCATCCGCGCAGCCATATACATAAACGCACTCCGTTAGTCGTAGACCTTACGTTTGAGAATACCATCCCCCACGTTCCCGCCGAACCTTTCCTGGGTTGCGTCCGGTTTTCACAACCCACTTCAACAACTAACGCAAAAGATTATTAACTCCTTCTATGCTGATAAAGAAAAAATGTCCTCAACCTCCTCCCCATTCAACGTCTCCCTCTCGAACAACCCATCCGCAATTCCTTGAAGCCGCACCAGATTTTCACCCAACACCCGTTTCGTCTCCAAGTACAATTCCTTTAAATTCGCCCGGCAAATTTCCAGCATCTGTCCTTCCGATGGTGCATCTATTACATTCGTATTAAATATCCCAAATTCCTGGTCCATTCCATACTTATTCACATAATCAACCATCAACCTGGAAGCCTTTTCAATATCATTACTTGCCCCAGTCGTAATATTATCTGTACCAAAAATCAACTCTTCGCTGGCGCGTCCAGCCAGCAAAACCTTTATGTTTGCCAGCATACTTTTTCTGGAAAGATACATGGAATCCTTCGGAATACTCAAGGAAAAACCGCCAGCTCCCTGCACGCTGGGAATAATAGTAACCTTGGAAATATAAGAATCTGGCAAAAGTAACCGGGTAGCCAGTGCATGCCCCGCCTCATGGTAAGCTGTTACCTTTCGATCAACAGGTGTAATATAGCTGGTATCCGCTTTCTCAGCACCGGCAATTACTGTATAAAAAGCTTTGTCTATGTGACGATTTCCAATTTCCTCCACACCATCATTGGCTGCAAAAATGGCTGCCTCATTCAGTAAATTTTCCAGCATGGCCCCACTAAAAGAAACCGTTGACTTGGCAACAGCACTTAAATCCACTTCATGAGAAATCTGCTTGGAATCACTATGAAGCTCCAGGATTTTTCGCCTTGCATTGATATCCGGAAGACCGATTTCAACCATTCTGTCAAACCGACCTGGTCTGGTTAACGCTTCATCCAGAGTATCCAGCCGATTCGTGGCAGCAATGACAATAATCCCATCCCGTTCATGAAAGCCCGACATCTCAGTAAGAAGCGCATTTAGCGTCTGATCTCGTTCATCGTTTCCGCCGTTTGGCTGCTTTCCTCGCTTCTTTCCGATGGCATCAATTTCATCAATAAAAATAACTGCCTTTTCTGCTTTCTTCGCCGTTTTAAATAAATCCCGAACCCGACTTGCGCCTACTCCCACATACATCTGCACAAAGTCAGAGCCACTCATGGGATAAAAAGGAACACCAGCTTCTCCGGCAACGGCTTTCGCCATAAGGGTTTTACCAGTTCCAGGAGGGCCATAAAAAAGAATTCCCCGAGGCATTTTAGCCCCAATTTTGTTATACTTTTCGGGCGTTTTAATAAACTGGATAACGTCCGCCACCATAGCCTTTGCTTCTTCATTTCCAGCAACATCCTGAAGCATAAGGGAGATTTCAGTGGAATCCTTTCTATTTGCATCCTTGATTAATCCACCGCCCGATTGTTTTTGGCGGAAAAAAACCACACCACCGATAATACCAGCCATAAGAAGTATCTGAGCAAAAAGGGAGCCGTTGCTGTTATCCTGATAGGAGATAGGCACATCGTGGGCAATTAAGAAGTCAAATAGGCTCTCTGTATTTGGATTGGGAATTTTAAAGTTTCTGTTCTCGCCAGCTACTTTTACCACCAAAACATTAGGCTGCTGATCAAAAACAACCTTTTCAACTTTGTTTTCCTCCACCAAAGATAAAAAATCGTTATATGTGATAGAAGAAGCTTGCTGGCGTGAAAGAAAAATCCCCAGGCAGAAGGCTAAAAGTCCTATTCCCAACAATAGATAGATTACTGGCTTTTTCAACATGTATCCTCCTTTATATATTAACTTTTGTGATATTCCGTCATTTTCGCAATACAGCAACTGTAACATTTTTTACGAGGGAAATCCATTTATAAATACTGGAAAACAACCATTGCAATAAAAAGGGTAGCGTATACTTTGGAACTAAAATGCCGGTATAGTTTGCTGGGATGGCTTAATTTCGAAACAAAGTATATATGCAAGTAAAGGTAAAAAGGACTAAATGGAAAATTAAGTAAATAAGAAAAAAGCTCACAATATGAGAAAAAACAAAACAAAAATATCGAGAAAACAAAAATCAAATTGCGAAAAAATGAAAAAACATTGACCAATTCTTGAAAATGCATTATAATATAGACAGAATCTTAGCAACTTGGAGAAAATGGCATAAAAGTAACCGTAAAGACAAACCGTAAAACAAACCGTAAAAACAAACCGTAAAAACACAATTGGAAGGAGTATGAGATGGATAAGATATTTAGAGGGTTTCAGGATTATTCCCTGAAAAAGAAGTTTATTTCAGTATTTGCCATCATAATTGGAGTAGTTATTTTACTAACGACTCTATCGTCATCGGGTCTGATGATTCTAGGAGGCAGCATTAAAAATTTTTATAACAATTCTTTTAAAGATACCTCAGCCATAATCGGTCTGCGTGAAGATATTGCAAATACCAGAGGATATATTCTGTGGTCGTTGACGACAACGGATCAGGCAGCAACCGATACATTTTTGGTAGAGGCCGAAAAGAACATTCAGGAGCAAATGGTGAAGCTCAAATTTTTGCAAGAGAATTGTGATCATACTGATTTGGTGAATCAAGTTACGACCAACATGGAGGCAACCAACTCAATTTGTGACCAGCTGCTGGAGCTTGCATATCAAAATAAAATTGAGGAAGCAGTAGATTGTTTTAATAACCAGTATGGTCCAGCCACAGAGAAATCATTGGCTGCCCTGAGTGAATTGGAAACGACTATCGCAAACACTTCTGAGAAGGAGTATAACAATGCGACATTGACGGATATTACTGGTCGAGCTGCCACATCGGTCGCATCTATTGTAGCAATTGCCCTAATGGTATATTCCGGACTCTTCTTGGCAAAACAGGTTGCCCGACCAGTCTATGAATTAGAAGAAGCAATGAAGAAAGTTTCGGATGGTGATTTTGATGCCCACATAACGTATCAGTCAAAAGATGAGCTGGGAAGACTGGCAGATGCCATGCGAGAGCTGGTTCGAGTATTTCGGGTCATCATTCCTGACATTCAACAATATCTTGGCTCCATGTCAGAAGAAGACTTTAGAGTGAATTCTCAATGTGAAGAAGAGTATGTAGGTGACTTCAGACCAATTATTAATTCAATGCAGGATATCAATGTTAATTTGTCACGCATAATTGGCCATATCCAAGAATCCAGTGAACAGGTACAGGGTGGTGCTGAGGTTATGTCCGAAACCTCCCAAAAGCTGGCAGAAGGCGCTTATGCTCAAACGGCTTCCCTGGAAGAACTGACAGCAACCATCAGCGATGTAAGCCAGCGTGTAGAAAAGGATGCAACGTATGCCCATGAAGTCAGTGTGAAAGTGAAAGAAATTGAAAGAGAAGCATCCAACAGCCAGGAGCATATGAACCGGGTAATCGGCGCAATGAATTCCATCAGTCAGACCTCAAATCAGATTCAGTTGATTATTAATACAATAGAAGAAATCGCTTCTCAGACCAACCTTCTTTCACTGAATGCCTCCATAGAAGCAGCTAGAGCGGGAGAAGCAGGAAAAGGCTTTGCTGTAGTGGCAGGTGAAATCGGAAAGCTGGCGTCCCAAAGTGCGGAAGCTGCTACCAATACCAGAAGCCTGATTCAGGCATCTATTAGTGAAGTCGAAGGTGGCAATGCCATCGTAGGCGAGACCTCAGAGTCTCTGACTCTGGTAGTTTCTTATATTAGCCGGGTAATCCAAGCAATCGAAGCGATGAGTGAAGCCTCCCAACGTGAGGCGGAGGAAATAAATGGAGTCAATGCTCTGATAGAGGAAATTGCTTCTGTGGTAGAAAACTCATCTTCTATGGCGCAGACGTCTTCCTCCGTAAGTCAGGAACTATTTGCCCAGGCAGAGAGCTTGGAAGAATTAGTGTCCAACTTCAAGTTAAAATAATTTCAAGCTAGTGTACTGTATCATTCATAATTAGCTAAACAGCACTGCCTATTTTGCCATCTGCCGCGTTGTCATCAGTCAGCGTAGCCCACTACGCCTCCATCTTCCGCCTTGCAGCTGACAAAATATTCAGCACTGTTTAGCTAA
>JAVBLX010000189.1:0-13830 GCA_031553075.1 Acetivibrio sp.
TTAGCTAAACAGTGCTGAATATTTTGTCAGCTGCAAGGCGGAAGATGGAGGCGTAGTGGGCTACGCTGACTGATGACAACGCGGCAGATGGCAAAATAGGCAGTGCTGTTTAGCTAATTATGAATGATACAGTACACTAGCATACTTATCATTTCGAAGCAAGATATACTACAAACGGCAACAAAATCAAAACTGCAGCAATGCAAGATCTAATTAAAAGCATGCAGAACAACCTTCTTCATGCTTTTTTCCAGGCAATAATTTATATTCTCTTATATTCAATCCGGCAAGACTTCTTAAAGCAAGCAACACCGTAGACATGAATTATTTCCATCCCCTCCTGTCGCAGCGCTTCCGTATATTCCTTTTCCTCAATCTGCTTCATCGCTTCCTTACATGCCAAATCAAACATTCCATCTTGGGCATATTTCACTTCGATTACACATCCGATTTTTTCCTTTGGAATTTTCACCAAAATATCTGCATAACCAATGCCAGACTCTGGATTGGATTTTACAATCCAACTGCCCTGGGCACATAGCATGCCAAAAAGCATGCCATGATAGAATCGTTCCTGCCGGGCTTTTTCCACTGCTGTATCCCGAATGCTGATGGAATCAACCAAATACTCCGTAAATCGTATCTGGAATTGCTCTGCATCTCCATTCTTCACTGCATTGCAGAAATCCCCCCATCTTGCAGTATCACTTTGTACCGTCACGTTGAACCATGAACGGATTTTGTTTTCATAAATTTCCAGAACTTCACGGTTCGGAATCACCAACTTGTGCAGCCCATTCTCAGCTTCTCCAATTTTAGTCAGATAACCTGTGGTATATAGAACACTCCAAAGATAAGTCTGCCTGATTTCCAGATCACTGCTTTCCAAATCCGTGTAAGTCAATTCCGGAATCAGTTTTTTCTCAATCACTCCACCTGAAATCAGTATCTCAATCTGCTCTCTTGTTGTTGCCGTAGACTGCTCTATAATACTTTGTACAATGGAATTGCTGCTGCTATTCGCCCAATAGGACTCCGGCTTCGCAGATTTTGATTCTCGAAGTTTGTCGAGGTAATTGATCACATCCCATGGACAATATACATCGACTGCTCCGAAATGATAGCCATCATACCATTCTTTCATCGTGTCATAGGCTTCATCAATTTCATAGTAGGATAACATCTTTTTTACTTCATCATCTGTGAAACCAAAATACTCTGAAAATCTCACATCGGAAATTGTCCTCACTTTAATGTTATTAAGTCCCGTGAAAATGCTTTCTTTGGCAATTCGTAAACAACCAGTTAGAACTGCAAAATAAATACTGTCGTTCGACTTAAGTACTGGGCTTAGTAATGAGCGAATCAGTTGTACCATGTCTGCGTAATATCCTCCTTGATACGCTTTATCTAATGGTACATCATATTCATCAATGAGCAGAATAACCTTTTTGTCATAATGCTTGCACAAAAAACTGGATAATAATTTCAAACTATTATGCAGATGGGCTGGCTTTTGAAAATCGCCCTGAAGTAGCCCTATAAATTTTGTTTTGTCATATTCATTCAGTTTGTCGCTCTCTAAGAGCCAAACTAATCTATTTGCTTCTTCACCTATTATGATGCCAAGATTATCATATGCTGTTTGGTAATCTCCTCCACTTACATCTTTTAAACTAATTGAAATAACAGGAAAATTACCCATGTACTCTTTGCAAATAGAAGTTTCATTTAAAATCTCCAATCCTTCAAACAGTGCTGCATTTGTACCAATTTCAAAGAAAGATTTAAGCATATCCATATTAAGACTTTTTCCAAAGCGCCGGGGACGAGTAAACAGATTTACTTCTCCCCATGAGTCCAGAATATCTTTTATCAATCCAGTTTTATCAACATAATAAAATCCTTCGGTAAGAACTTTCTCAAATCGGTCAATCCCTACTGGGAGTTTTTTTCTTTTCTTTTCCATACCTCGCACCCCTCTCTTACCCTACATTATACACCATTGGTGGCATAAATAAAGCATCGACATTTCTTTTTTGCTTCATTCCATAACGCATCACTATAAGCCTTGCCCGTCAAGCTCCTTCTATTTTATCTTTATGTCTCTCAATATTTCAACGTCTCGAACGGAATCCATATTCCTTCTTTTGCCGCTCAAATATTTCAAAAGCCACTGGACAAACCTCCACTGCTTCCAAAACACTATATAAACTCCATAGACGCTCCGGCTGATTTGTGTATGGATAATTTTTACAACTATCTGGTCTGCACTCTCCCAATTTACATTCCCCTTCTTCGTCAAGGAAGTCACAGGGCATATGCTTTGTTTCATAATCACCAGTAATCTCATTTCTCTTGAGAAAAAAGTCAATAAATTGCTCTTTTGAAAGCTTTAATTGTTCTGATGCGCTTTCTAAAATCTCCGCTGGAATGGAGCCATGATACATTTTGCAACAGTTTCTGCATTTGCTGCAATCATAATCTTTAAATAATTCATTATGTAAATCTAAAAACTGTTGATCCAGCTCCTCTTCCTCCGCATGGGATTTCAAATATGTGCGGAATCTAATATTCTCATCTTCCTTCTTTTTTGCTTCCTTTTTAATGTTCTCTGGTGCTATCATTGGATTTCATCCCCTTGTGAATTATTAGGTTTTGCCCTCTGTTTATAGAGAAATTATAAAATATAATAGTTAAAATTACAATAAAGAGTTCCTTACCAACTATCTTCATTTGATAAGGAACTCTTTGAATTAATTGATACCTGTATCCCCATAACAATAAGCGCCCCACAGTAAATACGAAGACTCCTGGATGCATAGATAATCAGCTCCACATCCTGGCTGTTAAAGACCTGTACAAAAACCTGTGGAGCAATCATAATGCTTTACTCTTTCATACTTCCATCTTCATTCAAGCCATTTTCTACACGCAATTTTTTAAGTTCCTTTTCAAGATGGAAGAAACAAAGTAAAACAATACATAGTACCAAAATACAAATGGGATTCTGTTCCCAGTGCTGACAGCTCTGCCCAGCTATTAAGCCAAACTCAAATGACAGTCAAAAAGAAGGTCAAATGAAGTCCAATATGCTTTTAGTGAAATTTTTACCACTTGAAATGCCTATAAAATAAGGAATCAAAAAAAAATGAAAACCCTCTTTACTTTAAAACTTTATTGTGTTAAAATTGCACCATGAAAGCAACGTATTCAATTACAATTATGAAAATTAGCAAGGAGAGACATAGATGAACAACAAAATCAAGACACCTGCTGTAGATCATTTATTTGATGCGATTTTAAGCTTAGAATCACCAGAGGAATGCTACATCTTTTTCGAAGACATCTGTACCATCAACGAACTGTTATCCTTATCTCAGCGATTTGAAGTAGCAAAGATGCTCCGGGAGCAAAAAACATATCTGGAAATTGCAGAAAAGACTGGTGCTTCCACTGCTACCATCAGCCGGGTCAACCGTTCTTTAAATTATGGAAACGACGGCTACGACATGGTATTCCAGCGAATCGACCCAAACTATAAAAAGGCAGACGAATAATCGACAGAGCGAAACTTACACAAATGGGTTTCGCTTTTCTTTTGGGCAGAATTCTGTTTACATATGGTTTTTAATACTATATAATGTAACGTGAGGTGATAAAATTGAGTATGGATAATCAGGAATACATAATGCAGCTCATCCGCAGCCTGCAAAATATTGATTACATCAAACCATCAGAAATTCCCAATATTTCTTTATATATGGATCAGGTAACCACTTTCATGGATGAACATCTTAACGCATCCAAACGGTATCCGGAAGACAAGCTGCTTACCAAAACCATGATTAACAACTACACCAAAAATGATCTTCTCCCCTCACCGGACAAGAAGAAGTATTCCAAGGAGCATATGCTCCTGTTAATTTTTATCTACTATTTTAAAAACATTCTATCCATAAATGATATTCAAAGTCTTTTCACACCACTAACAGAGCATTTCTACAAGCAGAAAAGCAGTATATCATTAGAAGAGATTTATGAAGAAGTCTTTAAAATGGAAAAGGAACAGATTGACACTCTAATTAAGGATGTTATTCGCAAGTCCAACAAGGCACAAAATACCTTTCAAGATGTCCCCGATGAGGAAGACAAAGAATTTCTGCAGACCTTCGCCTTTATCAGTATGCTGAGCTTCGATGTGTATACAAAGAAGATGATTATTGAAAAGCTTATTGACCATTCTCTTTCCGGTATCAGCAAAGGAGAGCCAAAACCTGCTGATACAAAAAAAACTACTGAAAACAAAGAAGGCAAAACTGCTGAAGGCAAAACAACTGAAAGCAAATAAAATAAAAATGATACGTATAAAAAAACTTGTGGATAAAACACGAAAAAAATACGAACCACCCGAGAAGGCTGTGTAAGATTAACAGCCTTTTTATGAGGAACAAACTGAAAAAACTTGTAAACATGCGCCATCATGCGCAGATGGGAGCCAACTATGAGCAATATGCTAGAAGGATTAAACAACGAACAGGCTACAGCTGTTCAGCACAACAAAGGACCACTCCTTATCCTGGCGGGGGCCGGTTCTGGCAAGACCCGGGTTCTCACCCACCGCATCGCCTACTTAATTGACGAACATGGCGTCAACCCCTGGAATATCCTTGCCCTTACCTTTACCAATAAAGCCGCAAAGGAAATGAGAGAACGTGTGGACAAAATCGTAGGTTATGGTTCCGAAAATATTTGGGTCAGCACGTTTCACTCCACCTGTGTTCGCATCTTAAGAAGATACATTGAAGCAATCGGCTACGAAAGAAGCTTTACCATTTACGATTCTGATGACCAGAAAACCCTGATCCGGGACATCTGCAAATATTTAAACATTGACACCAAAAACACCAAGGAACGTACGCTTCTTTCTGTCATATCCAGTGCCAAGGATGAGCTGATTACCCCGGAAAAATTTGCCCGCAATGCCGCTGGCAACTACAACGAAGAACGTTATGCCAAGGTTTATACCGAATATCAAAAACGATTAAAAGCAAGTAACGCTCTTGATTTTGATGATTTAATTTTTAAAACGATTGAGCTGTTTGAAACCAATCCAGACATCCTTGCTTATTATCAAAATCGTTTTAAATACATAATGGTAGATGAATACCAAGATACCAATACAGCCCAGTTCCACCTCATCCGCCTCATGGCCTCAACCACCAATGAAGATGGCAAAGTAGAACACAATCTCTGTGTCGTTGGAGATGATGACCAGTCCATTTACAAATTCCGGGGGGCCAACATTCACAACATCCTGAACTTTGAAAGCCAGTACCCTTCCACCAAAGTAATCAAGCTGGAGCAGAACTACCGCTCCACGCAAAATATATTAAACGCCGCCAATGAAGTAATCGCCAACAACATTGAACGGAAGGATAAAGCCCTATGGACAGCCAATGAAGAAGGCGACCTACTTTATTACACCCAGTTTGAAAATGAGTACGAAGAAGCCGATGCCATTGTAAGTGATATTTCCAACGGTGTTTACGAAGAAGGCTATGATTACAGCAATTTTGCCATTCTATACCGAACCAACGCTCAATCTCGTATTTTTGAAGAAAAGCTGGTGCGCAAGAACATTCCATACAAAATTGTTGGAGCTGTTAACTTCTATGCCCGTAAAGAAATCAAGGACCTGCTGGCTTATTTAAAGACGGTTGATAATGGTCTGGATGACATTGCTGTAAAGCGTATTATCAATGTGCCCCGACGAGGGATTGGTCTCACCACCATTGATCGGGTAGCGGAATATGCCCTGCAAAATGGAATGAGCTTTTATGAAGGATTACGCCGTGCTGCTTCCATTCCCGGTATTGGACGAGGCTTAGGAAAGATTGAATCCTTTGTCTCCTTTATCGAAATATTAAAAGGAAAACTGACCAAAATAGATTACACCCTGGAAGCATTAATGAAGGAAATCATTGACGCAACCGGATATGTGGAAGAGCTGAAGGCGGAAGAAACCGTAGAAGCAGAAAGCCGTATTGAAAATATAGAGGAATTGACAAACAAAATCGTTTCCTTTGAAGCTACTGCCGACGAGCCCCCTACCCTAAGCGATTTTCTGGAGGAGGTTGCACTGGTAGCCGATATTGACAGTCTGGAAGACAGTACCAATGTAGTCGTCTTAATGACCCTGCACAGTGCCAAGGGCCTGGAGTTTCCTTATGTTTATCTGTGTGGTATGGAGGATGGCATTTTCCCAAGCTATATGACCATCACCTCCGATGATCCTACTGAAATCGAGGAGGAACGCCGCCTTTGCTATGTAGGCATTACCCGTGCCAAAAAGAAGCTTTCCTTAAGCTCTGCACGACAACGAATGGTTCATGGCGAAACTCAGTTTAACAAGCCATCCCAATTTATCCGTGAAATACCACGGTACCTTTTAAAAGAAAGTAGAAACTCTCTTCAACCACGATTTCCATCTGGTACTGAAACTGCCTTTGTTTCCTCTAAAAACACTGGCAATTTCATGTCAAGCAAGAGCGTTTCCACACCAGTAAACCCACTGTCCAAACGTTCCGGTGGAATGACTGCAATCCACGGTTTTTCACCAGATATACAGCGAAAGCCTGGTGGAGATTTGTTCGCTGGCAATCCTATGATTCAAAAGGGCCTGCCAACTCCACAGCCTGCTCTAACCAACACAAGCTTTGACAAACCAAGGAAAGTGACCCCTATACCCGTGGAAAGTGGTGTCCCATCCTATTCCGTTGGCGATACGGTAGAGCATACCAAATTCGGACGTGGTATTGTAGAAGACCTAAAACCTCTTCCAAATGATTATGAGGTAACCGTAAATTTTGAAAACTCCGGGCAGAAAAAAATGCGGGCTTCTTTTGCGAAATTAAAAAATCTATAGTAAAAATAGCCTTTCAGTGGTATAATACATTAGAAGATAATTTCTAATCGAACGCAAAAATCAGAAAGGACGTGTCTGTTATGTCAAGCAAAATTGAAGAATTATTAAATGTAGCAAAACTAAACGAACTTATCCATAAAAAAGAATTAGAAGAAGAGAAAAAATCCTGTATCGTCTGGGTTTTAGCTGTTATTGGAGCCGTAGCTGCAGTTGCCGCCATTGCCTTCGCCGTATACAAATACTTTATTCCTGATTATCTGGAAGATTTCGAAGATGATTTTGACGACTACGATGATGATTTCTTCGACGATGAACCTGAATCAAACTAACGAAATAAAATGCAACGTTTATCATGGCTAATCTGAAGGTTGTCACCTAATTGACAACCTTCAGATTAGCCGTTTTTTATGCTTCTAAGCATTCTATAATCTTTCTGCGCTTCAAGACTCATCCCTTCCCATTTATAGTCTCTTCATCCTACATAGCAGTACAAGAAGTCAGTAAATAGTAATCTTTTACTTTCTTACAGTGGGAAAAGTTTCACGCTTCCAGTCATAACACCCCAGCGGTACAAACAATTAGAGTGTGATGGTTAAGAATTTTTTAGACGGTGTCTTTTAGCTCCTTAGAAATTCTCTTCACACTTTTTCTCTTCCACCATAAAATGATATATAATCAAGTATCCATCCCATAATGGAGGTATTATGTACGACATTGCTATTATTGGTGGGGACATTCGCCAAATCTATATGGCCCAATATTTAAAATCCCATTCTTATTCTGTTATCACATATGGACTCTCACATCCCATGATGAAAGATATATGCATACAGGGAAGCTCCCTTTCTGAGACAATTGCCGTCAGCAGTATTCTCATTGGTGGCACTCCCTTTTCAAAGGATGGCATCACTATTCCCTCCTTAACCTCCACATCCGACTTAACGATTGACAACTTTATCCGTCCACTTCACCGCAATCACATACTTTTTGCTGGAATGCTGCCGGAAAATATAAAAAAACATTGTCAAAAATGTCAAATTGCATATTATGATTTTATGGAAGAAGACTCCCTTGCCATATCCAACGGTATTGCCACCGCAGAAGGTGCCATTATGGAGGCAATTCAAAAAAGCAATGGAAATCTTCATAAATCCAATACACTGGTATTGGGATTTGGTCGCTGCGCTAAAATCCTGGCTCATAAGCTGGATGGCTTGGATGCCGTTGTTACCATTGGCGCCAGAAAAGATTCGGACTTAGCTTATGCTGATGCCGTCGGATACAACACGTGCTTCATGTCCAATCTGGCAAGCGACCTGGGGTCCTTTCAATATATCTTTAATACCATACCTGCAATGGTTCTCCCACGAGAGCTTTTATGTCGTATTTCCAAAGATACCACCATTATCGATCTCGCCAGCAATCCTGGTGGATTAGACTATAAAGCGGCAGAAAAATTAGAGTTAAATGCCACTCTTTCCTTGGGTATCCCTGGAAAAGTAGCCCCCTATGCTTCTGCCAGGATACTTGCTGATTATGTTATCCAGAAACTATCTTGTAGAAAGAAGGTAATTCCATGAACCTTAAAGGAAAAGAAATCGGATTTGCCATGACTGGTTCCTTCTGCACCTTTGCTGTAATCTTTCAGGAATTAAAGAAACTGGTAGATGCCGGTGCAAATGTCACACCAATCTTTTCCAATTCCGTGCAAAATATAGATTGCCGCTTCGGCAACTCCAAAGAATTTTATGAAACAGCCAAAGAAATCACCGGGAACACTCCCATCACCACACTGGAAACAGCCGAGCCAATTGGTCCCAAATGCTTACTGGATGCTTTAATTATTGCACCCTGCACTGGAAATACACTGGCAAAGCTAAGTCTTGCCATCACTGATTCACCAGTGCTCATGGCCGCAAAGGCCCATCTTCGTAATGATAAGCCCTTGATTATTTTTCCTTCAACCAACGATGCACTAAGCATGAATTTCAAGAATATCGGGGCATTATTAAACTGCAAAAACATTTATTTTGTACCTTTCAGCCAGGATAATTTTCTAAAAAAGCCAAATTCTATGGTGGCAGAACCCGAACTGATATTGGAAACATTAGAGCATGCTTTGGACGGAATGCAGTTACAGCCAATTGTTCGGAGTCCTAAATGAAAGAAAGTTTGGGATAGAAATGTTTTATTCCCCTCAGTAATAAAGAACCACAATCCTAACATCTCTTTATGAAAGCATATTAGGATTGTGGTTCTATATTAATTTTTATTTACTCTTTTACATTTAATATTCTTGACCAAATATTTTGACATTCTAATGGTATTATTTTGCAAGAAGCATCATGATTTCATTACTTCTGGCAATGAATTTGGTCATTTCTTCCGGTGCCAATGGTCTCTGGCTGATTGCAGCTAAATCATACAACTGCTGACAGAATACATCGGTATTTTCACCATCTTTATGCGCCAGCACATATTTAACCAAAGAGTTGTTTGCATTTAAAATGAGGGTCTCTCCACCCATTCCCATGCCAAACATAGCTGAATCCATTCCTGGCATTGCATACATTTTCATCATGTCCTGCATTCTTCTGCTTTCTTCGGAAAGGGTAATCATAGAGGATACATTTTCATTCTTTAGTTTTTCTACCTTTAAAACCAGATTTTCTTTGCCAAGAGCTTTTTTGAAGACCTCAGTAAGAGTATCGGTATCTTCTTTTAATTCTTCTTCACTAACCTCTTCCTTAAAGGATTCGGTTAAGTCAGCATCGATTCTCTGGAAACGGATCTTATCATCCCCCTGCTCCAACTGAGTAATAAATGGCTGATCAATGTTGTGGGTAAGAATCAGGGCATCAATACCGCCTTCTTTAAACATGTTAATGTACTGGCTCTGTTGCTGCATATTGGTTACATAATATACAACTGCTTTTTCTTCTTCCTTGATCTCTCCATCTACATCAACTGCTTCACCAGTCTTAGAATCAACAACTTCTGATTCCGCTGTACTTCCTTCTCCAGCGGTTTCTTCAACTGGTTTTCCAGCTTCTTCCGTTGCATTTCCGGCTTCATCATTATTATCCAGGCCATCTGCGCTGCCCTTTTTCTTCGCATTTTCCACGTACTCTGGAAGAGTAAGATATTTATCCTCCAGGTTCTTGAAAATAATGAAATCCTTCATCTTTTCACGGAATTTATCATCCTTCAGGCAACCATATTTAATAAATGGGCTGATATCATCCCAATATTTCTCATAGCTCTCTTTTTCTACCTTGTACATACCAGAAAGCTTATCGGCAACCTTTTTGGTGATGTAATCAGAGATTTTCTTCACGAAGCCATCATTTTGCAGTGCACTTCTGGATACATTAAGTGGTAAATCCGGGCAGTCGATTACACCCTTTAATAATAGCAGGAATTCTGGAATAACTTCCTTGATATTATCAGCAATAAATACCTGGTTATTGTATAATTTAATGGTTCCTTCAATGGTGTCATACTCTGTATTTAATTTGGGAAAATATAAAATACCTTTTAAATTAAATGGATAATCCATATTTAAGTGAATCCAGAATAAAGGCTCTTTATAATCATTGAATACTTTTCGATAAAAACTCTTGTATTCTTCATCGGTGCATTCATTTGGATGCTTGGTCCAAAGTGGGCTGGTATCGCTTAAAGATACCGGACGTTTATTGATTTTGGCTTTTTCTTTTCTTGGAGAAACTTCTACCGTTTCTTTGGTTCCATCTTCATTTTCAACTTCTTCTGTTTTTGCTTCTTCTACGATGTTCTCTACCACAACATCATCTTCTGTTACATCCGCTGCATCAATTGTTTCAAATTCCTGCTCTGCATTGGCTTTGGTAAGGAATATTTCTACTGGCATAAATCCGCAGTATTTGTTCAAAACTTCTCTTACCCGATATTCATTGGAAAACTCATAGGAATCCTCGTTTAAGTAAAGGGTGATCTTCGTACCAATGCTTTCCTTATCTCCGTCATCCATGGCAAATTCTGTGCCGCCTTCAGACTCCCAGTGAACTGCTTTGGCGCCGTCTTTATAAGATAAGGTATCAATGGTAACCTTGTCCGCAACCATAAATGCGGAATAAAATCCAAGTCCAAAATGACCGATAATCTGCTCTTCATTGGTTTTATCCTTGTATTTTTCAAGGAAATCTGTTGCTCCTGAAAAAGCAATCTGATTGATGTATTCTTTTACTTCCTCGGCGGTCATACCGATTCCATTATCGGTAAAGGAAATGGTTTTGTCCTCTGGGCTTACTTCTACCTGAATGGAAAATTTATGTTTTTCCGGAATCTGGGTCTCCCCCATTATTTCCAGCTTTTTCAGCTTGGTAATCGCGTCACAGCCGTTGGATACCAATTCTCTGATAAAAATATCATGGTCGGAATACAACCACTTTTTAATAATGGGAAATATGTTTTCTGAATTAATTGATAAGCTTCCTTGTTCTACTGACATAGAATAAATCACTCCTTCTTTTCATTCTTCGGCAATTTGCCTTTTTCATTGTTTTTTTGTTTTCCACTTTAAATTACCCTGGTAAAAAACATTGGTTTTCACCTGATAATGAACATATTAATACGTTTTGACTTGCTTGTCAAGAAAAAATTAGCACTCATTTAAATTGAGTGCTAATAATCATCTATAAGTTTCTTTTTGTCACTCTTAGCTAAATCGAAAACGTGACTAAAGTTCAAACGGAATTTGAAAATGTCTTAAATAATCCTGCATATTCTTATCCCATTCCTGTTCCAAGGATTTATCCATGGTAAATGTTTTTAATGAGCTTCCGGTAATAAGATTTAATATTCCGTTCTCATATCGGACATTAAGAAACAACCCATCAACATCATCTAATGAGAACTTCCCCCCACAGCGTTCCACCACCTTTTGAGTATTCTCTCTTGATAGCAGAAAAATAATTTTCATGGATTCCGGAGTCCTATTCCCTTTAATGATTTCATAGGCAAAAGGCTTGATCTCTTTCCACCTGGCATATTCTCGCTCTCCAATATCCTCTTTTTCGCCTTCATCAAACCACTTTTTATTCAGTCGCCCATTGATTTTGAACTGATTAGCTGTTTGAATCTCCAAATCAGACAATAAAAAGTTGTCAAACACATCCCGAATCAACAACTGTCCCATAAAACTTTTTATTTCTAACATTTTTAATGCAATCATAATACGCCTCCGGCATCCTTCATCTCATCATCTTTTATCCGAAGCTCCTGCTTAATTGCTCTTCCCGAAAAAACAATTAATGCCAATGCTCCAATAAAAAACAGTAAAATCATTACCAGGTTCTCTGCCCATGCTTCCGGGAAGAAAAGACTGATCAAGCATCCACATAGATTAACCGCCATATGTAGCAAGATACCTTCTCTTACCGAACCATATTTATAGGAAACCCATCCCAGGAATAATCCTAAACAAAAAGCATAGAGTCCCTGTACAAGATTCATATGATAGATTCCAAAGAACAATGCTTGAAAAATATTTGCTATCCAGAATCCGGTATGTTTTTTTAAGTAATCAAAAACAACCCCTCTGAAAACCAATTCCTCACCAATAGGTGCAATTAGAACAATAAAAACAAAGGACACAAGAGAATTTCCCATCCCCAGGTTACCAAGCAGCTCCATGTAGTTCTCTAACAGCCATGGTGCTGCAAGCATAATACCATTCAATACTGAGCTGATGATAAATTGTAAGCCAACTCCCATGGTCAGCAGTACAAGTATTCGTTTTCCATTTACTTTTCCTTCGAACAGATGCTGTCCTACTTTTTTACGTTCAGAACGATAAATAAATCCAAATAAGCAAATCCACACCAATGTCCCCAATGCGGAAATAGCAAGAATCACATCACTTTTGTCCGTCACTCCCAAAATAATATTCTGCACATCTGCTGCGGTGGTAAGACCATCTTTAACCGCTGTCATTACGGTATATAAAATCAGTCCACCCGTCGCAACCACTTCCCTCAAAGCCATTGCACCCGTAACAATCAACAACCCAACTATAACGTACTTTAAATTACTAATTTTCATTATTCCCCTCAACTTTCAAATTTTATTTTCTGCCCTTTACTTTTCAACCCACTTATTATTTGTCATCTACAACATTTTTCAGCACTCACAGCAAGTATAACACCATAGTATATTCGTCAGAGTAGGTGCCGTCCTTATATCTGTGGGCCTTGCCCAGTGTCCCACATTTTTGAAAACCGAATTTTTCATATAAGGTAATTCCTCTTTCATTCTCCGCTACTACCGATAATTCTATCTGTTCATAACCAATTAATTTAGCAGATTCAATTATTTCTTTCAGAATAGCACTTCCAATTCCCCATTGCCAATATTCTCTCTGTATGGATATACCAAAAGAGGCTCTGTGCCTGGTTCTTATAAAAGGGTGCACCGGACCGATCCCGGCATTGCCTACCAGCTTTCCGTCTATATAAGCCGCAATCATTATTTTATTTTCACTTGTTGACTGCTCCTGTAAAAATTTTTTCTCTTCTTCCTCGGTCATAGTGATTTCTTCTGAATATCTGAGCATATGATTGGTTTCATCTGATGTAGTTTTTAGATGCTGTAATAGTTCCAGCGCATCCTTTTCATCTGGACTCTTCAGTATACATTCTTTCTGGTTTTTTAGCGTTATTCTTTTTTCTTGAAATATCATATTCTTGACGACTCCCTTCTTTTCAGGCTCCTTTTTGAGCAAACTATTACAGTATGCTTTCTCTACCTTACTACGTTGAGTAAATACGGCGTTGTGTAAATACGGCATTATGGTTAATCTGGCAGATATGATAAAATTATACCTGTCCTCCCACATATCGTCAACAATATCATTCTTTCAA
>JAVBLX010000106.1:0-7133 GCA_031553075.1 Acetivibrio sp.
TACTTGGAAACAATCAAAACTACATAAGACGTCCGCGTGTGTGACTTGGTTCAAAAGAAAAGTACTAAATCAGGGGCTTAAAGTTCTTCTAAGACCCCTGATTTTTTGAGCCCCTGACTTAGAACTTTTCTAATTTATTCTTACTAAAAAAAGTTTGCTTTTTCACTTATTCACAAAAAAGATTTAAGTTATAGTTGTTATCCACCTTGCACGAACGCAGTCTTATTACTATTGGTTTTTTGTGAATAACTTTTATGTTATTTTTTATTTTTCCATTACCACCACCCTTCACTTTTACCTTTTAGAGCTGATCACTTTCAACAAATCCCAAAATCCCCGGATACCTATCTTACCTATCTGACTATTCATTATGCCCATTGAGCAATTTGATAGACCATTTCGTCTTTGGCTTCATCATATTCCTTAAAAATTTCTCTGGCTTTTTGGGGATTGGTGTATACCTTCCAATACCCACAGAACAAATAAGCTCCCCCCTTACAGACAATGAAAGCTTCCACATCATCTACCGGATATTCCAAAAATATGCCCATTTCATGTGGAAAATCGTTCCTCTGATTCTGATAAGACTGCATCCGTTTTCCAAACTGCTCTAATAAGCCATCAAAAACATCTGGCTGATATCCACATACCAAAAGAAATTTGAGACACTTTTCTTGAAATAAATATCTTTCCAGTTTTTCCCGATGATATAAAAATAATACCGCACGTTTCCCTTTCATGCTCAGAACCTTATATTCAATCCCATATGCAGCATAAACCTTACTGATTTGTTCCAAATCCTTTTGATCTACATTCATAATATGAGAAGCCTTCACCCCCTTAAGTAATGGGGCACTATGAACAAATAGGGATAAAAAACGATTCTCATATCGATTTTCCCGAAACAAATCTCTTAATAATTCTTTGCTTAGCATACTCAATCTCCTCTCATATAACTTCCTTCTTTTGTTCATCCAAAAATCAAAACCACCAGCCTTTGCTTTACCCTCTCAACTTCCCAAGCCAAGAAAGTGCTCTGTTAGCGTTCGCTAACCCTTAGGCATATTGATTTAATACCGCCTTCAAAGCACTGATACTACTGGTATGACAACGTTCTATCCGTAAGTTTTTCTTATCGGCCTCTGCTACCGCACAACGGATCATCTTATGAGAAACGGTTGAGGTAAATAAAATCATTAAATCCGGATTTCCAATTTTATCCTTCAGACCGGTCTCCATTTTTGGAAAAAACTTTGCTTTGCATTTGTAGGATTTACAAATTTGTTCATATTTATTCTTCATACATTCATTTCCACCAATTATGACAATACTCATTTTACTCCCCTCTGCCCTTCTGCGGCATACGAATCAAGATAGTTGAAATTTTTTTCCATTTTAAGTTCCCTTGATTCCTTCGCTTGGTTAGTCTTTGCTAACTACATATAAAAATATCACATTCCTACTAACTTGGCAAGCCTTTTTTTAGAACAAGATTCTAATTTGTCAAACTTAAGCTGATATATGGTCCCTTCAACGGCTATTTATCGTAGTTCATCATGTGCATCACCTGAGAGTTCAGTGTAGTCCGCTATGCCTACGTTTTTGCAATGCACTCTCAAAAAAAATATTCTCAGTAATATGCACAAGAATCTGCAGAACGATGTACGAGTCATAGTAATCAAAAAAGAACTCACGGTCAATCCGAAAGTTCTCTTTATCTTAAATTTTCTCTTTAAATTCTCTCTTTAAATTTTATTTTGCTATTATTCATTTTCCAGCTTCTCCGCTGCCTTTTGCTTCTGACTGATTAACTGTTTCAAATCAAACGCCTTGTTTTTAAGCCGATCGGAAGCTTCTCTGGAGGAGGTCACAGTAGACAACATCCGAGATGCCACATCCAGCTGTTCATCCATTGTTGCAAGTGCTGCCAGCAGATAATCCAGTGTAGCCTCGTCCATACCACAGATCGGATAGTCTTCTTCCATCCGGGCCTGCATCAGATATTTCAAGGCTTCTTTGGTATAGGACATAGCCATTTTATCATATTTTCCCTTTTCTGCCAGTGCTTCAGGCGTAGTCCCATTAATACTGTCTCGGCGATTCTGTAAAAGCCATGATAATTTCAGACATACATAACCAATTTCACTGATTTCGGATATCTTAACCATGGTATTGATCAACGCCATCTTATATCGTTCGACAGCACAATCATAGTCATAGTAATCCTGAGGGATGTCTCTTTTTTTATAATTGGCTGCAACCTTTTTTTCCACATTATTTTTTTGGGCGGAATTGAGCGTTGGAAAATACTTTGCCAATGCTGTATAGCCGCACTCTGGGCACAGCACTACATCATACTTAAGTACATCAATATTGTGATATCTCGGGCGTAAATCCATCTCTGTGTCGATCAGCTTGGCAACACCAGTCTTTACAGATTTCGCTTTAAAGGAAGCCCCACAAAGGGGACAGGTATAACTACGGTCCAACAATAAATCCTTTTCTTGTATCTCCATGCAAAACCCCCTGTTTATATTAAATTCATTATACGTGTTTTTAATCCGTTACGCAAGTACACTTATCCAAAAATGAGTCTTCCAACCTGGTAAAATAAAGTAGCTACTCCCCAGGCCACACTCAGCTGAAATCCAATGGAAATCCACATCCATTTTGTAGAATTCAATTCCCTTCTTACTGTGGCAATGGTCGCCACACAAGGTGTATACAAAAGACAAAACAACATAAAGGCATAGGCATTCAGAGCACCAAAGCCCTGAGCAGAAAGGGTCGTTGACATGGCAAGGAGACCCTCCTGAGAATTAATATTACTAATTCCGAATAAAACTGCCATACTGGATACCACCACTTCTTTTGCAGCCAATCCTGATATAAGAGAAACTACAATCTGCCACAGACCTAATCCAGCTGGAGCCAACACCGGTACCAACACCTTGCCAGCTAAGGCGCCAAAGCTTTCACTCATATCTGTTGTCAGTCCGGATGGTCCAAAATTAAGTATCAACCACACCACGATAGAAGCCACAAAAATGGTAGTTCCCGCTCTGGTCAGATAATCTTTTACCTTTTCCCAAACATAAATAATTATACTCCGGGCATTAGGGGTTTTATATTCCGGAAGCTCAATAAGCAAGGTATTAATTGTTTTCTTTTTTCCAAACAAATTCATGCAGATAGCGATAACAACAGCCACCACCAAACCGATAATGTACATGGAAAAAGCTGCAAACATAGCATATTTTCCAAAGAACAGCTGAGAAAACAATACATAAATAGGCAATCTGGCACTACAGGACATAAATGGAGTCACCATGACCGTACGGAACCGATCCTTGGGGTCCTCCAGGGTACGGGAAGCCATAACTGCTGGCACACTACACCCAAATCCCAACAGCATCGGAATGAAAGCCCGTCCTGACAATCCCATCTTCCCCATAAGTCCATCCATAACATAGGCAACCCTGGCCATATACCCACTATCCTCCAAGACAGCCAATGCCAGGAAAAGAATAAAGATATTAGGCAAAAAGGATAAGATACCTCCAACGCCTGCAATAATACCTTCCACCACCAAAGAAACCAAGATTTCATTGGCATTCACCTGTTCCAAAAAAGATAGTGTACCATTCGCAAAACCATCCAGTAATACCTCAAATCCACCTTTTAGGAAATCTCCCACTGTAAAGGTTAGGAAAAAAACAATTGCCATAATTCCAAGAAAAATCGGCATTCCCCAAATGGAGTGGGTAAGGAATTTATCTATCCTATCCGTAGATTCTACCTTCGAAGTCTTATTTACCATAACCTCTTCAATGATTTCTTCAATAAAATCATATTTTTGATTGATAATATCTGTTTCGTAAGACCGATCCACCAGGTCTTCATACACAACAGGATACCTTTCCAATATCTCTTCATCCATTTCCAATATTTTGATGGCATGCCACCTTGGATTTGGTATTTCCGGATATTTTTCCAGCAGACGGACAATGATTTCATCGATCTTGTCCTCCAACACATCATTATATACCACTGCAAATTCTGAGTGATGCTGATGATGGTGTTTTCCTATTTTTTCCCGGTCAACATGATAATGGTGATGCTCCAGATTACTGTCCATAATTTTGGATTTATGGTGAGCGACTGTATGCATAAGAATATCCAATCCGGAACGTTTTCTTGCTGAAACAGGAATACAGGGAATCCCCAGCATTTCCGGAAGTCGATGAAGATCAATTTCCATTCCCCTCTCTTCTACAATATCCATCATATTAAGGGCAAGAATTACCGGTTTACCAAGTTCAATCAGCTGCAGGGTCAGATACAGATTTCGTTCCAGGCTGGAAGCATCGACAATGTCCACAATAACATCCACCTCATCATCCAAAATGTATTGGCGACTCAGTTTTTCTTCCATGCTATAGGAAGTCAGACTATAGATTCCTGGAAGGTCCACCAGTTTAAACTGGTGATTATGGTACTTCATGGCACCTTCTTTTTTCTCCACTGTAACCCCTGGCCAGTTAGCCACCTTCAGCTTTGCTCCGGTATAGGCATTAAAAAGAGTGGTTTTTCCACAGTTGGGATTTCCAATAAAGCCTACATTTAATACTTCTCCCATCTTATGCCGCCTCCTTTACCAAAATGGCTTCAGCTATTTTCCTGCCAACAGCCAAACGGGTGCCTCGTACCATAAAGATAACTGAGCCACCCCGTTTATTATTTAATACATGTATAGTTGTTCCTTCTGTCAGCCCAAGTGCCTGCAGTCTTCTCAGAACTGTGCCTTCAAGCTGTAATTGTTCTACGGTATAGTAATTGCCTTTTTTTCCGTTACGTAAATTCATTTTGGTCTCCTATATTTAATAACTAATATCATTTACGTAGTTTATCATAGTCTTTTCAAGTCTGTTTGTCAACCTCTTGGGATTTAGTTGACAAACTGGGTCTGATTGGGATTTAGTTGACAAACTGGGGGGGATGGAACCCGTACGCTGGATGAGGGGCAATGGAAAGGGCGCAAAAAAGAGACTTGGTGGTGGAAAACACTCCAGTTCCGCAGGTTGTCAAGTAGATAGGCCTCTTACGAGGCCTACCCCTCACAGAACCGGACGTGCGGCTTTCCCGCATCCGGCTCTTTGCAAAGCTAATTATTCAACTGTTATCGCGGGTATACACTGACATATAATTTCGGAGCTTTCAATGGGTATCTTTCCATTAGCTTTTCGAATCGTTCCCATGTATAGCTCTTTTTCTGACTTCTTCGATTTAGCCAGTAAAACAGGCTTCTTCTCATCCTGTTCTGGAAGTTGCTTATGCTTCGACTGTTGTCCGTGATTCCGTAGTAATGGTAATATCCAGTTAGTATCTGATTAAGTTTTCTAATAAGTTCCTGGGTATCATCATGTCTATGTTTCTTTATAAACTGATGTATTTCCCGACATTTCTTCGCCATTTTCTTCTTACTGGTTTTCCTCTTCACCCTGAACTTACCGTTCCTGCTTTTCGAACAGTAGTGTGTAAATCCTAGAAAATCAAAGGTTTCCGGTTTCTTCCCTTTACTTCGGGGATTCTCTTCTGCAAATCTCCCAAATTCTATCAGGCGGCTCTTTTCTTCTTCCAGACTTAGTCCAAAGTTTCCCATCCTACGTTTCAAATGTTCATAGAAAAGTTCTGCATCATCTCTGTATTGGAAGCATACCACAAAATCATCTGCGTATACCACTAGGCCGCTATATCCTCTCAATCGTGGTTTGATTTTCTCGTGATACCACCATATCAGTACATAATGCATATATATATTAGCTATTATGGGGGAACACACCGAGCCTTGCCCTGAGCCAGATTCGGTCTCTACGAATTGGTATTCCTCCATGATCCCAGCTTTCAGCATTCTCTTTATCAGTCTGATTATGTTGGGGTCTTTTATCTTTGATTCTATGAACCTGATTATCCATACATGGTCCAGATGGTTAAAGAAGCCCTTTATGTCGGCATCTAACACATACTTGGTTGCTCTGAATTCTATCATCACATTTAGCTTCTGAATTGCCTGATGGCAGTTTCTAGCAGGTCGAAATCCCATCATCTCTTCATAGAAATGTGGTTCAAAGACTGCTTCCAATATTTCTTTCAGTGCCTCTTGTATCAGCTTATCTTCATAACAATAGATGCTCAATGGTCTGGTTTTCCCATTTTCCTTTGGTATCTCCACTTTCCGGGCTGGCTTTGGCTTGTAGCTTTTCTTCTTCAGCCTTTCTATTAGATTTTCCAGATTTACGTCCAGGTTATGACCGTAATCTTCCTTGGTAACTCCATCAATTCCTATGGCTTTCTTTCCATCCATCTTTTCATGACATGACTTTAGCATCTCCTTATTGATGAGATGCCCAATTGACGTAAATACCATGTTTGGATTTTCTCTTGATAACTGTGATATTCTCTCCAATTTCGTTTCCATTATTTCTCCTATCTCTGAGTATAGATAATGTTTCCTCTTTGATATGACTTTGCATAGCAGGGTCTGCGAGGAACACAGCCCCCTCTCGGCTTCCCTCCAGTGACATTACTCACCTTCATCGGTACTATCCGGCTATCCGACTGCCTGAGCCCCGTTTGCCTTCCTTCCGTGTTAGTTGTCCGGCATACCCTGTACTTACACAATACAGGGAGAACTCAGGCTCTCCCAAGTTTACACGATATCATTGTATAGCATGATTGGTTCTCAGACACCGCAGCAGTATGTGCAATCTCGCCCTAACGATTGTACTTATATTGCCTTCCGTACACCTTACAACGTCGGCCTGCTGAATTGTCTTAGATTTCGGTGCTCCATGGCAACCCTACTACCTGGCTGTCTACGCTTAACCTGTAACATTACTGTTACAGGCCCAAGACTCGCTACCGATGGCACGGCTGATGCCTTTTCGGGCAGTTTTCCACCTGCTAAATATCGCACCCTTAACTTGGCGCACAAGGGGTTCTAAGACGAATCCACTAGACAGTGGCTCTTTACGGGTCGAGTTCGATGGACATCCTTGTCCACTCACTCTAAAATGCCCGTCCATGGGCATTTTCCCCTAGGTTATCGAAGATTCGTCAAAGAACCCCTAAAC
>JAVBLX010000067.1:0-40232 GCA_031553075.1 Acetivibrio sp.
AGTCGAGGCACGGATGCCGAGACAGGGCGATTGGTGCACGGATGCACCATGGAGCCCGGCCCGTAACCAGCCACAGTCTAGATGCTTTGCCCTAGACCTTCTTGCCCTGCGAAGGTGGATTTTTTTCCATCCCATCCCCCACGTTCCCGCCGAACCTTTCCTGGGCTGCGTCCGGTTTTCAAAACCTAGTTCAATACTAACTCCCAAGAGTATCAACCAAAATTCTGGTTCTCTCTGGTTTTGATTACACGATTAATCATTTCCGATGAAATCAGCATTAGGATAATTAAAGCGATAAGGAAAAACGGGAATAAAAACATTCCGGTATGCCCCGCTAACAAGCCAAACAAAGGTGGCATAAAGGTACTTCCTATGTATGCACAGGCCATTTGGATGCCCATAACTGCCTGAGATAATTCTTTCCCGAAACGTCTTGGGGTTTCATGGAGCATGCTGGGGTATATGGGGGCGCAACCAATTCCAATTACTAACAGACCGATTAATTGGGCAGAGTTGAAAGGGAGTAAAAGAGTTATGGCACCTACAAGACATAAAAGTTCTCCCAGTCGGATTAGCTGCTTATTGTTAAATTTCATGGTTAAAAAGCCAGAGATGAAACGTCCAAAGGTAATGCCAAAATAATACATGGAAACCCAACGGGCAGCCACGCTTGCTTCAAGTCCTTTGTATTCTACCAGGTAGGAGCTACCCCATAGTCCGGCAGTGAGTTCAGCCGCACAATAGCAGAAAAAGGAAAGAAGAGCTGCCTTGGCTCCTTTGATTTTAAGTAGCTCACCCAGCTTATTGGATGTTTTCTCTACCTCTTCACCAGTGGGTTCTGCTTCAAAATGCTTCCAAAAAGGAAGGGAGGCAAATAAAGCAATTACAAGGCATACCTGTATAATGCCAATGGTCAGATATCCATTTCGCCAGGCTCCGTTTTGACCAAGGAAAAAGGCCATGATGAGAGGTCCGGCAGTTGCGCCAACTCCCCAGAAACAGTGGAGCCAACTCATGTGACTGGCTTTGTAATGGAGGGCGACAAAGTTGTTGAGGGCAGCATCTACTGCGCCGGCACCAAGACCCATGGGAACAGCCATAAGACAGATGAAGCCAAAGCTTCCTGTGAGGTAGGTTCCCAAAAGGGCAAATGCGGTCATGCAGACACTGACTGCAGTTACCTTTCCTGTGCCAAACTTTTTAATGAGACGATTGCTTTGGAAGCTGGAGATAATGGTGCCTCCTGCGGTAATCATGGTCGCAATACCGGCTGCGGAAATCGGGACATTTAAGTCCTTATGTAATACCGGCCAGGCAGACCCCAAAAGGGAGTCGGGCAGACCAAGACTGATAAATGAGATATAAATTATAATTAGTAATAATGTTGCCATAATTTGCTCCTTTTTTAAATACGATGTACTAGCATGAGTGGTTCTTCCGTTCGCTTTCGGGTGGTCATGATTGTCCCCAGCTCGTAGTCTGAATCAAACTCCAGGGAAAAAACCAGATCGGGTCTCATATACTCAGAAATGGCGTCCAGAAATTGCAGCCGAATCTCCTCCTGGTCAATCCCTTCCCAACTGGTGCGGTACAGTACAATAATTTCTGGTGCCAAAACGCAGCTGACGGTCTTAAGCACTCTCACATAGTCTGGTTCGGCAAGGTGCTCCCAGTCGAAATAGGGAAGACC
Organism: Acetivibrio sp.; assembly: GCA_031553075.1. Lineage (GTDB taxonomy): Bacteria > Bacillota > Clostridia > Lachnospirales > Lachnospiraceae > DIGJ01. Next base: position 1,691 of record JAVBLX010000067.1, read on the forward strand.
GGCAATCTCACCAGCAAAATTATTTTTCCCTCGGTATAGTTTACCATCGATTATAATTCCAGAACCTGGTCCATAGCAATCTGGAAAATAAATCGCCATAATGTGTTTTTCTTCTTCATGGTAATGCCGGTGGTAAAATCCCATTACTGCTGCATTTACATCATTTTCCCAGATAATAGGTACTTTAAATCGCTTGTGATAGTAGCCAACAAAATCGGTTCCTTCTATATTCTTATAATCATTAAACAAAACTTTACCTTGGTACTCCACTCCTGGCAGACCAAATCCTATGGCGGTAATACGTGGATAATCTACAAGAATTCTTGCAATTATATTCTCGAAGGTATCAAATGCTATCTCTTTTACTTCTGCTTCTTCTTTATAAACAATCTCATCAAATAGATTTACCACCCTGGACATAATCAGCTCTCGCGGACCCTTTTGTCTGGCACAGATGGTGAGTATCATGCTGAAATCACCGTTATACTCATATAGTTGAGAGGGACGACCTCCATTAGAAGGAACCATCACTCCTTCTTTTACCTCTCCATCAATCATAAGTCTTTGAAGGATAGAGTTTACCGTAACCACACTCAGCCCGGTTTCTCTGGACAAATCTTGCTTGGTAGCTGACCTTTTCTGCCGGAATACTCTGCGTACAAGATTGGAATTGACTTCTTTTACCATTAAAGAATTGCCTTGTATCCGCTCCATGTCATCCCTCCTCTTTTAATGTTTCTTTTTAAAAGGCTTTTAATAAGTATATTATATTCTTGTTTTATTACTTTGTCAATTAAATATAGACGATTTTTCATTGCCTGACATTAATTATAAACGAATTTTTTATTTCTCTGACACTAATATATAAATGAATTTTTTATTTCTCTGACACTAATATATAAATGAATTTTTTATTTCTCTGACACTAATATATAAATGAATTTTGATTATCTTACATTAAATATATAAACAAAATTTTTATTACCCTTACATTAAGATATAACAAAATTTTTATTGCTCTTACATTAAGATATAACGAAATTTTTATTGCTCTTACATTAAGATATAACGAAATTTTCATTGCTTTTCTATTATAATTTGTGTACCATTTAAGGAGAATAAACCTGCATATACCTTTTTACATGAGCATTATATGCAGCAACGATAAAGAAAAGGAAGTACAAACAATGAAGCTTATTGTCGATATTGGTACCACAACTGTGGCCATGACTGTAATAGATGAAAAGAGTGGTCTGCGGACCGAAGAAGTATTTCTCAACCAGCAACGCTTTTTTGGAGTTGATGTGATTTCCCGTATTAAGGCAGCCAATGAAGGCTCAGGCGAAATGCTCCGTTCACTGATTCAAAAGTGCCTTCTTCAAGGCATTCGCAATCTCTTGGGGAAATCTGGCGTTCAGCCGGAGGATGTAGAAAGTGTCACAATTGCTGCCAATACGGTCATGGTTCATCTTCTCCTTTCCTATTCCTGCGAAGAGCTAGGGGCGTATCCATTTACCCCAGTAACCTTAGATACCCTTTTGCTTTCTTTTGAAGAAGTTTTTGGTGATTCTCTTCTTGCTTGCCCTGTCACCATTCTCCCTGGTATTTCTGCCTATGTTGGCGGAGATATTGTGTCTGGTATTTACTATACTGATTTGGATCAGGCAGAAGAACTCTCCTTTTTCCTGGATCTGGGTACCAATGGTGAAATGGTGCTGGGAAACCAAAAACGGCTCCTTGTGACCTCAACTGCTGCCGGACCAGCTTTTGAAGGTGGAAATATTAAATATGGTATGGCTGCCATTAAAGGGGCTATTCATCAGGTAGAAATCCTGGAAAAAAAAGCTCGTTTTAAAACCATTCAATACGGACGCCCCCTGGGATTATGCGGAAGTGGTATTATTGATTTAGTGGCTGAATTGCTTAAAAATAACCTTATAGATGATACAGGACTGCTGATTGAACCTTATTTCACTGAAGGTTTTCCTGTAACCCTTCCCTCCAATGGTGGTGAAGATATCCGCCTTTTCCAGAAGGATATCAGGGAGGTGCAAATGGCGAAATCAGCTATTTATACTGGAATTGAATTATTGTGCCAGGAAATGGGATGCACTTTGGCTGATATTCAAAATGTATACCTGGCTGGTACCTTTGGCTCTGCTGCAAATCTGGAGAATGCTATTGCCATTGGTTTACTTCCAGATGCATTTCAGGGGAAAATTAAAGTTTTGGGAAATTCTTCTTTGCTAGGGGGCATTAAGTATGCTACAAAGGCGCATAGTGCCCTACGGATTGAAGAATTCATAAAAAAAACAGATGTGCTGTATCTGTCAAACACATCTGATTTTGAAACCTCCTATATTGAACATATTAATTTTAGCAAGTACATCGAGGAATAAATAGTTGATATATTCGCTAAGGATGATTTTTCGTGAGTGCAAATGCAAAAACGTAGGCATAGCGGGCTACGCTGAGGCTTTTTCATTTGTGCTATCGGGAAATCAGACCAGCGAAGATGTCAATTATTTATTCCCCTCTGTACTAGTACAGCGTTTTGTAGTGGTCCCTACGGCACATATAAATGAGTATGCTCCTTCTATTAATTGGTTTTTATCCACGCTTTGAATAAACGCATCCACAATAATCCTGCCGGTAAAGCCCAAATTCCTTGGATAATTCCACGGAACGCTGATAACCGTTCTTTTTCTTAAAATCTGCCGGCAGGCAAGAGATTCCATATTGATCACCCAACTGCTTTCCGATTTCATTTAGCTTCGCGCCATTCTTTAAGGGACTGATGGATAAGGTGGTGGTAAAATAGTCAAATCCCTTTTCTCTGGCAAGAATAGCTGATTCTCTCAGGCGCATTTCATAGCACTGAAAACATCTTTCTCCCCCTTCTTCCAGATGTTCAAGTCCTTTGGCCATTTGGAAAAAGCGTTCCGGTTCATAGTTTCCTTCTATCATTGCGATTTCATATCTGACGCTCTTATTCATTTCTTCCACCAGACGTTTTAACTCTACTACTCTGGTTTCATATTCTTCGGCAGGGAAAATATTGGGGTTATAATAAAAAACGGTGATTTTAAAATATTCTGCAAGATACTCCAGGCAATAACTGCTGCAAGGTGCGCAGCACGCATGAAGAAATAAAGTTGGCACGTTCCCCAGCTTCTGATTGCTTTCGATTAATTTCTCTAATTCTTTCTGGTAATTCATGGTGACTCCAATCTATATAACTTTCATAGGTACAAATTTCACTAAAACTACTTTCTAAAGTATTTGTTTCAATCCCATCCGGATAACTCACATATTATGCAAATCTAATTATACTTTGCCGCTTAATTTTTTCTATATCAAGGTTATGGCATAGTCACGCAAGAAACAACACTCAGTATATCATGATAGATTGTGAAAGACAATTCCTTTTCAGATTTCACACCATGTCTCAATCCTTGGATGTTTTGCGTAGTGGCTCCATCTGCGTCTCCAAGCCGAATTTTAAAAAATTTTTATTTTTTTGAAGACTTTTTCTTTCCTCACTCGTTATAATAAATGAAGAACGATACAAGTAGGGAGGTGCAAACTATCGATTCCAAGGAATACCTGGCAGAATTAATGGACCGTTATAGTAATCTGGTCTTTTCTATCTGTTATAAAATCACAAATCATTATTTTGATGCACAGGATCTGACTCAGGAAACGTTTCTTTCCGTATACAAAAACCTCCCAACCTTTGACGGAAACAACGAGAAGGCCTGGGTCAGCCAAATCGCAACCAATAAGTGTCTGGACTTTATAAAAAATGCCAGCCGCAGAACCCTCCCTACGGAAGCGGAATATTTCCAGGGAATCGAAAGTCATGCTTCGTCCCCTGAGGAACTTACAGAGAGCACTCTAATAAAGGAACGACTTTCGGAAATTTGCAAAAATTTGAAACCACCCTATGATGAAATCGCTCAGAAATATTTCTGCGAAGAAATGACAGTAAAGGAAATCTCCAAAACCACCGGGAAGAATATCAAAACCATTCAAACACAGGTCTACCGCGCAAGAGATATGTTGAAATCACTATGGAGAAAGGAGCACAATTATGGTAAATGAACATATTACGAAGGAGATGCTGAAAGCATTTCATGAAAAAAGATTAAAATCAAAGGAGCAGCAATGTCTTTTGGAACACATTTCCCATTGCACTTATTGTGCCAGCATGTTTGCTTCCAGCTTCACAGAGGAAACGCTGCTTACCGCACCACGAACGATAAAGGAAGAAGTATTTGCCCAGGTGGAAAAGCTCCGACCTTCTCCCAAGCGACAATTATTTTTTTACAGTCTGCGTGTTTCTGCAGCCATGTGCGGGGCTTTGTTGATTTTGTTTGCAACTACCAGGATACCGGATACGATTGCTCCTAATTTCATATCCAACCACTCCATTTCGGAAACGGTAGATAGCATTTCAGATACTGAAGACAGCATTTCAGATACTGCCAACCTTTCTTTTACAAAAGAACCCGGCCTTTTAGAAGGTCTCAATCTTTCTTTAAATAAATTAACCTATCAAATTGATGAAAAAATGAATTCATTTGTATCTTCTGAAAAAAACGATGCAGATGAAAATGGAGGAAATTAACATGATTAAACGTAAAGGTAAATTTTTAACATTTTGCTTTTCCATGCTTCCCGGTGCGGGACACATGTTTCTGGGATTTATGAAACAGGGCATTTCTCTTATGAGTGCATTTTTCGGTATTTGTTCTTTGTCCGCATATCTTAATATGGGCCCATTGCTACTTATTTTGCCGGTTCTCTGGTTTTACAGCTTTTTCGATGTTATTAATAAAAACTCTTTAAAGGATGAAGATTTTTATGCATTGACGGATGACTACCTTTTTAATCTTGATTTTTCAGAGCTAAAGGCCCTGACTCAAGGAAAATTTCGCCTTGTGATTTCACTTGGACTAATTTTTGTTGGTATCAGTATCTTATACAAAAACATGCTATATTACCTTCAGGCCATGCTGCCATATGAGACTTACAATATTCTGGTACGGCGTTCCAACCGTCTGCCTCAGTTGATTCTGGCTGCTGTTATTATCTGGGCAGGTATTTACCTGATTAAAGGAAAAAAAGTAGCTCTTTCAAACGAATATAAGTCTGAAACCAGCACCTCAAATCTCACTGCCTCCACTGTAAACCGCACTTCATCAGAAGCTGCTGATCTGGAAGACTGCGACAATATAATCCGCTCTCAAGATATCCAGGCAGCAGAACAGGAGGATTAATCATGCATACACGCAGAGTTGGCACCTTTACTTTAGGAGCAACCTTAATTGTTTTTGGAATATTGTTTGTTTTACGCATTTTTGCGATAAATATCTCTTATGAATTTATTATGCAATTATGGCCTCTCATCTTTATTTTTATGGGTGTAGAAGTACTGATTTCTTACTTCGCCAATAAAAACGGTCAGCTTCTTTACGATAAGGGTGCCCTTTTTATCATGTTTTTGCTGACCTGCTTTGCCATTGGTATGGGTTGCATAGAATGGTTATTTCACTATTCTAAAAATTTTCAAAACATGCTATAATGTTTCCATAGAGAATGACCGATATAGTGGATAAGAACTATTGTGACGTCTACCAAGGAGGGTAACATATGGGAATTAATGGAGTATCCAACCAAAACTACAATACCACACAAACCAGCAGCTCATCATCAAAGGTAAAGACCGAGGATACCAAAGCAGCTTCTGCTGGCACTACAGCCGATGACGCAGTGGCTTATTCCTCTTCGGCATCGGGAACCGATGGGTCTAAATCAACGGATAGCACAAAGAAAACTTACACCAGAGACGCTGACACCATCAACAAGCTCTTAAAGGATGCTGATCAAAGAGCACAACAAATGAGAGATTTAGTTGAACGCACTCTCGGAAAGCAAGGTCAGACCTTCCAAATCTCCAAAAGCAGCATAGATGACATAATCAACTCGGGAAAGCTTACTTCTGAAGATATTGAGCAGGCCAAAGCAGATGTTGCCGAGGATGGCTACTGGGGCGTAAAACAGACCTCCGAGCGACTTTTCTCCTTTGCCCAGGCATTATCCGGCGGTGATTCTTCCAAGGCTGATGCCTTAATGTCCGCTATTGAAAAGGGATTTAAGCAGGCAACCAAAGATTGGGGCGATGAGCTTCCTGATATTTCAAAAAAGACGCTGGACGCAGTAAAGACTTTGATGAACGACTGGAAGAATAGCACAAAGACCAACCAAACCAGTACATCTACCACAGCTCAGACAGTTGCAGCCGCCGATACAACTGACGCAATTACAAAATAGGTGCAACCGATTTAAAAAGACTGAATTCAAATATAATAGATGCATGTAGAACTTATAAAAGAAGTAATATGAAAAGCATTTTTTTGCTTATCGTATTACTTCTTTTTTTTGAGAGTGCATTGTAAAAAAACTCAACTAAAGCTTTGAAGCAAACTGCATGTTATACAAGCTGGCGTAAATGCCTTCCTGGCCTAACAGTTCCTCATGTGTTCCCTGTTCGGAAATACCATCTTCTGTAAGTACCAGTATCTTCTGGGCATTGCGGATCGTGGAAAGTCTGTGGGCAATTACGAAAGTGGTCCGGTTTGCTGCAAGCTTCTCAAGAGAATCCTGTACCACTTTTTCGCTCTCATTGTCTAATGCTGACGTGGCTTCGTCAAATATAAGGATTGGCGGGTTCTTTAAGAATACCCTGGCAATGGAAAGACGCTGCTTCTGTCCGCCAGACAGCTTGATTCCTCTTTGTCCAATATAAGTATCATAGCCTTCCGGCAATTCCATAATAAAGTCATGGGCATTGGCATTTTGAGCGGCAGCCACGATTTCAGCTTCGGTGGCATCGGGTCTTCCGTAACGGATATTATCCATGACCGTACCTGCAAATAAATAAACATCCTGCTGCACGATTCCAATATTATTTCGCAGACTCTTTAAGGAAAGATTGCGAACATCCTTTCCGTCAATGGAAATCGTCCCTTCTGACACGTCATAAAATCGGGGAATCAGACTGCAAAGAGTGGACTTTCCGGCACCTGACGAGCCTACCAGGGCAATGTATTCGCCTGCTTCCACGTTTAAGTTTACGTTTGACAATACCAGCTCATTATTTACTTCATAGCGGAAGGAAACATTTTCAAAGGTAATGTCACCTTCTACCTCTTTTAGCTCAATCGCACCCTTCTTATCCACGATGTCCGGGTGAATCGCTAGTATTTCAAGGAACCGTTCGTAACCGGAGGCACCGTTCTGGAACTGTTCGGTAAAGTTTATCAGCTTCCTTACTGGTTCGGTGAAGTTGTTAATATAGAGAAGAAAGGTAACCAGATCCATGGGTTTTACATTTCCCTTGGTAATCAATACTGCACCAGCACCAATTACGGCGATACTGATGAAGGTTGTAAAAGCACCCAGACCGGCATGATAAAGCCCCATATACTTATAGCTTTCCCGCTTGCTTTCTATGAAACGGTCATTTCCCTTTTTGAATTTTTTCATTTCAATATCTTCGTTGGCAAAGGATTTTACTACCCGGATACCGGAAAGGTTGTCTTCTATCTGAGCATTGATATCGGCAATTCGGGCACGATTTTTCTTGAAGGCCTTTTTCATGCGGATATTGAAATAAATGGCATAAACCACCATAACCGGGATAATGGCAAAGGCAACCAGTGCCAGCCGCCAGTTGATGGACATTAAGATGATCAGCGAACCAAACAGCTTGATAATGGAAATCACAATGTCTTCCGGTCCGTGATGAAACAACTCGCTGATTTCAAATAAGTCATTGGTTACACGGGACATGAGCTGTCCTACCTTCTGATTGTCAAAAAAACTAAAAGAAAGCTTCTGATAATGTTGGAATATCTCGTTCCGCATATTGTATTCCATCCGGGCCCCCATCATGTGCCCATAGTAGGAAATAAAGAAATTACAGTAGCCCTCCAATACAATAAGTCCAAGCATAACAATCACTAACGTTAATATAATCTTTAATGCTTCATTGGCCTCCCGATTGATAACATCGGTTGTTATGTAGCGGATAATCAGCGGCAGTACCAGTGTTACGACTGCTCCCATACAGGCAAAAAACATATCGGCCGCAAATATTTTTTTATATGGCTTGTAGTAGGAAAAAAATTTACTCCATTTTGAATTGCTCATTTATTATGTCCTTTCTGATCGGTAGATTCCAGTACACCTCTTTACCTCTAAGCGGGTGGGAGGGTACTTAATATACGATACACTTCTAATCTGGTTATTCGAACTATTGTATAACAAATTGGGAATGTTGTAAATTGTTAAAATTCACAACATTCCCAGTGCTACTCTATATTCATTCGTTGATTATGATTTGCTGCCTATACTTCACGGAATTCTACCCAATCGATTACCAGTCCTGGCTTTTTGAAGTCATATTCCAATTCAAAGATTCCTTCTTCCAGTTCAACCCTTACCAGCTTCTGTGTAATCCATTTCCCAAAGGTTCCATTGGTCTGGATGGTCGCCGCCACTTCTTTATTTAATATTACATTGCAAACCATCTGTGCAAGGTCTGGTTCTGGCGACATGACATATACTACAATGTCGTATCTTCCGGCCTTGTCCACTTTGAAGAAGATGCTTCCTTCCTGATAGGTAAGTTTTGAATTTGCTGCCAGCTCTTTTACATCACCAGCAGGTGCTTCCTGACTTGCTTTATACTGATTTATCTTAACTCCAATTGGTCGTCCGCTCTTGAATACGGGTGCCTCTAATAAGAACCGGCATATATTCATCGCCGCACGCTGAAGCTCCCCAATGGTAAGGCTTCCATTTTCCAGGGATTCCAGGGTGTTATCTCCGTACGCATTTACTTCGGCGCCATTATTGTTTACTACCATGTATAAGTCATTCTGAGAACGAACCATGGCATTGGTATTTTTAAGATCCGGTGTTCCACCCTCTACTACATGGTTCATCTTTGCCCACCAGTCAGTCATTACAATTCCGGTGTAACCCCATTCACCACGAAGAATTGTGGTACATAAATCATAATGGGATGCTGCCCAGTGTCCGTTAATTGGGTTATAAGAGGTCATAATCGAGTTGGCATTTCCACTCTTTACAGCCATTTCAAAGCCTCTTATGTAAATCTCACGAATGGCTCGTTCGGAAACAACGGAATCCACCAGCGAGCGGGCCTTTTCCTGATTATTGCAGGCAAAATGCTTCATGGTGGCATTGGAGCCGCCTCTCATGATTCCTCTTATATTAGCTGATGCGAAGAAGCCGGTAATCAGCGGGTCTTCGGAAAAATATTCAAAGTTACGACCGTTAAGGGGATTTCGGCGAATGTTCATACCGGGTCCTAACAGGGTGTCAATTTCATTGCGGAGAAGCTCTTGCCCTTCCATTACGTAGAGTTCTTCAATCAGTCCAAAATCCCAGGTGGCTGCCAAAAGCGTTCCGATTGGTACCTGTGTTGCCTTTGCACCATTATCCATACGAATGCCGGACGGACCATCTGACGTACAGGCGATAGGAATTCCTTTTTCTAAGAGGCTGTCACCAACTCCGCCAAAACAGGATGCAGTTCCTGGGGTTACCTTAATACTGCACATACCCTCGCCCCGTACAATGGTTGCCAGCTCTTCTTTCGTAAGCTGAGCCACAAAGGCTTCCAATGTTGCCTTTTTCTCAGCCACATCCTTTAGCTTGATTCCTTTATCTCCGGTTAGCTCCAGTGCCTCAGGCAGGTTCTTGATAATCCGTTCTTCCAGAGAATCGTTCTGAGTAGGAACCGATTGGTAGGTAAGCTCGTAAGTACCATCTGGATTTCTCTTTCCGGGTTTGAATCGTTCAAAGGATTCTGTTGGTGCTGCTGCTTGCTGAAGTTGCTCTACAACTGTTGTTTCTTTGATTTCATAGCCTTCTTTGCCATCTACCGGTACAGCTATCGTATTCTTTACACTGTTTCCGACATGGATGTAATAAGTTCCTGCCTCCAGTACGTAGGCAAAAGGATGACCCGAAATACCGCTGTCATCATAGGAAGCCAGTTTGTCAATCGAAAAGGCTACCGTGATGGTTTCCTTTTCACCTGGCTGCAACGATTTGGTCTTGCCAAAGCTCACCAATACTCTGGCTGGTTTACCCAACATCCCCTGGGGTGCTTCCACATATACCTGCAGCACTTCTTTCCCCGCATACTCGGTTCCCACATTCGCCACCGTAGCTGTCACCTGAATGCCCGTTCCCCCATTTCTGGTGATTAAGGTAGCTGAAATGTCTTCTACTTTGAAATTTGTATAAGATAATCCATATCCAAACTCATATTGTACTTTATCCGGACAGAAAGTCTCAAAATAACGATAACCAACGTAGATATCTTCCTGATAAAAATTCTTTACATCGCCGCCATAATTTTTTGTAGAAGGATAGTCCTGTAAGGAATAGGCAATGGTGTCGGTAAGCTTACCACCAGGAACCACTTCTCCCGTCAATACATCGGCTGCCGCTCTGCCTCCTTCAATTCCGCCATGCCAAACGTAGATGATTCCTTTCAGCGAATCGGCATATTCTGAGTCTCTAGCCCATGACATGTCGATGATGTTTGATACGTTTAGTACCATTACCACCTGGTCAAATTGAGTGGATACCAGTTTGATCATATCCTTCTCTTCCTGGGTCAGACGATAGCTTCCCTCCGCATCGGCATTGTCCTTGTCTTCTCCGGCAGTACGCCCGATCACGATAAGGGCTTTTTCAGAAAATGCTCTGGCAGTCTTTACGATATCTTCTGTAAGGGGCATCTCCTTTTGAAACCATGGCTCTGCCGCCCAGCCGCCGCCACCGTTGTCAAATGGATTTTCCTTTACCCAGGCTTCATAAACACCTGCTAATTCTTCGTTGACTACCACTCCCTTACTTTCCCGCAGCCCCTGTAGCAGATTGGTGGTATATGCCACATTCACCGCTCCACCTGAGCCGGTTCCACTGCGATAATAATTTATCTGACATCTTCCGAAAAGAGAAAGCTTTTCTCCCTCTTTTATGGGTAGTATTTTGTCTTCATTTTTTAGCAGGACTGCACCTTCTGCTGCAACCTTTCTTGAGAATTCCGCAAATCCCTCCAATGGGATGCCGATTTTGCCAGTCTCCATCTTAATACCCCTTTCTTCTTATACGTGTCTTATTATACGTGTTATCGTGCATTATACATCTTTTTGTATTTGTAAATTTACCTCTTACACATTTATGTAGGCGTAATGCACCAACATTTACCTTATTGTACCAAATCTGTGCTGGGTTTGATATAACATTCTTATAAAAAAATAGCAAAATTTTGTCTTTAAAATCACGAATCATATAATGAATTGTTCAAACAACTGGGCATTAAAGCCTTATATTCATTTTTTTGGACAAATACATTTGAACTATGTTATAATATTAATCGGATTACAATAGGATGAGAGGGGCTAATACATGGGAAAACAAATTAATATTACTCAGAGTGAATTTCAGGTGAGTTGTAAAAACCATTATTCCTTATACAAAAAAACAGCATCTACAATCGCTCCAAGAACTCGACGATTACTGTTGTTCTATTCCGTTGAATGTGGCTTGAAGTGTTTGATTATGAAAAATATCGGAAAGAATACATATGATGAATTAAAAAAATACAGTGAGAACAATCAGAAACGTGTTCATGGACATGATATAAAGGCAATGACTGAAGAAGTAGGTATTGAGCACGAATACCCATTAAAAAAAATACGCCTTTTAAAAAGCGGGGGTCATGTCACACCTGAACGGTACAACGAGCTATGGCGTTACGGAGCTACTTTGGAAAACGAAGAAGAGGAAATCAGAGAAGAGGCAACTTTACTAAGAATAGCTGATTGGATTGAAAAAAGATTATAGGAGGAATTATAATGGTACGTTTTTTTACTTGGCATGATGTTGCAATTGTTTTTGAAGAAAATCGTTCATCATGGCCAATTACCTGGAATGATGTAAAAGTTTACAGCGATTGTATAATGATATATCATAAGAACGATTTAAAAATAGACGAAGGAAGTCGCCATTATTTAAAAGAAATATTTACAAAAAATTATAATTTAATTGAAAATACAATTTTAATTGATTTCTCAGAGTTCTGCATGGATGTAATCTTTGAAGAAGATGAGACAGAGAAAAAAGAGCGACAATACGCTCCTCTTTTTAAGGATATTTATATTAACCCATCAAAGATTGATGAGGCCGGAAAAGATTTGCCAGGAGCCAGGATTATAGCATTTCATTCATACAAAGGTGGTGTAGGTAGAACCCTTTCGTTAATTTCTTTGTTGCGCGAATGTAGCACACAGTATCCCGACAAAAAAATATTAGTCATTGATGCTGACCTGGAAGCACCAGGATTAACATGGATGCTGGAAGAACAAAAGAATGAAGCCATTAGCTATTTAGATATTTTGTCAGTCATGAATTTTAATGAAATGACGGATATTATCATTGAAAAACTAGCAGAGCAGATAAGGATGTCAACAATACCTGTTATTACCGAAAAATCAGAAAAAGAACAGTACTTTGTCCCCGTATATAGAAACAGAAGGCAAGTTATGGACATCTTTTCCAGTCCGGAACGCATTTTATTAACTAAAGATAATAAATTTTATATCACTGAAGTTATTTCAAAACTGGGTGCTGCCATGGGTGCAGAATTAGTTTTAGTAGATTTAAGGGCTGGAATAACAGAATATTCTGCTCCATTCTTATTTGATTCCAGAGTTGAAAAGTTTTATGTAACGTCTACTTCTTTACAATCCATAAAAGGATTAAACGAAATTTTAAGACAGATTTATGGAAAAACTAAATCTGATTTATTAAATTCCAAAGTTTTAATGACAATGATTCCACGGACAATGTCTGATGAGACTGTACATGAAGTTGAAGACCAGATTTTAAAAAATGTAGAAGAATCATTTGATACTGAGTCCTCTACATTCCTTAGAGAAAATTACATTATTAATTTCAAGTTTGATGATGCATTGATTCATATAGAAAACTTCAAATCCATTTGTAAATTGCTACAGGACAAAGAAATTACACGAGTAATGGAGGAAGTAGCACAGGGATTATTTGTTTTATCAGAAAATGCTTTTGCATTTGATGAAAATAGAGCAAAAGAAATTCTTAAAAAAATAAATTCTATTGCCGCTGATGAGGTAACCGCTGAAGGAAGTGATAGTACAAAAATGTTGATTACTTCTTCAATTAAAGAAATCTCAAGAAACTTTAAAACCTCATTACCTAAACTTGTTATTTCCGGCGCAAAGGGTTCCGGCAAAACTTATCTTTACAAACAATTTCTATCTGCAAAAACTTGGGAAAATTTTGAGAACTTAATTAACAGCTCTGTTAATATTCGAACCGAAAATACATTAATAGTCCCATTGATAGCTACATTAAATTCACCCAAGCTCAAACTACTAATTAACGAATGTATCACCCAAATGAATTTTCACTTAGAGTTTAACGCAAAAAACAGCTTTGTTAATGATAATTTCATAAAACTTAAGAGCTATTTAGAGCAGAAAGAAATGCTTACACAAAGCCAGTGGATAGAAAAGTGGGAAGAGGCAATTTTATCAGCATTTGGTGGAGCTTTTGAAAGAATATCAGATTTGGATGTTTTTCTGGAAGGAAAGCACAAAAAAATTGTATTTATCGTTGATGGATTAGAGGATCTTTGCCTAGATGCACAACTAGCTAAATTAGATAGCTGGAAATATTCAATACGAGCAATTTGCCAGTATATAATAAATAAGCTTGATGATCTTGATTATGGCAATATCGGCTTGCTGGTATTTGCTAGAAAAGACATGTTAAATGAAGCTATCGAAACTAATTATGAACAATTCAGGAATCTTTATCTTAAATATGAATTGAATTGGAGTCAGACAGAAGCCTTAAGACTGGCCTTATGGTTAACCGCCAGGGCTTACCCCGCCTTAGCAGATGATATAGATATTTCAACTGCAACCAAAGATGTGCTGGTCGAAAAACTCACTCAACTATGGGGATTGAAATTAGGTAAAGCCGACTCAAAAGAAGCTTTTTCAGACAGATGGATTATGGCAGCTTTATCTGATTTTACAGGTCAATTACAAGCCAGGGATATTGTAAGGTTTTTAAAGTATTCAACACTAAACCATGCTGAGATGAAAATGATATATCACGATAGATTGATTATGCCTGTAGATATTAGAAATGCTATTAATCCATGTTCTGATGACAAACTTACAGAGATAAAAGCTGAAATGAAAAATATATATGAGATTTTAGACAAATTTATGAAAATGGATGCGGATAAGAAAACGCTTCCGATGACATTAGATAAAATTGATTTGACTGGTGAACAAATATCAAGACTAGAAACGCAGGGATTCATAAAGATTTCTGATAAGAAATATTATTTACCAGAAATCATCAGACTCTCATTAGGCTTTAAATATGAAAAAGGAGCCAGACCCAGAGTTCTTTCACTACTAGTACAGTAGTTCTTGTTTTGCAAAGAGGCATGTTATACCCATAGATGATAATCGCATATGGGTATAACATGCCTCTTTATGCCTTTACTGCCTCTTGCCTTGTATTACCTAATTATAAATATTGCTTCAAATCTTCCATGTTTTTTTCTTCGGTCTTTTGCAGTTTTTCCATAAGCTTGATGATGCTTTTATCTGCCTTATTGTATTTCCGCAGGTTTTTAATCGCGTCTACTACTCCCATATTGCTTCCAATCATCAACATTTCAGCAATATGTGATGGACTTTTATCGGTAATCGTTTGCATGTTAATCATTAGATAGGTTCTGATTTTTTCCAGTGAGTTGAGTCCTTTTTCTTCGTATCCATTCTGATTCAGCATATCCTTTGCTTCTGTACAGATTGATTCATACTCACTTAATTGAGAAGATAATTGTTTTTCAAAGTCCGAGTCTTCGTTAAGATCAATTAACTGCCGGATGGTGGTAATTCCCATCTGTGCATTTTCGAAGACAAAATTTAATAATTCTGCATTTCCATCCATAACCATTCCTCCAAATTCATATTTGAATAATTCCGATACCGCTTTTAAATCTTGTGCTTCAAACGTTTTTTTTCGCTGCTCCATTGCTACATAATGTGAAAGATAAATAGACACGTTATCCTCCTAAGTGTATTCGTTTTTTCATGTTTTTCAGTCCTGGGTTTATTTGTGCACTTTTATTAGTATTTCTGAATTTGGAGAAAAATATACTTTGAATATACAGATAACTGAAAAGAACCGGAAAACATTGGATTTGTTTTCCAGTTTATTATAAATATCTATATATGCCTTATTAATGCCCTTCTGCCATATCAGCTTCTGCCTTGGTTCTGTGTATTGTACCATGTGGATGCTGAGTTGGAGCATAAATAGAATACAGCTTTATTGGACAATTTCCAATGTTTACAAGATTGTGCCATGTTCCAGCCGGAATAAATATTGAAAAATCGTCACATACATTTGTCTGGTAGTTTAAATTGCAGGAATTATTTCCCATCATGACACGTCCATGCCCTTCTACAATGCACAGGAATTGATCCAAATGAGGATGTGCCTCCAAGCCTATTTCTCCACCAACCGGAATACACATTAAGGTGAGCTGTAAATGACAGCCAGTCCATAAAGCTCTACGGAAATTTTGGTTTTGAATGGCGGCTTTATTGATATCAACAACAAATGGTTCTGGACCATAATCTGTCACACAAGAGTACTGGTTATTTCTATTGTACATATTTCCCCCTTACATAAAAATGAACTTGTTTTTATCTTAACTATACTTTTCTTATTATATTATATGTAAGAGAATTTATATCGTGCAAAAGATATTTTCTGTGTTGACACTTCTGCGTTTTTGAATATACAATGAGTGGAAAGAGATCATAAATATTCATCCCAAACATTAAAATATAACCAGATAAAAGCAGGTAATGACATGAGAACTTCGATTAATGAACCAAATTTTTTTGCTAATCAATATGGTAGCCATATGTTATACGGATACAACCAGGGGTGGTATCATACAACCTTCAAACGTATGGGCGGTTGCGGTCCTACCGCCGCCGCCATGTTATTGAGTTATCGGTATCGGAATAGTCCACAAATAAAGTTTCCGGTAAAAGGGAGCAGTCGGGAAGCCGTAGTGCGTTTTATGGATGAGGTGTGGAATTATGTCACCCCAGGATTCATGGGACTGAATACTACGGAAAAATTCAAAAATGGAGTGGTTAAATTTTCAAAGAATCAGCAATTGGACTTAACTTGTCAATGTCTGGAAATACCTTCCAGGCAAAAGAATCGGCTATCTTGGGATGGCATCCTCCAATTTTTAAAAGAAGCGATTTCTATGGATAAGCCCGTTGCTTTTTTGAATCTCCATGCTGGAACATTAAGAAATTTAGAAAGCTGGCATTGGGTGGTACTAATCGCCGTACAAGAAGAGAAGGACGATACCATTGCCGTTTGTCTTGATCAGGGAGAACAGAAGAACTTGAAGCTGTCAGAATGGTATAAGACGACTAAAAAGGGCGGTGGATTTGTGGTTCTCCAATAAATGCCCCCACCAAAGTGCCAATCCGCATTTCGATTGTTATGAAAGTTATACCGTCAAAAGAAGATTCGTTGCCACTTTGAAGCGATGTGGCAACGAATTGTTTATGCCGAGGCGACTCTACTTAAACTCTCCCCAGTTCTCACTTAACAGTGCTGACTTATTCGTAAAATCAATTTGATAACGCACCGCATGGTGGTCTTTTATCAGCATACCATCGGTAAGTTGAATCTCAAGAATGCAGCAGTTCTGGTCTTGCTCGTTGTTGGCATCATCATACCATACGAACGCTTCCCGTAGTTTTGACCTAATCTCTGCATTTTGGGGATCTAGCACCCAGCCGAGATTTCGACCGTGGCCGTGGCCACTAAACCAATCAACAGCGCAAACAGCAACTTCAGGATGTGACTCAACTTGCTTAACTTTATTTGAGAGCGCATATGTACTAACGTAAAATGCGCCGTCTTCAAAATAAGCATCAACCATACGATTATACTGGCGTTCACCGTCTGTTGTAGCGATCGCGATAAGACTGTCTTTGCCAAATCGTTCGGTCATGATATTCATTGCGTTTTCGTATTTGCTCATTTGATTTTCCTCCCTATTCTGCATAGCCTTCTTTCATATTTTTTCCATATCATTCTTTTGCTACCTTTTGAATTGCTGATAATATCCCATTGCTTTGATTTCATCCAGATGGAATTTCTCTTGAATTTTTAAAATTATCTTTTCTTCCAAAAACTGCTCTTCTTCGCACAACTGTATGAAAGCCTCAATCCCTTGTTCTATTCCCTGTTCTATTCCTTCCTCACGACCATCTCTGCGTCCCTCCCGGTAAGAACCTTCTATGCCATTACGATAATCACGCATTGCCTTCTCTCTCTGCTCATAGAGAAGTCTCGTTCGCTCATCCTCACTTAATTCCTTTAATATTCCCACTGCCTTTTTTATAGCCTTGTCTTCTTCTGCCAACATGGATAGCACGTCCTCCTCTCCATCCGTCCGCAAAAACTGCAGCCACTTCCACAAAGATGAACCGTCATCTACATCTGGAATCTCAATGTCAATTACCGTTTTGCTCTTCGTATGAATCTTCACATCTAATATTCCCAGCTTGTCTTCTTCAAATTCCATTCGAAGATTGGGGTCTATTATGGTAATAGATTCATACTCTTCTTTCGGGATATCCAATACAGCAGATAGAAATTCAGCCAGAATATCCACATTTCGATCGTCTCCAAAGATTAATTTGAAAATAAAATCACTCTTTGCACTTAGTATCTTTTTTGCCATTCAACTTCTCCTTTAGTATAACATTTTTTTACAGTTTTGCAAACTTCCGTATGGGATTTCTTTTTCTGCTTTGCTGAGAAAAAATTTGATGATTTAATACATTAGAATAATAGAATTTAGAAAATTTAGACTCTGAATATAGTTTATTATAACTATTATTATTTGTAAATAGTCACTTGTACCCATTCCTTCTTTAGTAATCAAAATTTTTTAGCCAGACAATACCTGCACATTAATATGAGGGGCACCTGCCAAATCAACAATTTTACAACAGTTTTTCAGAAAATACAATTTCATTCGCTTATCTTTTAACAAAGAAAAGCCTTTCGTTTTTGTTTTTACTACATGAATCATTGTTATTATGAACAATTCCCCTCTAAATCCCTATACGTAATGCACAAAGAAAAGCAAAAAATCGTTTGACAAAATTCGACAAAATCACTAATTAAGCATTTGTATACAAACAAAACCCCTGAACTCATGCCATAATACACAAAAAGTTCAGAGGCTTTTTTATTTTCACCTTAAATTTCCATCTCAGTTTATACTACTACACATAAATATAACTACTCATATAATGGATACTTATCTGTCAAAATCTTCACCATTTCCATTGCCTTAGCCTTATTTGCATCCACATCCTCAACCAGCATGGCAATCGCATCGGCAATCACAGCCATATCCTGTGTATTCATCCCTCTAGTAGTAACGGCTGGGGTTCCCAGACGAATACCGCTGGTTACAAATGGAGAGGCTGGATCATTTGGAACCGCATTTTTATTACAGGTAATGTTGGCCGCATCCAGAAGCTTCTCGGTAGCCTTACCGGTAACGCCTTTATTCTGAAGGTCTACTAAGAGTAAATGATTGTCTGTACCACCGGATACCAGATTGAAACCATGGCCAAGCAGTCCATCTGCTAATGCCTGGGCATTGGCTACTACGTTTTTACCGTATTCCTTGAAGCTTGGATCAAGTGCTTCTTTAAAGCATACCGCCTTGGAGGCAATGACATGCATTAATGGTCCACCCTGGATGCCAGGGAATACACATTTATTCAGTTTGTACTCTTCGGCAAATTCTGCGCTGGATAAAATCATACCGCCTCTTGGTCCACGAAGGGTCTTGTGAGTTGTGGTTGTGGTAACATGAGCATATGGAATCGGACTTTCATGTTGTTCGGAAGCTACCAACCCGGCAATATGAGCCATGTCTACCATAAGAAATGCCCCTACTTCGTCAGCAATCTCACGGAACCGTTTAAAATCGATTTTTCTTGCATAAGCACTGGCTCCGGCAATAATCATCTTTGGCTTGCATTCTTTCGCAATTCTCTCTACTTCTGCATAATCAATATATCCACTTTCATCTACACCATAAGGTACGATGTTATGATAGCTTCCTGACATGTTAACCGGGCTTCCATGTGTCAAGTGTCCGCCGTGGGCCAGATTCATTCCCATAACGGTATCGCCTGGTTTTACCAATGCAAAGTATACTGCCATATTAGCCTGTGCACCGGAGTGAGGCTGAACATTGGCATAAGTACAGCCGAATAATTCTTTTGCACGGTTGATTGCTAATTCTTCTACCACATCGACATACTCACAGCCGCCATAATATCTTTTCCCTGGATATCCTTCGGCATATTTATTGGTTAATGGGCTCCCCATAGCCGCCATAACTGCTTTACTTACTAAGTTTTCAGATGCAATCAGTTCAATATGGTCTCTCTGTCTTCCCAGCTCCTGGTCCATGGCTTTTGCAACTTCTGAATCAAAATTCATTACTTCTTCAAATGAATACATGGCAAATCCTCCTAAAATTTTCTCAGCTTTTCTTTTCACATTGTACCGTTTTGTCGTGTTAAAGTCAATTACCGTTTTTCGGTGATCAGACCTCATCTATGGCCTTACCAATATCATTTCTCATATACTTATTCTCAAAAGAAACCCACTTCGTTGCCTCGTAAGCATTTGCTCTTGCGGCTTTTAAGTCTGCTCCCTTAGCGGTCACGCCAAGTACGCGTCCACCATTTGTAAGAATTTTTCCGCTCTCTGCTCTGGTTCCGGCATGGAATACATAATAACCCTCTTTTCCATCAAAGGCTTCAAGACCAGTAATTTCTTTGCCTTTTTCATATTCTTCCGGATAACCGTCTGAGGCCAGTACCACACAAACTGCTGCATTATCTTCAAAGTCCAGGGTTATCTGGTCGAGGGTACCATCTACACAAGCTTCCATAACATCGATAATATCATTTTTCATTCTTGGAAGTACTACCTGGGTTTCTGGATCACCAAATCTGGCGTTATATTCTAATACTCTTGGGCCTTTTTCCGTCAGAATAAGACCTAAGAACATAATTCCCACGAAGTCTCTGCCTTCTGCCTTTAATGCATCCATAGAAGCCTGGTATACATACTTTTCACAGAATAGCTCCACCTCTTCGGTATAAAAAGGACTGGGGGAAAAAGTTCCCATTCCTCCTGTATTGAGGCCCTGGTCACCATCCTTGGCACGCTTGTGGTCCTGTGCACTGGTCATAGGTAAGATATGAGTTCCATCGCAGTAGCAAAGAACCGATACTTCTCTTCCTTCCAGAAATTCTTCCGCAACAATCCGATCTCCAGCTGAACCAAACTGCTTATCCAGCATTAAGGTTCTTACACCTTCCATAGCTTCTTCTCTGGTATTACAAATTAAAACGCCCTTCCCAAGAGCCAGACCATCTGCTTTTAAGACAATGGGCATACCTGCTGTTTCCAGATATTTCATAGCTTCTTCTGCATGATCAAAGGTCTCATATGAGGCTGTCGGGATATTGTATTTCGTCATTAAATCCTTGGAAAATGCTTTGGAGCCTTCCAGGATTGCTGCATTCTTTCTTGGTCCAAATACCTTTAATCCTTTTGCTTCAAATACATCTACCACGCCGCCAACCAACGGGTCATCCGGTCCGATAATGGTAAAATCAATTCCAGCATTCTGGGCAAATTCAGCCAGTTTTTCAAATTCCATTACACCGATGTCCACACACTCGGCTAATTCTGCGATTCCTGCATTTCCCGGTGCTGCGAAAATTTTGTCTACTCGTTTGCTTTTTGCCACACTGGCAATGATAGCGTGCTCTCTGCCGCCACTTCCAACTACTAGAACTTTCATACTCAGCTCCTATCTGCTGCCTTGCAGCTTTATGATAATACCACTTGGCTCCGTACTTGATTGCCAACCACCTTAACCTTTTCATTTGCAATCAAATCTATCGCTGCCGGCAAAATAACCCACTCAGCCTCTTCCATTACCCGTCTCTGCAAAACTTCCGGTGTATCTTCTTCCCTCACGTCCACTGCCTTTTGCAGAATAATAGGCCCGGTATCCGTTCCTTCATCTACATAATGTACCGTTGCTCCGGTCACCTTTACGCCACGGTCAAGAACCCCTTCATGAACCTTAAGTCCATAATATCCGGTCCCGCAAAAGGAAGGAATAAGGGAAGGGTGAATATTTATAATCCGATTCCGGTATTTCTCTATCATAAGCACTGGGATAATAACCAGATATCCGGCCAGTACCACTAAATCCAGCTTGTAAGAATCCAACGTGGCTACCAGCTCCCGATTAAAATCTTCCCGGCTGGCATAATCCTTTGGAGAAATACATTTTCCATCAATTCCGTGGTTTTTTGCCCGTTCCAGCGCATAAGCATTTTTATTATTACTAATTACCACTGAAATCTCAGCATTGGTAATCGTTCCATTTTCCACCGAATCGATAATCGCCTGTAAATTGGTTCCGCCTCCAGATACCAGTACGCCGACTCTTAGCATAAAGTAACTCCTTTTTCACCAGCTTTTACTTCACCGATTACATAGGCTGTTTCCCCAACTTCCTCCAACAGCTTCTTGGCATTCTCTACTGCATCCTTATCCACTGCAATCATCATACCGATTCCCATGTTATAAGTGTTGTACATCATTTCTTCGGCTATCTCTCCCTGCTTTGCCAGCAATTTGAAAATAGCCGGTACTTCATAGCTGTCTTTTTCAATCACTGCATGCATATTGTCAGGAAGCATTCTGGGAATGTTTTCATAGAAACCGCCGCCGGTAATATGGCTGCAGGCCTTAACCTTAACGCCGCCATCCTTTAGAGAACGAAGGGCCTTAACGTAAATTTTGGTCGGAGTCAAAAGGGCTTCTCCCAAGGTAGAGCCAAGCTCTTCATAATATACCTCCAGGGCCTCTTTCTTCATCTCAAATACCTTACGAACCAGAGAGTATCCATTGCTGTGGACACCAGAAGAAGCTATACCAATGATAACATCTCCTTCTTTTACATCCTTTCCGGTAATCAGGTCTTTTTCATCTACAATCCCAACTGCAAAGCCTGCCAGATCGTATTCTTCAATCGGGTAAAAGCCTGGCATTTCTGCAGTCTCGCCACCAATCAAAGCAGCACCGGCCTGCTTGCAGCCTTCTGCTACCCCACTTACAATCGTAGCGATTTTTTCTGGTACGTTTTTGCCACAGGCAATATAATCAAGGAAGAATAATGGTTCACCGCCAGCACAGGCAATATCATTTACGCACATGGCCACACAGTCAATTCCAATGGTATCATGTTTATCCAGTTCGAAAGCAAGCTTTAACTTGGTTCCAACACCGTCTGTACCGGAAACCAGGGTTGGTTTTTCCATGTTTTTAAAGCTTTCCAGCGAAAATGCTCCGGAAAATCCTCCGATATTGGTTAACACTTCTTTACGCATGGTCTCCTGAATATGCTTTTTCATAAGTTCCACTGATTTGTAACCTGCTTCAATATCCACACCGGCGTTCTTGTAATCCATGATGAATCCTCCTATTATTCCAATTTTAGGGTATCAATTACTTTAAACTCTCACTTTTAAACATCCTGCTATTAGCGTCATGTTTTCATTGACCTCATGCTGTCATTAGCACGATTCAATGAATAAAAATATGTACTATACCTTTTATTAACATTTTTTATTGTATCATAGTTAGATATCCAATGACACCCTTTTCCCCTTATTAATTTCTAATGCAAAAAATAAGTAGGGTTAATAAATCAACCCTACTTATATTATATACTAATATTTTTTAATAAGTTGCCTCACCGACAACCTGCACTTTGATCATGTTGGTTGTCCCGGATGCTCCCAATGGAATACCTGCTGTAATGACTGCCAGATCACCATCTTCCAGGTAACCACCCTCCTTAATCTCTTTCACTGCATGCTCAAACAGTTCATACGTATCCTGCTCTTCTCTGATGTGGAATGGTGTTACTCCCCAAGAAAGATTTAACTGTCTGCATACATGTGGATGGGTTACACATCCCATAATTGGGCAATCAGGACGGAATTTTGATACATTTCGAACCGTTCTTCCCGACCGGCTTACGGTAATAATTGCTTTGGCATTTAAATCATGTGCGGTTGTACAGGTAGCATGGGAAATCGCTTCGGTTATATCAGGATTGGCCAGCTTGTCATCCCGCAATGCAAACCGCTTTTTGTAGTCAATATCTTCCTCGGTTCTTTCCGCAATCCGCACCATAGTTGTAAGAGCCAGTACCGGGTATTTTCCGGCAGCCGTTTCTCCTGATAACATAATAGCACTGGTGCCATCGTAAATAGCATTGGCCACGTCGGTCATCTCTGCACGAGTCGGACGTGGATTCTTCATCATGGAATCCAACATCTGGGTTGCTGTAATAACCGGTTTGCCTGCAGAGTATACCTTTTTGATAATCATCTTCTGAAGTACCGGCAACTCTTCTCCCGGAATCTCTACTCCCATGTCACCACGGGCAATCATAATCCCGTCAGCCGCTTCAATAATCTCATCAATATGATCAACACCCTGGGCATTTTCAATCTTTGCAATAATCTGAAGATGCTCTCCATTATGATCCTTTAAAATCTGACGTACTGCGTCAATATCTTTTCTGGTCCGAGTAAAGGAAGCAGCGATAAAATCAAATCCCTGTTTAATACCAAAGATAATATCGTCTTTATCCTTTTTACTTAAAAATGGCATGGATAAATGAGACCCAGGTACGTTCACACCCTTTTTATCAGAAACAATACCCTCATTCTTTACTACACAATGGATGTCTCCGCCATCGATACTTTCTACTTCCAGTTCAACCAGTCCATCATCAATCAGTATGATAGAACCTGGATTGACATCCTTTACCAGTTCTTTATAGGTTATGCTGACAATGTCCTGATTTCCTTCCACCGCACGATTGGTCAAGGTGAACTTCTGTCCTTGTACCAGCTGGATTTTCTTTCCATCCTGAAAAGTACCCAGACGAATTTCCGGTCCTTTGGTATCCAGTAATGCTGCAACCGGCATCTCACATTCTTTTCTCAGCTTCTTTAACTTTTTAAGACGTCCTAATTGTTCCTCATGGTCTCCGTGAGAGAAGTTAAATCTTGCCACATTCATTCCGGCAAGAATCAAACCTTTTAAAACCTCTTCGTCCTCGGTGGCCGGTCCCATTGTACAAATAATCTTCGTCTTTCTCATTGTTTTTCTCCTCTAACTTTTTATTTGCAATTCTGATTTTCTGCTTTACAAAAATCCTGTTCTATAAAAACGTTTTATTGATAGATGATAAATATAATTATTACAATCACCAAAATTATACCATAACAAAAGAATCTGGAAAAGAAAAAAAGTACAATATTACTAAAACTGTACTTTTTTTCCTAAATCTTTACGCTATATTATACTTCTTTCCACAGTTTGCATAAATATCTTTCCCTAATCAGGTTAATTTATAAGCATATGTTGCAAATTTTTACTGAATTTCATTCAAATACGTTTGAACACGATTTTGAATAATCTTTGCGGTTTCATCCGCTGATTTCTGATCGGAGAAAAATGCTCCGCTTTCTTCCGTTATAATATCATTAATCTTCTGGTCATATTGTGACACCTGGTTAAGAGAGCGAAGGAAATTCATTACCTTTTCACATTCTTCGTCCGTAACCTTTCCGACCTTGACTTCTTTGCCATTGATAAAATAAGTGTTTTCGTATACCTGTTCTTTTCCATTTTCATCCACATATGTATCTGGCTTCTGGTCCTTTTCTTTCTTCTTTTCCAAGCTGGAGAGCTTGGTTGGCCAGTAGTAATCCAACGTATTCTGGAAATCATCTCCCAGCAGGGTCTTTACAAAGCTCCACGCTGCCTCCTGTGAAACCGAACGGGAGGAAATTGCCAGCTGTACGATTGGTGAAATGGCTGAACCATTTCTGCTTTCACATGGAAACCCTATAAAAGTCACATCTTCACCAAAGTCCACCAACTGTGAAGTATGGATATCATTAAAGGTAGACAGATACAGGTTATTCAAAAGTACGCTTTCATTACGGAATGCATTTTCATCATATTCCGGTCTGGCGATGGCTTTGGATGAAACACTGGTACTATAGGCAATTGGACCATCACCACCTCCATAAAGCTCTTCCTGGGTTGGATACTCCTTGGCCATTTCCAGCACTCGGATAAAGTCAGAACCAAAGTTACAGCTTCCCATTTTGGTATCCACAAACTGGTTCATACACAGGGTAGTTGCATAATACATAAAGCTTTCTTGGGTCATATCCCGGAATGCTGCGGAATCCGGTTTGGATTTTAACAAGGCTTCATATTCATCCATATTCCATCCTGGTCCATTTCCTACCAGGGAGGTCTTACCAACAATCGTCTGAACACTAAAGTAAGGAATCAGAGCAAATAGCTTTCCATCCCGCTCCTGCGCAGACAGGATATTAGCAAGATAGTTATCCTTATTGAAATCAGGGTCTTTATCCATAAGCTTATACAAGTCTGCGAAAAGCCCTTTATTTGCAGAACTGCTAAAGGTATTATAGTCGTTCACACAAAGAATATCCGGAATATCCCCTGATACAATATCGGTATTCAATTTGTTGGAGCCAGCCATATAATCTTCCATCGTATTATACTGAGAATAATCTTTTATGGTAATTCGGTATTTATCGTTTTTCTTGTTAAATTCAATCACGTTAGAACTCATCTGATAGTCCATGTACAAGGCAGCCAGAGTAAGTATTTGCTTTTCTACCACCTCTTCTGGCGGAACCTTGGTAAGACGCATCAGCTGACTGGTCCCTTTCATATAATCACTGGTGAAGCAGACAAGTTTTCCATCGCTTAATCCAACCAGGGAGCTTACCATACTTCCATTGATATCCGAATCAATAAAATTCATAATCTGCGTTTGCTCTTTGGTTGCAAGATTAAACCCATATAAGTTGGTGGTGTCTTTCATAAACAGGTCACAACCTACACCCTGAGAAAAGGTATAAGCGTATCCGTTTCCTGGTACCTCAATGGGATCTCCCAATTTCTTTTCATTTACCAGAAGTTCCTTAATTTCCCGTTTGGTATAGTCTTCATTGTATGCCGTAACCAAAAGCCGTCCATCCTGCGTAAAGAAGGCACTGTCTACATTGCCAGTCGTGGTATCAATTTTACCGATATCATTTCCCTGGGCATCAAACATAAAAATGCCGTTATAGGTGATACACATAAGGTTATTATTTCCATCACAAAGGATATCCGATGGATAAAACTCTTCCCCTACCGAAAGCTCTTTTCTTACCAATTCTTTTCCGGTTCCGTCCAGCTTAACCAGGTTAAAGGAATTTTTAGAAATAATATTTTCCGGGTCAGAATCGTCATAAATATAAGTATTCTCGATTAGATATATGTTTCCATCGTTATCAACAGCATAGTTATTGACATTACTATTTTCCATTTTATAGTTACCAAGAACATCAATTGCATCCGTACCGTCTGCATTCATGGAATAAATCTTATACAAATAATTGTTCTGTGCATCCTGCATGTATCCATCCACAAAAATCCGGTCATTCTTTACTTTAAACCGGTATACGTTATTAAGCCCCTCTGGCATGTCAAAATACTCCGCTTTATAAACATGCTCCTTGTCCATGGGGATTCCTTTTACCTTTTTCCCGCAGCCGGCAAGACTTCCGCACGCCATTACTGCAATTAAAAGAAATGAAATTAATCTAAAAGTCGTTTTTTTCATTTTTACTCCCTCCTGCGCGTTTCCAGCGCCTCCAAATATTTAGGGAAGAATGTGTATTTTTCACACTTCCCTCCTGCTCATCTTCATGCACTACCAAGCTTGAGAAGGTTAAATTATTTTCTTCAGCCTGTCTTTTTTCCCAATTTTTAACTACTCTTTCCTCCTGTTTCGCCAGAACAAATTCCCACAATCGCTTAACGGTCCATTTTCGGTTTCGCCAACGTTTCACCCCATAAGCCCCGGTAAGCACCAGGGGAGGCAGAAAACAAAGAGCACCGCCCAGCAACCAGTAGCTGCAATAGTCTTCCTTTGCTCGTGCAATGTTCTCCCAATATGGATATGATATGTTCTGCCGGCTCATAGAACGAATTCCAGTATTCTTTATAACACCCAGAAGGGACTTGATAGAATAGCGACTGGTATTATCAATCACTTTGATATCCATATTTTCCAAATCAATATCATTGCTGGTGTTAGAGCTTAAATCCACACCAGCTATATTTTTTAACACCAGCTGCTTCGCAAAATCCGATACGGGATTGGGTAACAGGATTTCGTAACAGGTTATGGCAGAATTTCCGGTTAATTCGGTCAGCAGTTCCAATGGGATAAATACTTTGGCTCGTTCCCCCATGGCTGCGTCTTCCTCCCGCCCTTCTTCCGTGCGGTAAACACCAGCTACGATGCAGGGCTTTCCTCCTAAGGTGAGGTTCATCCCCTCCACATCCGGCGAACCAAAAAGCTTCCAGGCCAGGGTTTCGTCGATGACTACCCGGTCCTTCATCGCTTCATCGGAAGCAAAATAGTATCCGCTGAGCATTGATTGAGGATGGAACAGGAAAAAATCGCCTCCTACTCCAATCAAATCAACGGATTGGCTGACTCCTCCCCGGTTCGCCAGGCTTTCTCCTTCCGCTGAATAGCCATCCACCCATAATCTTCCTTTCTCAGTACCTTTCGGAGCATCTCCCTGACCCGTGATGGAAGCCTCCTCCAAGCTTTTCTGAATCTGGCTGCGATACCCGCTAATGGCATTTTCAGATATCCCGGCTTCCTGTAAAAAGAAGGCAGAAACCTGTGCGTAAGAGTGCTCTTTATCCCCCCAGCGCTCAGCCCCCTGTTGGGAAATCAGGGCCCCGCTAATGGAGTGAATCCGCCACATACAAAAGCACCCCGTAAGAAACAATACCAAGCACACGATCAGCTTTCCATGTCTCTTTATCCAGCTTACCATGCATTTCCTCCTTCAACCAGCCGCACCTGCATGCCATCCTGAATTGGCTTTGTCGAGGTTTTGATAATAAACTCGCTTCCCATGGTGGAGCCGGATACAGCCGAAGCGTTTTCATCTGATGCCAGTACCTCAACATCCAGCCTTGTAGCAATGTATCGGTTGCCCAACGGGCTATTCTTTACCTGTACCGTCAGTACGAATTTTCCTTTGTTATCCTCCCGGATGGCACTGTTTGGAACAATTACATCATAGAAAGCACTTCTTTCTCCGGCTGACAATTCCAGGGTCTGGCCCACTGATACCTCTCCCGTTATGGTAAAGGTTAATATTTTCTTGGCTCCCGGGCTATTTGGATCGTTCTTAATACTGGTAAGGGTTGCGGTTACATTATCGTTCCAAATATTCAGAATCTCTGCAACATTTCCCTGCTGAACCAGCTTGCTTTGTTCATTGGTAACGGTCAGGCTTGCCGTATAACCTCGGTCAGTAAGCTCAATCACTGCCAGTGGATTTTCCGGTGTAATGGTTTCTCCTGCCACATAATTTACAGCACTGACAACCCCTGCTACCTTGGATCGGATTTCACTGGTGCCGCTGCTGTCTTTCAGTCGTCCCAGTTTTTCTTCCAGGCGTTCGATCTTCTTCTTAATCGTGTCAAGCTCCAGATTAGACACGGTGCCGTTATTTCCCGGAAGCATCTTCAAATAGGCACGCTCTGCTGCCTTTACGTTTTCCTCTGCCTGAGGTTTTTCAACATAATCCTTTTTCAATGCTTCCAGTGCTTTGTTTTCTTTATCAAGTTCTGCTTTTTGGGCAATCAGAACTTCATTTGCATCATCTAGCAATTCCTGTGTAAAGTCAATATCTGCTTTAATCCCTGATTGACCTGCTTTTTTAGCGGCATTTAAAGCTCGTTCTGCCGCATTAAATTCCAGCTGGGCTTTGCTGACCTTATCTTCACAGGTATAAACAGCGGAGACGGCACTTGAATAAGAACTTTTCGCTGAATAAAACTGGCTATAGCTAATCCCATCATGGTCTGTTCCTTCTTCATCGCCAAATCGGTTAATAATATCTTTCAGGCGGGTCAGCTTTTCCTGAGCAGTCTTCAGTTCTTCATTTGCCAGTTCCAAAGCAGTTTTGGCATTGTCATAAACCGCCTGCTCTTTCAATGCTTCCGGCTCCTGCTTTTCTAATTCAGCAAGTTCTTTGGTATACTCTTCCACATAGTCGGTATATTCATCTACTTTTTTTTGAATTTTGGCAATTTCTTTTTCTGCACTTTTAATGTCAGTTGCCTTTTCCTTGGATTCTTTTAATACTTTGAGGGCTTTTTCATAGTCCTCTTTGGCAAATCTAACATCCAGGTTCTTGTTTGACTCTTCCGTGGACATACTGAGAATCTTTTGCTGATATTCCAAATTAGCCGCTGCCAATGCATCCTCAGCTTCTGCTATGGCTGTTTCATCCCCTTCACCAAGGACAAACAACAGCTGGTCTTTTTCTATGATATCACCGGTATGGATTTTCACTTCCTCTACCAGCCGCTTCTCTTCCACAATGATTTTGTAGGGTTCTACTGCCTCTACTGTCGCCGTCCCCCGCACCTTGGAGGAAATATTACCTCCCATGCTATACTGGGCAGATACCTCCGGGAGGGAATAGTTCATAATCGTATTTGAGAAAAATGTCAGTACTAGCAACACAACTAAAAATACGATGGCCGCATTCTTAATCCACTCTCTCCTCTTTCTAGCCTTTTCTTCCATATTAAATTCCTCTCTCCTTCTCTATCCTTTTACGGCTCCGGAATATGCAATTCCTTCTACCAGATATTCTTCTCCATATAAAAACATCAACAACGGCGGTACCATGTAAATGGTAGCCACAGCAAATGCTAATCCCACTTCGCCCGTATTAATCTTGGATAAAAATACCGACAAGGGGTGTTTATCCACATCTGACAATAATATGAGGGGCTGCTCCACCATATTCCAATAATCAATAAATACCAGAATGATAATGGAAAACAATGAGCTCTTACAAATAGGCAGGCATACTCTCGTAAAAATCTGCCACTCTCCACCACCGTCTATCTGTGCTGACTCAATTAATGATATAGGAATCCTCCTCATAAATTTTGTTAAGAGAAACACACTGAAGGGGGCGAAGAATCCCGGTAGTAATATGGCCCATCTGGTA
Organism: Acetivibrio sp.; assembly: GCA_031553075.1. Classification (GTDB taxonomy): domain Bacteria; phylum Bacillota; class Clostridia; order Lachnospirales; family Lachnospiraceae; genus DIGJ01. Next base: position 32,209 of record JAVBLX010000067.1, read on the forward strand.
TCCAGGATACCAATCCATTTAGAAACCAGGAAATTGGGAACCAGCGTTACCTGATAAGGCATGAGCATCAGAATGATATAGAGGAAAAAAATCATTTCCTTTTTCCTTCCTCTGAAACGGGTAAAGCTGTACGCCGCTCCCGATGCTATCGCCAGCTGAAAAAACACGATGGGAACTACCAGTATAACAGAGTTCCAAAATTTGAATAAATAATCCGGACTTTTAAAAAGAACGGTAATATATTGGCTAAAGGAAACCATATCGGGGATAAACTTTAGATTTACCTTTTCGGAAATATAAATCTTTCCGCCTTGGCGATTGCTGCTGGAATTATCCAGAATCGCTCCGTAATTGGCCTTAATCTCACCCACAGACATAAAGGAATTGGCCATGGTGAGCACCGTGGGCATAAGAAACAGGATCGCAATGGCCGCCGCAATTAAGGTTCTTAGCCCTCTTCCAAAGTAACGCTTCTTAATTGTCATCCTTCCACGTCCTCCCCGTATTTGTTCTCTGCAAAAAATAACAATCCAATAATCCCTACCATGACAATGGCCATTAAAATGGCGGCAGTCGACAGCTTCTGGTAATCCATGGACAAGAATGTATTGTTCATAAAGTTCTGCAGCAGGTACAGGGTATCATAAGGGTAATCTCCTGTCATAAGGTAGACTTCCCGAAATATTTTAAAAGAATTAATCAAAGATAAAATGGTAACAAATAATATGGTAGGAGAAAGGTACCGAAGCTTGATGTAGAAAAACTGAACGAAAGAGCTTGAGCTATCCAGTGCCGTAACCTCCAATAATTCTCTTGGTATATTCCCCAGGGCTGCCATAAACAAAATCATATTGTAACCCAGGTTTTTCCACAGGAACAGGATTCCGATTACAATCTGACTGTATTCCGACTTCATCCAGTCAACCTGATTCATTCCAAAATGTGCCAATGTACCATTTAATGCTCCGTTATAATGGAAAATAACCTGCCAGATTAACACAACCGAAGCAACTGGCACCATCATCGGGCTTAAGAAGAAGGTCCGAAATTGACTGCGAAATGGAATCCGGCTGTCCAACAGCATCGCCAGCAAAAGTGACAATACCACCGCCAATGGTACTGTAATAGCGGAAAACACCGCTGTATTCTGAGCCGCCTTTAAAAAGGCCTGATTATGTAATACGTAGACAAAATTTTGTAAAAATACAAATTCATGATTTATAGGGTTATCCACAAGAGCATAATATATTACCACTAAAAATGGCAACACGAAAAACACCATAAGCCCTATGAGACTAGGGCTTAGAAATGCTGCTGATTTTAACTTTTTCCGTGTAGTTTCTTTCATAACCTGTTAACTCCCGTCTATTCGCAAGGCTGCCGCATTCTTTTGACTTTATACCGTATGCATTCATGATACAATCTTTTTGCATCCTTTTGCAAAGTAAAAAAACATACTTCACTTGACCGCCCTATGCTTGCCAGTCTGTGAGTCTTATTTTATTGGATTCACAGACTGGTTACAATATAGTTTCCCTTAACATTTCTTACTTTTTCCTTAATCCAGATATTGTAAGGAGTTTATCCCTGCTGAATCTATGCGGGAAAAAATTTTTTCATGTATTAAATCTCACGGGTATTTTCCTTGAGCCATTCCTGTTCTTCCGGTGTAAGGTATGGGGCAAGCTTTTCATATACCATTTTATGATAATCATTTAACTTTTTCTTATCACTGATGGTCATCTCTTCTGGTAAAATTGCATCCAAATCAATAGGAGCATAGGTTATGTTTTCAAAATACATAAACTGTCCGTACTGGTTTTTCTCCCCTTCCAGGCAGATTAATTCATTTTCCGTACGAATTCCATATTTTCCTTCTATATAAACGCCAGGTTCATCGGTGGTAATCATTCCAGCCTCCAGCTTTCCGCTGTCTTTTCGTTCTGGTACGATTCGCCAACGGAACCCATTCGGTCCTTCATGAACATTTAAAAGATAGCCGATTCCGTGTCCGGTTCCGCATTTATAGTCAATTCCCAAATCCCATAATGGACCACGAGACAAAATATCCAGGTTTATACCGGTACATCCATAAAGGAATTTTGCCGCTGCCAGATTGAGATTGGAGCGGGTTACCGTTGTAAAGTGCAGCTTTTGCTCATAGGTCAAGTCGCCAAGAGCAATGGTTCTGGTTATATCAGTAGAACCTTCAAAATAATGTCCACCGGAATCCACCAGCAAAAAGCCTTCTGGCTTCAGTACCCCATTGGATTCTTCCGTTGCTGAATAATGCATCATCGCTGCATTGGCTCCGTATGCACTAATCGTATCAAAGCTCAGCTCAATAAAGCCTTCCTGCTCCTTTCTCCGTGCTTCCAAGTAGTCTGATGCACTGATTTCCGTGATTTCTTCTTTGCCAATATTCTTCTTTAACCAATAAAGGAATTTCGTTACAGCAACACCATCTTTAATATGGGCATTTCTGGTATTTTCCAGTTCAACCGGGTTTTTTATGGCCTTCATGAACTGGGTCGGGTTGCTTTCATCTATCACTTTGATTCCTTTATTCAGGCAATGGCAAATTCGGAAGTTCACACAGGATTTGTCCATTAATACAACTTCCTTTGCTCCAAGGGTGGGGAGAAATTCATAGATTTCCTCATATTCTTTCAAAATAATTTCATTCTCTTCCAGATGCCTTTTTACCTGCTCGGTCATTACTTCTTTATGAGCAAACCAATAGCTTTTTTCCAGCGTAATTACCCCATAGGAAAGAACGACTGGAAAGCTTTCAATATCATTTCCACGGATATTAAACAACCATGCCGTATCATCCAGAGAAGTAATCACATGGGCACTGGCGCCCTTCTCTTTCATCTTCTCCCGAAGTCTTTCCATTTTTTCACCGGCTGATTCACCTGCATATTTCACATCCAAAACATAAGCTTTTTCTTTAGAGAATGGTGGGCGGTCATTCCAGATTTGTCCAACCAAGTCGTATTCTACAACAATAGACCCTTGCTTTTCCTTCACTATTTCTTCCAAATCACTGCCTAACTTCCCATTTATAACCCGACCGTCAAATCCAAGACAGCCTCCGGATTGTAATTTATTCTTCACGAACTCATTTACCGTAGGAACGCCGTCTTCACCCATTTTATAAAGTTCTACAGTTGTCTCCTTGAGTTGGTTCGCCGCTTGGATAAAATACCTTCCATCTGTCCAGAGTCCAGCCTCCTCCAAAGTGATAACAGCCGTTCCGGCAGAACCACTAAATCCAGTAATGTATTTTCTAGCTTTAAAATACTCTCCTACATATTCTGATTCGTGGAAGTCAGAAGTAGGTACTACGTAGATATCAATTCCTTTCTGTTTCATTTCATTTCTCAGTAAACTCAATCGTTCTTTTATCATTTTTATACCCATCTGCGCGTTGCGACGCGCACTATCAATCGTTGAACACGCATTTTTTGTTCAACTTAGCTTAACTGCGTGCTTTGCACGCTTTTAGTCAAGAGTGCAAATTCTTTTCTGCACTTGGCTCCCATCTGTGTGCTTCAGCACACTATTTTTTCCTTTATCCAATATAAGTTATCCACTCTTCCAGCTTTTCTTCCAGCACTTTTTCCACTTCTGCTTTCTCTTTTTCCAGCTCCAGCAAACGGACGTAATCGGATTCGGTCTGGGAGATAGCCAGCTCCACCTGTTCTTTTTCTGCCTCCAGCTGTTTTATTTCTTCTTCCAGGCGCTCTGCCTTATAGGAGGTTTTTCCCGGTTTCTCTGTTTTCTGCCACTTCTTTTCCAAGCTCTGCTTTGTACTGTCTTTTTGGAGTCCTTCGATCAGAGCGCCCTTTTTCCCTGGTAATTCTTTTTGCCCTTGTAGTCCCTTCTGATTCGTCAATTCTTTCCGGCTCGGCAAGCTTGTACGTGTGAGACGTTCCTTGTTCTCAGTCTCACAAGCGGTCTTTTTTTCATGGTAAAAATCATAGTCACCAATATAGCTTACACCTTCGCCATTTTCCAGTTCCAGGATTCTGGTGGAAATCCGGTTGATAAAATACCGGTCGTGAGAAACAAATAAAATGGTTCCCTGAAAAGTCAGAAGTGCCTCTTCCAGGTTTTCTCTGGAAACAATATCCAGATGGTTGGTAGGTTCGTCCAAAATCAGAAAATTAACCTCCTTCTGCATGAGGATCGCCAGCAGCAATCGGCTTTTCTCACCACCAGAAAGATTCTTTACTTTCTTAAAGACACTATCCGCATAGAACAGATAACGGGCAAGAAGCTCTCTTGCATTTCCCTCACCGATGGTCAGTCCGTCCCGGAAGGTTTCCAGGATAGTAAGCTCTTCATTTTCAAAGGACACCTGCTGAGGCAGATAACCAATCTTCAGACTGGCACCGATTTGTATCTTACCCCGGTCGGGATTCTCTTCTCCTAACACCATTTTGAGGAGCGTTGTCTTCCCGCAGCCATTTCTACCAATAAGGGCAATATGCTCCTTAAAGTAAACCTCCATATCCAAACACTCAAATAATTGCTTTTCACCAAAGGATTTTTCCAATTCTTCTATTAACAGAACATCTTTACCAGAACGCTCTCCTTCATCAAACAACACCCGCATTCCTTTTCCTTCGTTTTTGGGCTTCTCAACCTTATCCATACGGTCCAGTCGCTTCTGCATGGAGGCCGCACGCTTAAACATCTTTGCGTTATCAGCCTGTTCCGCCCATATACGCATATCCTTGATCGCCTTTTCCATGGCTTTGATTTTCTTCTGGTTTTCCTTATAGGCGGCTAACTGGTTTTCCTGTCTTATCCTCTTTTCCTCTACATAATAAGAATAATTGCCCAGGTACTCTGTAAGACACCCATCCGCCACCTCCAACACTCGGTTGGCCACAAGGTCCAGAAAATATCGGTCATGGGATACCATCAGGACGGTTCCTTTATAATTCTTTAAATAATCTTCCAGCCATGCCAGCAGAGAGATGTCTAAATGGTTGGTGGGCTCATCCAGAATAAGAATATCCGGATTTTGCAGCAACACCTTGCCTAGTCCTGCCAAAGTCTTTTCTCCTCCGCTCAGTAGATTAAATGGCTTAAGCAAAAATTCATCACTCAGTTTCAAGCCAGTGCATATCCGCCCCAGCCGTTCTTCGATTTCGTATCCGCCTTTATGCTCGTACTCGGTACTTAAGGCACTATAACGCTTAAGCATCCGCTCCAGCTCTGCTCCTTCAACCTCAGACATACTCTTTTCCAGTTTATCCAGATTTTCTCGTATCGAAAAGATCTCCTCAAAAGCCAGTTCCAGTATCTGCCGAACCGTCTTGTTATTATCATATCGTGGAAGCTGTTCCAGATAACCAATCTGTGCCCCTTTTCGCAAGGAAACGGTTCCACCATCCAGATTCTCTTCCCCAGTGATAATTCTTAAAATAGTTGTTTTCCCTGTGCCATTCTTACCAATCAGGGCAATTCGTTCTCCTTCATTGGCTTCAAAGGTAACATTTTCAAGAACAAGCTCTGCCCCATAATATTTTTTTACTTCGTGACATGATAATTGTATCATATTTGGCTCCTATCTGCGCGCGTTCAAATAAGGGGGAGTGAAAGTTTTATTTCACTCTTGGCTCCCGTCTGCGCACGCCTGCACGCATACAAATCAGGGGGTGTGAAAACTTTCTCCTTCACACTTCCCGTCATGCCGCAATCAGCGGCACAAAAAATAGACCATTCGCTGCTTTCTCGAGAGCACAAACGAAAAAGCCTCAGTATAGCCCGCTACGCCTACGTTTTTTCATTTGCACTCTCGAAAAATCATCCTCAGCGAATCTATCAACTATTTAATCTTCGATGTACTAGCGAAAATTCTGAATGATTAATTGTACCGATTCCGTTCCATTATACTCATTAATATCTACTGAAAACACGAAATCCATGATAAATGTTCCCGCCCCCCGGAGCATGTCATCAAAGGCACCTACGCCGTACTTTTCATTTACGGTTTCCTCCAGGGCAAGCATATTCTGAAATACCATTGCTGTATAATTTCCTCTTGAACTTTTGGTTCTTATATTCAGTCTGGCAAAGTTTCCATTTGCACCTAACCGTCTTCCATTTACCACTTCTACATCCTTCAAAGCAAACAAGGGTTTTGGATTTCCTTTCCCATAAGGCTCCAGCCGCTCAAGCTGGCGGATTAATCCAAGACTGATTTCTTCCAGCGGCAATACCATATCAAAGGAAACCTTTAGAATTAAATCTTCATCCGTAAGAAGGGTTATTTCATTTAGACGTCTGCGAAGAGTCTCCACTTTATTTTCATCCAAAGAAAGCCCTGCTGCCATGGGATGACCGCCGAATTTATTCAGCAGTTCCTTGCATTGACTTAATTCTTCGAACATATTATACTCTTCAATCGACCGCCCGGAGCCTTTCACTCCTTCTTCGCCTTTGGTAAGTACCAAAACCGGTTTATTGTACCGTTCCCTGAGCCTCCCTGCGATAATACCCGCCAGGCTCTCGTGACACTCTGGTAAATATACCACCAAAACCTTATCATCCAGGAGTTGTCCTGCTTCTACCAGTTCAATCGCCTGTTCCAGATTTTCCTGGGTCATGCCCTTACGCTCATCGTTAAGCATTTTTAATTCTTTGGCATAAGATATGGCCATTTCCTTTTCTTCACATAACAACAGATTCAAACCTATTTTTGCAGACTCCAGTCGCCCAGACGCATTGATACATGGTCCAATGACAAATCCAAAATGATAGGCACTGATATCTTTTCCCAGCAGACCACACGCTTCAGTCAACGCTGCTAATCCCAGGTTTTTTGTATCTGAAAACCGTTTCAAGCCTTCCTTTACAATAATGCGGTTCTCGCCAGCCAAGTCCATAACATCGCAAACAGTAGCAATGGCAGCGAATTCTACAAAATCCAATATTTTTTCCCGATCAATAAAACATTTATCAAACAAGACCTCAACAAGCTTAAATGCCACAACCGCCCCACAGATTCCTTCAAATGGATATCCACACTCTGCCTGTTTAGGATTCACCACGGCATCCGCCTGAGGAACGCCCTCTTCAATGGGGATATCATGATGGTCGGTGATAATAACCGTAAGTCCGGCCTTTTTTGCCAGATTCACCTGGTCTCTTGCAGCGATTCCATTATCACAGGTAACAATGGTATCAATTCCATCCTGGATAGCCGCTTCCACAATTTGTATATTAATCCCGTAACCGTCTTTTATTCGATCTGGAATTTCAAAATCCACATTACCTCCGCAAAGGGAAATCCCCTTTACCAATATGTAAGTAGCCATAACACCATCCACATCATAATCACCAATGACGCGAATGGTTTTTCCCATTTTTATCTTCTCCACCAAAAGATTACAGGCTTTATCCAAATCCTTCATCAGCAGTGGATTATGCATGTGCTTCATAGATGAATTTAAATACTGTTCCAACTCCTCATTGCTTGTAACGCCTCTATTTACAATTAGCCGCGCCAATGTAGGACTGATTTGAAAGGAGCTTCCAATCAAATCGAAATCTGCCTTTTTATTTTTAATAAACCAATTTTCTTTCTGGATTCCCATGGTTTGGTTCAGCCTTCCTTTGTAATTTGTATTTCTTCTCTAATAAACCAAATTTAATTCTAACACCTTATATAATATCCGTCAAATAAAGTTAGCCTTTTTCCCACCTATTTTCGGGCGAAATAGATGTTATTTATTAATCTAAAACTACCATATTGGGAGTTAGGTGACAAACTGGGGGGATGGAACCCGTACGCTGGATGAGGGGCAATGGAAAGGGCGCCCAAAAGAGACTTGGTGGTGGAAAACACTCCAGCTCCGCAGGTTAAGGGGTTCTAAGACGAATCCACTAGACAGTGGCTCTTTACGGGTCGAGTTCGATGGACATCCTTGTCCACTCACTCTAAAATGCCCGTCCATGGGCATTTTCCCCTAGGTTATCGAAGATTCGTCAAAGAACCCCTAAAC
>JAVBLX010000125.1:0-13068 GCA_031553075.1 Acetivibrio sp.
AAAATAATATTTTACAAAATATAATAAGCGGCTAGTGTGCTGTATCATTCATCTTTAGCTAAACAGTGCTGAATATTTTGTCAGCTGCAAGGCGGAAGATGGAGGCGTAGTGGGATACGCTGACTGATGACAACGCGGCAGATGGCAAAATAGGCAGTGCTGTTTAGCTAATTATGAATGATACAGTACACTAGTATAAGCGATTTTAATTAACTATATGTTTTCAATTATAATACCTGAAAGCATTACTGGAATTCGACGAATTGATAACATCAAGTTAATTAAAATCGCTTATACTAGGTAATATACAATATAATGCAAGGTAAGAATCTATGATATAACTTTGATTCATATAAAAGTACCTGAATAACTATCTAAAAAACAGCCCGTTCTATATAATGTGGAACAATAATCTTCTGTCCAATATACACATTATCGCCAATGTGATTTGTGTCCTTAATCTCTTTTATCAGTGCATTAACATCTTTGTATTCCGTTGTATAATAGTCACAAGCAATATTCCAGAGAGTATCTCCTTCTGATATGGTGATATATGCTACACTCTTCTCTCGTTCAATCCCATCAGAAGCATTCACTGCCTTTGACGTAAGTCCCAGAGTCATCATAATAATAGCCAGAACTAAAACTGCAATTGATACCATCCATTTTTTTTCTCTCATTGTGTAATCCCTCCAAATCGAACATACGATACGAACATTTGTTTTCTATTTGTATTATATCGAACATATTTTCTTTTGTCAATAGTTTTTTCGAACATTCGTTTGACACAAGTCTTTTCTTTTGATATAATGAAAAAAAACAACAGAACACCCTGATTTTGGTTTCTGTTCCTTTGATTGGAGGAGTTTATTTATGAGCTATGGAAAGATTAGCACAAAGCAAAAAGAAATCTTAGATTACATAAAGAATGAGATTCTTAACAGAGGATATCCCCCTGCCGTTCGTGAAATCTGCGAAGCAGTTAACTTAAAGTCAACTTCTTCTGTTCACTCTCACCTTGAGACGTTGGAAAAGAACGGATATATCCGTCGTGACCCAACCAAACCCCGGGCGATTGAGATTGTAGATGACAGCTTTAACTTGTCCCGTCGTGAGATTGTAAATATACCAATTGTCGGCACCGTTACTGCTGGACAGCCGATACTGGCCGTAGAAAATATTGACGGTTATTTCCCTCTTTTATCAGAGGATGTTCCACGGGAAGAGACTTTTATGCTTTATGTTAAAGGTGAAAGCATGATTAATGCTGGAATTCTAGATGGTGATCGTATTATGGTTATGCGGCAGTCTACCGCCAAGAATGGTGAGATGGTTGTCGCTCTTATTGATGATTCCGTTACGGTTAAAACCTACTATAAAGAAAATGGACATTTTCGCCTTCAACCGGAAAATGATTTTATGGATCCAATTATTGTAGACCAGGTAGAGATATTAGGAAAAGTAGTTGGCTTGTTTCGTAAATACTCCTAATGCTAAATTCTAAATAACGAACCCATCGGTGAGGATGATTTTTCTGGAATGCGGATGAAAAACCTATTTATCCCAAAATTAAAACAGAGTATCACAGTCTATTTTCTGTAGATACTCTGTTTCTTTATTAATTATTAAGCTACCACTAATCAACTTTATAATGAATTATTAAGTAAGCATTTATAATGAATCTTTATCAATCAGTTTTCCATCCCGCCAGATTCGTTCCAAATCATAAAATAATCGATCTTCTTTGGAAAATACATGAACAATTACATCATTATAATCCATCAGAATCCAACTGCTGTTGCGTATTCCTTCAATTGCCCTTGGTTCCACCCCTACACGTCCTAAAGCATCCTCAACATTATCAGCCAGTGCTTGTACCTGTGGGGAGTTGCCTCCGTTTGCAATAATCATATAATCTGCAATTACAGAAATATCCCCAATTTCAATAATCTGTATATCTTCCCCTTTTTTTTCCTCTAATGCATTTACTACAATTTTAGTAATTTCATTTGGTTGAATCATAAGATCCTCCTAACTATTTTCTATCTATTTTTTTATTAGTTTTCAATTTTCTTTTTCTAATACTAGTTTCCAAGTTCTCTTTTGTAATATTAGTTTAAAGTTCTCTTTTATAATATTAGTTTTCAAGTTCCCATTTTTTAATATTTATTGGTTAAAAATTTCATGCATTTAATTGGTTCTCAATTTCTTTTTGTAATATTCATATGCTTCAACAGCCGTATAATCAAGACTTTCTGGATTCGTTTCATTAATATATTGAATGGTATTTTTCAATGCCATAAATACTGCACCATCAAGATTTTGAAATACAATATCACGTATTTCCTTAAGTCCTGGTATTTCATTTCGACCTGGTTCAATATAATCTGCAATAAATACAATCTTTTCCAGTTGGCTCATTTTAGGCCGCCCGGTGGTATGATAGCAGATTGCATTTAAAATATCTTCATTTTCTACTCCAAACCGCTTCCGGGCATAATATGCCCCAAGCTTTCCGTGGAGAAGATAAGGATATTGCCGTTCTTTTTCGGTTATGAAAAGGCCATTTTTTGCACATTCTGCTAATAACTGGGTATCAGAAAGGCACTTTGCACAATCATGGAGTAATCCTGCTTCTTTTGCCTTTTCCGGATTTTCACCATAACACATTGCCAGTGACAAAGCAGTATGCATAACTCCCAGTGTATGGACATAACGCCTTGGTGTAAGTTCCTTTTTAAGTAGCTTTTGAAGCTCCACCAGGTCCCATTTATGTGGCACTTCTGTTCTCTTTGTATGGTAACCATAGAGTTTATTTTGTTTTATATACTCTTCAACGGAAGCTGGAACAAAAGGACTGATATCCTGGCCTTCTTGAAACAATTTCAAAAGCCCTGAGGAGGCAATTTCCAGTGGCTCCATTCTGATAAAATGGATATGAGCATCATATTCTGCTTCCAGCTTCTCTTTTTGTCTTTCATCAGCCTCCAGAGTGGCTGGAAGTCTTGGAGCAACAAGAACCGTGCAAAGCTGAAAGATTTGTTCCGGCATATACCATTTTTCCATATAGTGGAGAGAATCGGAGCCAACAATAAAATAAAATGAATCTTCGGGATAACGATTTACCAGTTCTTGTAAGGTATCCGCTGTATAGGAATAGCCTTCCCGGTTCATCTCCAAATCAGACATGACAAAAAATGGATAGGGTTTTATGGCCAAAGCAACCATATCCATTCGCATTTCGTTTTCCGCAATTATTTCATTTCGCTTATGAGGCGGCTTTTTGGAAGGCAGAAACCAGATTTCTTCCAACCCAAACTGTTCCTTTGCTTCTTCGGCTATGGCAAGATGACCATTATGAATGGGATTAAACGTTCCGCCCATAATACCGATTTTTCTCATGCCTTTTACCTCCCGCTTTTGAACCTCTGTGCTTCATTAAAGCATTCCGTTTATTTCGGCAGTTCGATCTTCTTTTTTTCTTTTGATTCACGATATAAAACTATTTTTTTGCCAATTACCTGAACCACCTGTGAACGGGTTCTCTCTCCCATGATGGAGGCAATTTCCTTCGGGTCGTCCAGACAGTTTTTTAAGACACTGATTTTAATCAGTTCCCTTGCTTCCAACACTTCATCTAATGCCTTTACAATTTCTGGTGTCAAACCACCCTTACCTACCTGAAAGATTGGTTCCAGATTCATAGCAAGACCTTTTAAATATGCTCTTTGTTTACTTGTCATAACCTTTCTGTTTCTCCTATCTATTCATCCATTGGTTACTTATAATAGTCGAATTCAAGACCATACATCCTTACTGTATCGCCTTCATTAATGCCTAAAGCTTCTAATTCATCCAGGATACCATTATCCTTAAGGAATCGTTGGAAGAAATCAAAACCTTTCTCTGAATCCAGATTAGTATAGCCAAGCATCCGTTCGATTCGCGGGCCTTCTACCACATACAGACCATCTTCGGCTTTTTCCACAGTATAGGGTTCTTCCATAATAGTATTATCCTGTGGAAAATATTCTCGTTCAAAGATAATTGGCTCATTATCAAGTTGATCCAGCATTTCCCTTACGTGATAGAGAAGTTCTTTCACACCTTTTCCACTTACCGCGGAAATAGGGTAAACGGAAATTCCCTGGGGTTCAAATTCTTCTTTTAACAGTGAGATAACCGTATCTTCTTCGGTTCCAAAAAACACATCACATTTATTAGCCGCAATAACCTGTGGTTTTTTTGCCAAGTCAGGATTATATTGAATCAACTCTTCATTTATGGTCTTAATATCCAAAAGGGGGTCACGACCCTCTGTAGAAGCGGCATCAACAATATGAATAATCACCTTGGTGCGTTCGATGTGTTTTAAAAACTCATGACCAAGACCAATTCCCTCCGATGCTCCTTCAATCAATCCTGGAATATCCGCAATTACAAATCCATCGGTTCCCTCCAGATCTACTACACCCAGATTGGGATTTAATGTCGTAAAATGATAATTGGCAATCTTTGGCTTCGCGTTGGTTACACGTGATAAGAATGTGGATTTTCCTACATTAGGAAAGCCTACCAGCCCTACATCTGCAATCACCATTAATTCCAGAGTTACATTTAACTCTACTCCTGGTTTTCCTGGCTGGGCATACTGAGGCACCTGCATGGTAGCAGTGGCATAATGACGGTTTCCTTTTCCACCATAGCCTCCCCGCAGTACCACCTCACGTCTGTTTTCATGGGACATGTCCGTAATTACCTGTCCGGTTTCTGTATCTTTAATGACCGTTCCTGGTGGCACTTTTATCACCAGATCATCGCCATCGGCCCCATGACAGTTCCGTTTTTTTCCTTGTTCGCCATCGGTTGCACAGTATTTTCGGATATGACGGAATTCATTCAAGGTATTTAATCCTTCATCTACCTCAAAGATAATATTACCGCCTTTTCCACCGTCCCCACCATCTGGTCCGCCGGCAGCCACAAACAATTCTCGACGAAAACTCACATGTCCGTCTCCGCCTTTACCGGAACGTATATATATTTTTGCACTATCTGCAAACATCTCTTCACCTCATTATTTAGAAAAGCTCCAATAGCCATGCCATTGGAGCCCTCAATCTGTTACAAATTATTTTGCTTCAACTGGGTATACAGATGCCTGCTTTTTATCTCTACCCTTTCTTTCGAAACGAACAACACCATCTACTAATGCAAATAATGTATCGTCTCCACCACGACCAACGTTAACACCTGGATGAATCTTAGTTCCACGTTGTCTGTAAAGGATATTTCCAGCTAATACAAACTGTCCATCAGCTCTTTTTGCTCCTAATCTCTTGGATTCAGAATCTCTACCGTTCTTGGTAGAACCAACTCCCTTTTTATGAGCGAAAAATTGAAGGTTCATATTCAACATTGTCTTACACCTCCTTAAAGTTTAAGTTTTGTATAAAACAAAACATGGTTTAATCTAATTTAATAAATTCTGTGCCGTAATCCGCAGTAATACCTTTTAAGCCTAAAAGAAGCGAATCCAGCAAAAGTTTTGTCTCAGAGCTAATGTCCGAAACAACTTGAAAGTCAATCAATCCGGTCTCTTCGTCTGTATCCAGTTGGAATGCATCCTCAGTAAACGTCTCAATGGAATTGATTGTGTTTATAACCAATACGGAAACTGCGGCACAGACAATGTCTTTACCATATTCTCCATATCCTGCATGTCCTTTTACAAGAAAGCCGTTATAAACGCCGTAAGAATTTTTTTTAATTGTAATTCTTATCATAATTAAGCATTGATTTTTTCAATCTTAACTTGAGTGAACTGCTGTCTGTGGCCGTTCTTTTTGTGATATCCAGTTTTTCTCTTGTATCTGTAAACGATAACTTTTTTTGCTTTACCTTCTTTTACGACGGTTGCAGAAACAGTTGCTCCTGAAACAGTTGGATTTCCAACTTTCACTTCACCATTATTCACTACGAGAACTTGGTCAAATGTTACAGTTTCACCAGCATTAGCACCAAGTTTTTCAACTCTGATTACATCGCCTTCAGCTACTTTGTACTGTTTACCACCTGTTGCAATAATTGCGTACATATGGCACCTCCTATTATAATTACTCGCCAGCTATGGTGCTGTTTTAAATAAGATAATTCTTACAAAAACAATCTTTGAGTGTAGCGTCAACTCTTTTTTTACCTCGCCGTGCGGCACACAAAATTATTTAACCACAAATAGAAAATGTTGTCAAGATATTTTTTCCAAACCTTGACAACATTTTTGTATTTTACCCTTTTGACTTTTACCCTTTGTATTTTGCTTTCAATTTTGCTTTCAATTTTATTTTCAACTATTAGTTATTTTCACCTATTAGCTAATTTTAATTCTTTTTCTATTTACTTCTTTTTTAGTTTTAGGTTTGTTTTCCTACTTTTCTTGCTTTACATAACGAATATGACGAACATCATATTTGTTCTTTTCTAAATCTTTTATGATCTTGTCAAAGCTTTCCTGGTCATCTGTATCAATTCGCAGGAAGTACTCCTGAATTCCCATAACTTCTGTATCAACACCAACTATGTTCTTAATATTGCCATCACCCTTGGCGATAATCTCACAAATCTTGGCAAGGGTTCCCTTGTAATCGTGGCAAAGAATGGTGATACAGCTATGTTTCTCGCCAAACAGCTTCTGATAATATTTAAATACGGCCTGTTGGGTTATGATTCCTTCCAAATCACCTTTTTCATTGGTGACAGGGATAAAACGAACTTTGGAACGGATAAACATGGCGGCAGCTTCTTCAATCCGGATATTTTTATCAACTGTTTCCATTTTGTCCTTCATGAGTTCGCTGACTTTTAAGGAAAAGAACTCTTCCCTGCTGCAGGTATACTTTTTAAAAAAAGACTCATACGTATGCTGCTTTGACAATACACCAATAAATTTCTGTCCTTCTACTACTGGCATTGATAACAGGTTCTTTGCATCCAGAATCTCCATTGCCTTACCTAATGTATCCTCCAGGGAAATACAATTAAGGTCTTTAAACGGTAGCATAATTACCTTTACCCGCATAAACACACCTCCTGCTTATGAATTACCTTCATAAAGTATTTTTTGTTATTTCACTTTTTTACTTAATTAGATTATACTATTTTTTAGCTGTTCATGCAATGGTTTTCGAACCTTTTTTCGGGTTATTTCCACCAATCCAAGGGGGGTCATATCCACCAGGGTTGTTTTCACCGGGTCTTTACTTAACGCCTTTTCAAAGTTCTTTAAGAGCTCCTGATTTGCCTCTGGTGAGTCCAGTCCAATGAAGTCCACGATAATAATTCCTGACAGGTTTCGCAGACGGATTTGTCTGGCAATCTCAGACGCTGCTTCCAAATTAACTTTTTGAAAGGTTTCCTGGACATTTTTATTGCCACGGATCGCTTTCCCGGTATTTACATCAATTACAGTCAGAGCTTCCGTTGGTTCTATTACAATGCTGCCACCAGATTTTAACCATACCTGTTTTAAAAGAGCCTTATTAAGACGGGCCTCAATACTGTAAATTTCATTTAAGCCAATGGAATTATCCTCAAAGAACCGTATTTTTTCTAAGTCTTCCGGCTGATAGCAGTTTAGATAATCCTGTATTTCTCCAAAAAAATCTTTGTCATCTGTAATAATTTCATTCAACTGCGACGAGAGCTCATCCCGTATACTACAAATATAAGCAGGTGGGGCCTGATACAGGCAGGAAAATTTTGCTTTATGAATCCCAAAGGTAAGGATATTTTCATATAATGCCTTCAAACGATTCATTTCACCTTGAAGCCGCTCCTTTGATTCTCCTGCTCCATTCGTTCGAATGATAAAGCCATAGTCTTCATTTTCATATTCTGCCAAAAGTCTTTTTAACCGTTCCCGCTCTTCAATCTCCGTAATTTTACTGGAAACCCCCATCTTGGGCTTTCCATGGGTAAGTACAACATATTTACCGGAAAGATTGAGATTACAAGTTCCATAAGGAGCCTTTGTTTTCACATCCTCTTTGCTAATTTGAACCATAATGGTATCACCAACATTGATTTTGTTATTTTTTTTTGCATTGGCAAAGATTGGGCTGTTATTTTCCCCTAAAGGAAGATAGCATATAACACCGTCCTTAATTTCCACAAAGGCAGCGTTAATGTTTTTAACAATATTTTTTACTTTTCCCAAGTATATATTTCCCAGAAAGGACTCTGCTAAAATCTTTTCTGCATGAATCTGAACCAGCTTATCTTCTTCTAATACGGATGATATAACAAAACCATCCCGCCGGGTAATAATCAGCTTTTCTCCCATCTTAGACTCCTAAATTATCTAACGAAACCAGTTTACGCTTGTCCTTTTCTGTGTTTGTGTTAACCTCTCCCTTTAAGGCATTGACATCGGTATACATTTCGATGCGGTGAACCTGAAAAGCATATGGATTATAAGGGAAATCCATTGACTTCAAAAATTCCTCCATCACAAGCTCAGGCTTAATATTCAAAACACTTCCACAGGTTAATTGCAGATACAGCTTCTTACTATTATCATATTCCAAGGCCGTTTTTTCTTCAAAAATATGTCCAGTCTTTTTTTCAAAGGTCTCTTTTTCAAAGGCATATTCATATATATATTCTTTCAAATTAATTGTTTGTTCACTTTTCTTTGTTTTCTTAATAATCAAAATCTCTTCCTGGTTCATAAAAGAGATGAATTTTTCTTCCCACCCATCAGGGAAATCATAACCATCCTTTACTGAAAGCAAATAGTCTGCCCCTGCAAGTAAAGCCATTGAGGTTTTACTCTCCTCACTCAGACGAATCATCTGAGTGATTTGAAGTTCCTCTGTCATAGTGGAATTCAAAGCATTTTTAACCAGATTAAGGTCTTCTTCCCGGTCCATCTGAATATCCAGGTATTCACCTTCGCTGGTATGTCCTACCCCTAGTGGTGACGCAAAAGATAACAGCTGATGAGGGTTAAAGCCCTGAGAATAGGACACCGGAATATCCGCTCGACGAAACGCCTTTTGAAAATAACGCATTATGTCTAAATGGCCAATAAAACGCATGGATCCTGTCTTATAGAATTTTGCACGTACTTTAATCATTTTATACTTAACTCCTGTCTGTGCGCTTTAGCGCACCTTTTTATCAAGATGCGAAGTGCTTTTCTTCACTTAATCCTATCTGTGCGCTCTGGCGCACCTCTGATCAAGATGTGAAGTGCTTTTCTCTGCACCCATACAATCAAACGGAACTGGTCTCTATACAAACACCGCCGCCAAAAGAAGCTGCTCCACAGCCTGCACAGGACTGACGGCAGTTCGGAGTTACGACTCCTTGCTGAGCCCTCTGGTATTCCTTCCACAAGAACTTTTTGGTTACTCCCACATCAATAAAGTCCCACGGCAGGACTTCATCTTCCATTCGCTCCCGATTGGTATAAAAGGTATAGTCTATGCCATTTTTAGCAAAAGCCTCCAGCCATTTATCATATTTAAAATACTCTGACCATGCATCATAGAGACAACCGGATTCATAGGCATCTCTAATGACCTGATTCAACCTTCTGTCTCCCCTGGCGAACACACCTTCTAACGTGGTTACCTCAACCTCATGCCAGTTATACTTAATACTCTTTTGGTTTAATTGTTCTTTCATCTTACCATTTAAAAACCGTTGTTTTTCCAGGAATTCTTCCCCTGTTACCATCCTTGTCCATTGAAATGGAGTAAATGGTTTGGGTACAAAAAAGGAAGTGCTTGATACAATCTGTACCTTCCCGTTCCGTTCTTCCTTCGGGATGTTATAGTATTCCCTGGCAATCTTATCCGATAATACAGCAATCCCTTCTATATCCTCCAATGTCTCCGTAGGAAGACCCAGCATAAAATATAGCTTCACACGATTCCAGCCACTTTGAAAAGCATCGGTTGCCCCCTTTAAAATATCCTCCTCAGAGAGTCCCTTATTAATAACATCCCGAAGACGTTGGGAACCCGCTTCTGGCGCAAAGGTAAGACTACTTTTCCTGATATCCTGCACCTTACTCATAACATCCAGGGCAAAAGCATCAATTCGCAAAGAAGGAAGGGAAATATTAACCCCTTTCTCCCGGAATTCATCAATTAAAAAGTAAACCAGCTCTTGCAGCTTAGAATAATCACTGGAGCTTAAAGAGCTAAGAGAAATCTCCTCATGCCCCGTAGCTTTTAACATCTTATAAGCCTTATCTTTTAAGAATTCCAAGTCTCTTTCCCGAATTGGCCGATAAATCATGCCCGCCTGACAGAACCGGCAGCCGCGAATACAACCTCTCTGAATTTCCAAAACAACCCGGTCCTGCGTTACTCTTACCAGAGGAACCAATGGTTTTTCCGGATATACCGTATCTCCAAGGTTCATTTCTACCTGCTTTTTTATCTTGTCCGGTGCAAATTTATTATTTGGAGTAAAGGTTTCTAGCGTCCCATCCTCCTTATAAGTAACATCATAAAAAGAAGGAATATAAAGACCTTCAATTTGTGCCGCTTTTTCCAAAAACGATTTTCTGCTTCCACCCGCCTTTTTATTTTCCTTGTACGCCTCAATCAAATCAGCATATACGGTTTCTCCTTCACCAATATAGAAAATATCAAAAAAATCACTAATCGGTTCGGGATTATAAACACAAGGACCACCGCCGATTACAATGGGGTCTTCCTCACTTCTTTGATTTGATGCCAAAGGAATTCCTGACAAATCAAGAATCTGCAGAATATTGGTATAACACATTTCATACTGAAGAGTAATTCCCAGAAAGTCAAAATTCTTCACTGGCTCCTGGGTCTCCAAAGAAAAAAGCGGTATCTTTTCTTCCCGCATCACCTTGTCCAAATCACCCCAGGGTGAATACACTCGCTCACAGTAAACATCCTTGCGCTGATTAAACATATCATACAAAATCTGAATCCCCAGATGGGACATCCCAATTTCATAAACATCCGGAAAACACATACAAAAACGCACGTCCACAAGTGAAGGATCTTTGACCACCATATTCACTTCATTGCCAATATATCTGGCCGGTTTGTCTATCTTTAATAAAATTTCATCAGAAAGTGCTAATTTTCTCATCTAGTTCCTACTCGTCTTCATTCTTACGTTTTTAAAATACAATCGTCTAAACAAATCGTTTACAAAATTCGTTTTAGCCTTTTCATTATCCACGTAAAATAAAGCCCACCTTTCTATTTTTCGTTAACAAGAGAATTGTACCATAGGACACATTCATCTTCAAGCCTGTAAATATCCTCATTCGATGTAATAATCCTCTCCACACCCAATGTCCTAACCCACTGCTTTCCAATGTCTAACTGTTGAAGAGCAAGAATAATCAGGAAAGCAAATGTTGCAATTACCAAACGAATCTGAAATCCGCTCATGTGTCTTTCCTGTTTTTCAACCCTTTGCTGCTTTTCTGACTCATTTTGCTTTTCTCTCCCGTTTTGCTTTTCTCTTTGATTTTGTATTTCTCTCTCTTTTTGCACTTCATTTCCTTTTTGCGATTCTCTTTCCTTCTGCATTCTCCCTCTCCTTCTGCATTTCTCTTTCCTTCTGCCTTTCTCTTTCCTTCTGCATTTCTCTCTCCTTCTGCATTTCTCTTTCCTTCTGCCTTTCTCTTTCCTTCTGCATTTCTATTTCTTTCTGCATTTCTCTTTCATTCTGCATTTCTCTTTCTTTCTGCATTTCTCTTTCTTTCTGCATTTTCCTCTCTTTCAGCGTTTCTTCCCTTCCCTGCTTTCAACTATTTTATGCCTTTTTGATAACCCTTTTTCACTTCTGTCTTTCCTAATTTCTTATTGTTATTTTCATCCCCATCAGCCCATTTCGGTGAACACATAAATCAAACTTTTTGTTAAATATATTCTATTACACTAACCCTCACACCATTCATCTTTCAATAAATATTCTTGAATTACCAATCTCACTATGTTACCATAGTTTCAGAACAAACAAAAAGGAGGGTGTCACTTATGCCATGGTGTCCCAAATGTAAATTAGAATATAGAGAAGGTATTGAAAGCTGTGCCGATTGTGGTACTCCATTAGTAAACGAAATCGGAGAAGACGCAGCGTCATTTTTAATTATGACAACACACGATGAAGCATTAGCTCAGAAATTTTTAAACTTTTTAGAATATTCTGGCATTACCAGTGGAGAAAAACTGCAGCTGGAAGAAACCGATGAATATACAATCTCCGTAGCCGAAAAAGACAGCAAGCAGGCGCAAAAGTTGTTCCAGGGATTTTACATCACCGAAGTAACGGAAGCCACCGTCATAAACAATTCATCCCCAGAAGACGATGGCGTTTCAGAGGAAAATCCTGATGCCGAAGCTACCCAAGAGAAAGAAGAAATATCACCCGAAGCCTCTCTCCGCACCCGTACCAACGTCTATATAAAACGCGAAGACAAATACAAAGACTTGTCCTCCACAGCAAATATTTTCTACCTTTTTGGTGTTGGTGGTCTAATATACCTGGCACTCAACCTTGCCGGTATTTTAACCTTCGTGAGTGGCATCTTCTCCTACAGCATTTATGCCATACTTTTTATTGGCTGTCTAATCGTTGGTTTTACTACAAAGAAAAGTGCAAAGATTGCAAAAGAACAAATTGCAGACGAAAACTCATTAACAGAAACCATTAACCAATGGATGACCGACCATATTACCGAAGATTATCTGACCGACTTAGAGGATGATTCATTGAGCGAGGAAATCAATTTCCTAAACAAAATAAATCATACAAAAAAACTACTAACCACAGAATTTCCTGACCTCGATGATTCCTATGCCGACCAGCTAATCGAGGATTACCTTGATAATATGTAGTATGTAACTTTGTGTTTGGTGGCTGAGAGGACGCTCCTAATATAGACTTCGAACGCCTGAACCAGCGTCTTTCCAATACCGCCCCCTGCCCACGCACCAACCACGCCAATTAGCCTCTATACGGGGAAATGTCGAGGGCAGTGGCCCACCCCACTACCCCACA
>JAVBLX010000015.1:0-20853 GCA_031553075.1 Acetivibrio sp.
GAGACAATTCCCCGCATAGAGGCTCAATGGAGTGGGTGGAGCGTGGGCCCTCGAAGGGATTGGAAAGACGCTGGTTCAGGCGTTCGAAGTCTACCCCCAGGAGCGTCCTCTCAGCCACCAAACACAAAGTTATTATTCCTCATAGACTTCGAACTCGGCGACTTGCCCTCCCCCACTTCCCGTGTTGTCCATGAACACCAGCGAAATATAGCGCGTAGTCACTGATTCAAACTCTATCACTACTTCATTGTTAGTATCCGGAGCAAAGATATAGGCGGCTTCCTTCACAAGGTCTTTGTAATTTTCTCCGTCATCACTTATTTGTACAGAAAAGGTTTGGGTCCGTTTGCCCCATAAGCTTGTTGGGCTAAGACAGACTCGTACTGCGTGAATTTCATATTCGTCTTTTAAATCCAGCCATAGATAATTGGGATAAGTATCTTTTTTGCCCTCCCAATAGGAAATTCCCATAGCGTTTCCATCGATGGCCTTTCTGGGTGTATAGCTTCCTTCGAAGTCTGTGGATTTTATCTTTCCATTTTGAGCAATGTTTTCTCCTTCGGGAATCACTGGTATGTATTCTTCTTTTATGAAATGGGGATGCTCCAGTGGTTCTGTCTGGTCGATGGTTGGAACTATGGTTATGTTTTGGTTCGACTCCTTTGACACCGCTTTGATTCCCCATAAGCTGTAGCTTGTAATTCCCAGTAATATTACTGTTAACATAATAATTGTTAGCTTTCTTCCATTCATTTTTGGCTCCCATCTGTGCGCTCCTGCGCACGTCCAAATAAGGGGGAGTGAACGTTTTTTTCACTCTTGCTCCCATCTGCCGCCTTTGGCGGCGTACCAATAGGGGAGTGAACGTTTTTCTTTCACTCTTGCTCCCATCTGCGCTCCTGTGCGTGAACAAATATGGGGTGTGAAGTTTTTCTTGCACACTCACATTTGCTTTAAAATATTTACTGGATTGTAAGTTGCTCTGTGGATGCTGGGTCTATATCGAATTGGCCGTCCTCGAAGGTGGTGATTTTCTTGCCCAGTATAATCAGGTTTTTAAAAGATACCTGAGATACTTTGTGTGTTTCGTCAAAGCCGTGGATTCTGGAGGGTGAAAATGCTCCGCCGATCACTTCGACATTTTCAATTCGGATGTTTTCGATGGTTCCGCGCTCCTTGGTATGGGACCAGTTGGTGCTTTGGTCAATGTTCAGGTCAATGAGATATGGCATTTCACTGCCGTCACCACTGCCGACTCTGGCATTTTCGATTCGGATATTTTCGAATGTGATGTTTGATACTTTGGCGTCGTCTCCATTATGGATGGAAATGATGGGTTTGTGAAAGTTGTTTAGGACCAGGATGTTGGAGAAGGTAATGTCTTCCATTGTAACGCCGGGGATATTACCTTTGTTGGTTTCGTAACCTACTTCCATGGATTGGGCCAGGTCGGTCCAAAGCTGTATTTTGTTAAATGTGATTCCTTTGGAGCTGCCTTCGTAGTTTTTTACCACGAGAGAATCGTCCCAGGTTCTGACAAAGCAGTTGGATACTTGGTAGTTTTCACAGGATTGAAGAGATATTCCATCGCCGTTTGGTCTGGGGGTAATGATTTTCAGACCGTCGATTATGCCGTCCTTGGAGGCGAAGGCCTGACAGGCCCAAGCATTGGGGTTTAAGACGATGACATCTTTTAGAGTGATGTTGGCACAGTGGTCAAATTTCAATGGTATCTGGGCTGCCACACCTTGCCATCCAGCCAGATGTGAGCCGTCAATGATACCTCGACCGCATACGGTGATGTTTTTGGCGTAGTTGCCGTTTACAATGCTGTGGACTACGGCACCTCCGGCCAAATAAAGGGTTTGGTTGTCTTCCAAGGCGATGCTTTCCATATTCCATTCGCCTGGTCCGATGTAGATAACATCTTCATTCTCTGGATCTGGGATGTTGGTTTCCAGTGGATTGGCAAAAATATGTACGGCACGGCTGGAGCTGTCCATGAAGGTGAGGGTGTAGGTATCCGGCGTGTCAATGCGGAATATGACGGTTCCGTTTTCTTTGTCTATTTTGGGTTCAATATTATAACTTAAAGGACTTATTTTTACCGTTTCCAAGCGTTCTTGGGGCACTTTGACTTGGATTTCTACAGTTCCTTCAAAATCAAAATATGCAATTGGCGTCCGCGCGATTGGTGGAACATAACCTTCTACCCATTTTCGGGTATGATTTACATTGGTGTCATAGACGAAACACTCCTGACCGTTTACGGTTATCTGCGTGTCGGTACAATGGAGCAATGAAATGTCTCTGGAAAACTCTGAAACGGCTTCCAAGTCTTCTTCCGTTGCGTCTCGGAGACTTTTTGGTCCTTCATATAATACTACTTTTGCATTTTGTATCATGTTTCTTTCCTCTTGATTCTTTATTTTTCCCCATACATTAACACTTGATAGGAGAATGGCAATAAAAAGCAAACCAATGACCAGTATTTCCCCTATTTGTTTTTGTTTTTTACTCATAACTCTCCTTTTCTGCATGCTCTCACATGCGGGAATTGTTTCTCCCCTATCTGCTTTGCCATCTTGAAAGCCCGGAACTCCACATTTTGATATCTTTTACTTCTTCAATTGCGTCACTACTTCGTCATAAATACGTAATGATGAATACAGCTTTGGCATTCTTTGAAGAATACTTGTTTTTTGATAATTTTCAAATTGTATATTTACGAATTTCATGCTAAACTATTTTTATGTTTAACATTAAACCTATTGTATTTTAGCGGAAAGGAAGCTTTTATGGTTACGATTAAAGATATCGCACAAGTTACTGGTGTAAGTTGTACCACGGTCTCCAATGTGATTCACGGACGAGCTCACCGGGTATCAGCAGAAACCATCGAAAAAATAAATGCTGCCATTAAACAGTTAGGATATGTCCCCAATATGTCTGCCCGTTCTCTGGTTTCCAACTCCTCTAAGGTGATTGGATTTATTAACCATGTGGTGACCAAACAGGATTCTAACTTTATGGAAGACCCCTTTCATTCTGTTTTTATCGGAGTCATTGAACATACCCTGCGTCAAAATGGGTATTATCTCATGCTCCGTACCGTGGAAACGGCAGATGAGCTTCTTGCCTTCCTGCAGAACTGGAATGTAGATGGGTTGTTCTTTACTGGTATTTTTAAGGATACCTTCTTTGATGCCTTGACTTCTCTTACGATTCCAGTGGTTCTGGTTGACAGTTACGTCCATCAGTCCAGCATTTGTAATATTGGTCTGGAGGATTACAAGGGTAGTTTTACTTCCACTTCTTATCTGATTTCAAAAGGACATAAGCGCATTGCCTTTGCCTCTCCCAGCATCCGGGATGGAGGGGTATTGCAGGAACGTTTTCTGGGCTATAAAGCAGCTTTAGAAGCGGCCTCCATTCCTTTTGATCCAGCCCTAGTAGTGGAGGGGGAGATGGATTACGCCTCCTGTCTGGAGGTCAGTGAGCAGCTGGTGAAGATTCCTGCGCTCACCGGACTGGTGGTTACCGCGGATGTAATGGCTGCTGGCATTATGGCTGGTTTCCGGCAAAAGGGTGTGTTGGTTCCTGATCAGATATCCGTTGTTGGATTTGACGATATCAGTTTATGCAAGGTTATTTCTCCGCCCCTCACCACGATTCACCAGGATATGAATCAAAAGGGAGCCTTGGCGGTAGATATGATGTTGCAAAAATTAGAAGGGCATACCCTTTCACCTGCTGAATCGGAAATTACCCTCCCGATTCATTTAGTGGAACGGGACAGTGTTCGAGCTATTATTGCACCAAATCCGGAATGAAAATCTGTCCATATGATTAATCACGACAAGGTTCGATTTTGTAACTTCCAGGTTCAATGGTAATTTCATAGTATTTTGACTGAAAACAAATATAAAATCTCATCTTCTTCCAGCTTGGAGGAAGATTGGGATTTATTTTTATTTCACCGCCTTCAAAGGTCAGACCGGCAAAACCGTTGATGGCAGTCATATAGGCACCTCCTGCAGCCGCCGGATGGGTTCCGCCAATATACACTAACCCGGCCCATTGTTTGCCGCCACCAGCCAAATCAGCTCTGGCGGACTTTAGGAAAAAGGGATATGCTTTTTCCGGATATCCGCAGATACAGGCAAGCCAGGCATACATACAGGCACTTAAGGAAGAACCATGTTCGGTCCTCGGCTCATAGTAGTTCCAGTTGTTGATAAGAATCTCTTTTGAAAACTCCTGGGAAAACATGGTAAGCCAGGTAACTACATCAGCCTGTTTGATTACCTTGGTATGAGAAGCCACACCATAAGCGCCCCCCCAGTACTCTTTCTCGTGAAGAAGCCGTGTTCTTACTTCCTCTACTGATACATCCTCCAGCTGGTGATATCCATCAAACTGCTCAATCACTCCATTTTCATCTGGTTGTGGTATATAGATATGTTCAGCTGCATCCTTGAACTGAATTGCAAGCTGTTCCAGGGAATCGTTTTTTGATAGCTCCTGTTTCGTTCTCTTCAAGCTCTCTTCTTCATCTTCAAGCAAATTATAGGCTACTTCAAGAGTAAACTTGGCCATCCGATTGGTGTAGCCGTTGTTGTTGACCCTCTCGTGATATTCGTCTGGTCCAATTACATCCAGTAGTTCGTAATGGTTGCCCCCTACTCTTTTCATTAGAAGTCCATAATAAAATCTTGCACATTCTACAATGGTTTCCAGCCCACCTTCGACAAGTATCGTATAATCTCCAGTCACCTTAAGATAATTCATGATACCAAAAACAACGGCACTGGAAATATGAATCTGTTTATCACGGAAAAAGGTTCGCATTGGCCGTCCTGTAAAAACATCTGTCACATTGTAATCAGAACAGGCATCCTCGCCTCCCTCCTGACTTTCCCAGGCATAAAAAGCACCTTTAAAGCCATAATCCCTAGCTTTACTTTTCGCTCCTTCCAGTGTATCAATGCGATATTTTAACAAGGTCTTTGCCACCTGAGGCTCTGTATATAGAAAAAAATCTAAAATAAACATTTCGGTATCCCAAAAGACGGCTCCTTTATAAGTCTGCCCAGACAGTCCTCTGGCGGCAATGGACATACTGCTGCTGTGTCTTGGGGTAATGGAATGAAGATGATAAAGGGAGTAATTTAATGCCTCCATTGCTTCATCGTCTCCTTCAATGAAAACCTCCGATCGCTTCCAGAGATTCTCCCACTGGTTGATATGAAGCTGTCGCTTCTTTTCATAAGAAGCGGTTCGATTGGCATCCATGACACTTTTCAGCCAACTCATATCTTGTCTATCCGCAATCCTTCGATCCTTATTGGTAAATATGGCAACCTGCTTGGTAAAGCTAATGGTTTCTTTCGGAAGACAGTGGCAGTGAATTTTTCGCAGGCACATGTTTTCCTTTTCTTCTATTTTCTGCTCGCCTTTGGAAATTTCAACGCCTTCCCCAACCCAAACCAAATCTTTGTCCGACTGGGTCGCCGCTTCTGCAAAAAAATAGCCGTTTTCACGGGAAAACTTCAGATTCCTATAATGTGGTCCATGAATATCCCATACCTCACCGTCAATGCCTGTTATAATCTCAACCTCTCCTTGAAAGTCCAGCGTAACTGCATATTTACTATAAATAAAGTGTGGATTCTGCATATCCAAAAAACGCTCGGTTTTTAAAGAAATCATGCCTTTTCCACACTTCCATGCTGTTTCCCGCATTAGAATTGCCTTTCGGTAATCCAGGGAAATCATATGATTTTCTGGTTCCACTTCTGGGAGAGAATAGATGATACCATCTACCTTTAATATGGTGTAAAGTCCATTCGGTGCATTCAAAGGTTCCTTCCACCCATCTCCAACCTTGTCATATATGCCCGCCAGGTTTACTGCGACTAATTTATCTTTACGGAATTCCTCCAGGGTTCCCCGGATTCCCATATATCCATTTCCAACGAGAAATTTATTACCGTTGTCTTCTACTTTTTCTGGATAGAATCCCTCTTCTTTTATTGTCCAATTTATCATGCAAATCCTTACTCCTATCTGCCATCCTGGCCATTTCAAAGGGTAGTATTTCCCCTAAATCCCATATCTGGAGCCTGAGAAAATTTTCGATAACTTCCCCAGACTCCCATATTTCCCTGATTCTCTTTTTATATGCTGTATTTCTCAAGCTTTGTATTTCTTTATGCTGAAATAGTAGTTTCCCAGTTATCTCCGCCGATTGATACCACTTTGTTATAAATTTTTATTTCCAGTTTTGTTTTACCCAGAGTAGAGAAAACCGCCTTTTCCTTGTCCACACTTACCAAAATAGTCTCATCCCGATAGGAAATGCGGAAGGAATATCCCTCCCACTCTTTGGGAATGGTTGGAGCAAAGCTTAATATATCTCCATCTGAACGCATTCCGCCAAATCCATATACAATATTCATCCAGGCTGCTGCAATGGAGGTGGTATGTAAGCCTTCATGGGTATTCCGGTTATAATTATCCAAATCCATACGGGTTGCAAACTGGAAGAAATTATATGCTTCCTCTTCTTTTCCCAATTGGGAGGCAAGAATCGAATGAACAGATGGCGAAAGGGAACTTTCGTGAATGCACCGTGGTTCATAAAATTCATAATTTGCTTTTAATTCTTCTTCCGAATAAGAAGAATTAAATAGAAGCATCAGCATTAAAACATCCGGCTGCTTTATCATGTCATTTCGATAAATCCGGTCATAGGTCCAATGATGATAAAGAGGAAATTCCTCTACCGGAATCTGGTGTATATCAACGTGCGGGAGTTGAAAAAATCCTTCATGCTGCTCATATAACTTCGTACCGGAATCGTAAGGAATGTACATAACCTTTTCCATATGCGCCCAAGAAGTCTTCTCTTCCTCCGTTATTGCTGTTTTTTGCTTTAAGAAATCCCAAGATATTTTTTCTTTCTTTTCAATTAACTCTAAAATTTCCAGAGTGTATCGAAAGGTGAAGGCTGCCATTTGGTTGGTATAGTAGTTGTGGTTTACCATCATCTGAAATTCATCCGGTCCCATTACACCATAATAACCATATCGAGTCCCATCCTGTGAAAAGTCTCCTCTGGTTGCCAGCATACGGCAGATTGCAATCAGCATTTCCGCCCCATATTGATAAAGAAATTCCTCATCTCCTGTCTGCTTTACATAAAACCAGATACCATAAGCAACAGCAGTCGAAGCCTGTAGCTGCAGACTGGCATGCTGCCAAAGATTACAGCATTCATTTCCACTAATGGTGGCAATGGGGTAAAAGGCTCCCTTGCAGTCTAATTCTTCTGCCCGCCTTTTCGCTGCCTCCAGAGTCAGATAACGGAACATCAGAAGATTTCTTGCTGCCTTAACATCATTAAACACATAAAAAGGCAGGCAATAGGTTTCCGTATCCCAGAAAGCATTTCCGTTATAAGCTTCACCCGTAAGACCCTTCGCCCCAATATTGGTCCCCGGTTCCGTCCCATGATAAGTCTGAAACATCTGAAAGATGCAAAAACGGATTCCCTGTTGATTTTTCTCATCGCCATCAATTACGATATCCGATCGGTTCCAGACCTTTTCCCACCAAGCCTGGTTTTCTTCTTTTAATTTCTCATAGGAATAAGATGCCGTGTCCTTCCAGATTGACACTTTGGTTTCTGCTGGTACGACACCATTCTTTGCTGCATAATGATATACTACTCGACCAATTTCTTTTTCCTCTCCCGGAGTGAGAGTGATTCGATATCGGTTTCCAACTAGCTTCTCCTCTTGTACAACTGCTTCCCTCTGCTCCGTTGCACCAAAAAATGCCCCACAGGAAAATACTTTCTGGTTTGTGGTCTGAGTGGTTCCCATAATACTGATTTGATTTTCTTCCATTTTCATTTCACAGTCATTCCACCTGTTTTGCCCAGCATTCTCATGAATGGCATTTAAATCCAATCCCAATACTACTTCCATATCTCCGCTAAAATTGAGAGACTCTATCTTAATTTTCTGTCCGCCCAGATTGGCCTTTTCCATAGATAGGAAACGTTCAAAGGTAATTTTTATTTCTTTATCCTGTACAAGCCATATGAAGGAACGGGTCAGAACTCCGCTTTTCAAATCCAGAATTCGCTTGAATTCTTTGAATTTTCCAGTATGTAAATCCAGCTTTTCACCGCCTGCAAATATCCTGGTATATAGCCAATTTACGCTGTTTACCATATATTCCGTAGCGCTGGCAATCCCTTTATAGGCACTTCCACTTCCGTAAGCTTTTTCATAAATCCCATTGAAATAGCTGCCTAAGAGAGTTTTCCCAGAATAGCCTTCTTCAAAAAAGCCACGAATTCCCATATATTCATTTCCCAGAGAAAATATGGACTCGGCCACCCTTCCGTATTCCGGACTGTAGTCCTCCTCCACAATGCTCCATGGGTCTACTTTAAAATAGACATCTGCTTTTTTTGCCATTTTCACTTATCCTTTCACAGCTCCAGCTACTGCACCATCGGTAATTTGTTTCTGGAAAATAATAAATAATGCGGTTGGCGGAATAATGGAGAATAATACCGCCCGAAGTACACTTACTGCATCGGTAGGTGTATCTTTATATGCAAACAGGGTTACCATAACGGTCTCTTTTCCACTGTTATTAAGTACTAAATAAGGTAACAGGAAGTCTGACCAGGCTGCTGTAATGGCAAAAATAACAACAACCATTACAATCGGTTTGGACAATGGCAACATGATTCTGGCAAATATCTGGAGCACGCCACAGCCATCCAGTCGGGCCGCTTCCACCAGTTCATGAGGAATTCCCTCAAAGAACTGCTTAAACAGTACCACATAGAAAGCATTGGCGCCAAATGCCAGCCACAAAGGAATAAAGCTTCCGCTTAAGCCAATCAGGTTAATGTTACGGAATACCGCCACAATACTGGTGGTAGCTGGAATCAAAAGACTCCACATCACCAATCCCTGAGCAATCTTATATCCTTTTGGCTTTAAAATGCCAAGTCCATAGGCCAGAAGTCCATTAAAAATAACCGCACAAACCACGCTTCCTGCTACTGAAATCATAGAGTTTACATAATACTTCTGAAATTTCAGTGCGTTCCAGGTGTGTTCAAGCTTTGAAAAATCAAAACTGTCGGGGAAAATCGTGATTTCTCTCCGAAACTCTTTTAAATCCTTGAAACCTGCCAAAAATACCCACACAGCCGGAAAAACACATACCACCGTAATGAACAGACAAATAAGTAGAATTACAATACAGATAATCTTCACAGAGGTAGAAGACATATCAAAGCTACGAATAACGCCATCTCGTTTATCATTATACTTTTTAAAAAACATATCCATCCTCCTCTACTTCTCTTTTTTCTCTGCCGTCAGCTTCATGTACAGTCCACTGAGAATGATTAAAATAATACAAATCATAACCGCCAGAGCTGATGCTGCCGGAAAGTCAAAATCACGGAATGCAAATCGGTACATGAGCATCATCAGGGAAATACTTGCATTGTTTGGTCCACCATTGGTCATTACCATTGGCTCGTACAAAATCTGGAACACGGTAATAATCTGAAGAATCAACATGGTCTTTGCCAGTCCCATCACACTTGGGATCGTAATATGCCGGATTCGGTTCCAGATTCCGGCACCATCAATCGTTGCGGCCTCATATAAGTCCGGACTAATACTACTAATATTAGCCATATAAATAAGAGCAGTTGATCCGGCTCCCTTCCAGGTCATGGTTACAATAATGAGCGGAATCGTCCAGGCTGGATTGGTCAGCCAGGAAAATGGCTCCATGCCCAGTTTGGAAAGAAAAATATTTAAAACACCTGTTTTTCCAGGGTTAAAAAAGTAACTCCAAATCCAAACCGTTGCAAGACCTGGTATGATATTGGGGAAGTAAACGCCTACACGAAACAATCCTTTGAAATGAACTGTTTCAGAGATTAAAATGCCCAATACAATCGGCACTAAGAAACCGATGATCAAAGACCAGAATATGTATGAAAAGGTATTACGGAATGCCGCAGCGAAGTCCGGATTGTGTAATACTTTTATATAATTATCCAATCCTGCGAACTCCTGTATCTCATAACGATTGGCTGTAAACAAGGAAAGTCTTACGTTTTCCAATAATGGTTCCCATACAAAGAAAGCAAATATAACCAATGTCGGCAGCATAACCAGCCACCCCAGGAAATCGCCCTTTTTAAATCGAAACTTGGTTTTCATTGCAGTCACTCCTCTTTTCAAGCATACTGGGGCTATCTTTGCAGAGAACCCCAGTATGTTTTCAATATACTTTTTTCCTGTTATTTTGTGAAGGTTGCATCCAGTAATTTCTGATAATTGGTATTAGCGGTTTCCATCAATGCCTTTACATCTGCATTTTTATCAGTTATAACAGCCTGAAGTACCTTGGTTAATTCAGAATACAAATCCTGTGTCAGTCCTGGCTCTTCTCCTCTTAATCCAGTTGAAGAAGTTGCATCAAAGTAGGACTGGAACATCTTGGTATCAACATTACCAAATTCATCAATAATCTTAGCTTCTGCATCCAATACGTCCTGTTTTACCCAGCATGGGAAACGGGGAATTACTGGTACGCCGTTGTTCACTTTATTCTGCGCATCTGCTCTCATACCTTCCATTGAAGCATCGGTTACAACAGGAGCTTTACCCATGATTTCAAGATAATCCAGTGCTGCATCGATTTCTTCTGGTGTAGCATCTTTAGAGAACATGTAAGGAGTTCCTCCTGATAAGGAGAACTGTCCGCCAGGGCCTGCTGGGATTGGGCACATAGCCAATTTGTCAACTGGCAGTCCATTTACCTGTGTAGGCTGATTTACAGCATCGTTAGCAGCTATGTACATAGCAGCATCACCAGTTCCAAGAGCAGTAAAGCCAGTACCCCAGTCTTCATTGGTTGGATCTGCGGTTAAAACATCATAATCCCATTTTAAAGATTTAATATATTCCATAGAGGCAATTGCTTCTGGAGAATTCACTTTAGCAGTGAAGGTACCATCGCCATTGTCTACCGACATGGTTGCACCAAATGCCCATGCGATGTTGGAGAAATGCCATCCGCCTGCATTATCTTTTGCCAGGAGGCAAAGTCCTGCAGAACCAGTTTTGTCCTTAATGGTCTTAGCTGTCTGCGCAAGCTCATCCCAAGTTTTTGGATAAACTGGATATCCATCCGCATCAACCAATCCGGCTTCTTCAAATAATTCTACATTTAACATAAGTCCTAATGCATAACCATCACGAGGAATACCATAGATTCTTCCATTTTCGTCGGAGAGCAATTGACGGATTGATGGGTTAATCGCATCCAGCCATCCACGTGCTTCCAATTGATCGGTGATATCGGCAACTGATTTGGTTTTGATCAGCTTCTGTGGTTCGGAGAACCAGGTTTCAAAGATAGTAGGGCATTTTCCTGACTCTACCAATGGCATAAAGGTGTCAGTTGAATATTTATAGTAGGCTGGCACACACTCTACGTTTGAATGAAGATTCTTCATGGTGGCTACATAGCCCTCATGTACTGTAATATCATCGGTCAATGTGTCTTCCGGCCAAATACCAAGTGTTATGGTAACTTTCTCTTCTGTCGTATCGGCTGCAGGTGCTTCTGTATCCGTTGTGTTTTCTTTTACGGTATCAGCAGTTCCTGCATCTGTGTTTCCTGTCGCCTCGGTGCCAGCTTTGCTACCGCAGCCAGCAAGCATCGCCATGGTCATAGATAAAACCAAAAGCCCGCTTAGTAATTTTTTCCCTCTTTTCATAATTACCTCTCCTTTCGAAATAAAAGTCGCTTAGTTTAACGTTAAACTTTTTAAATTTTAAGCCTTCTACCAAGATGTACCTGTATGAATTGTCTATGCATTTTGGTTATTATTTATGTCGTTTAACGTTAAACTAATACTAACATTTATTCATATTTTTGTCAATACTATTTTTCAAAAAAATTTATTGTGCATTTTAACAATATCTTTTTACGAATACTCTGTAATCAAAAAGGCTATGCCCTGGCTCATTGTTATTTGCCAGGGCATAGCCTCTTATTATCTCTGTCTGATTTCTAATTTTTTTTAACCTCAAAAATTTTGTCATATATC
This sequence comes from Acetivibrio sp., assembly GCA_031553075.1. GTDB lineage: Bacteria > Bacillota > Clostridia > Lachnospirales > Lachnospiraceae > DIGJ01. The sequence continues at coordinate 12,173 of JAVBLX010000015.1, forward strand.
TCATTGATTTTTTCAATGTTAACTGGTCGGCTGAACAGATAGCCTTGGACCACATCACAGCTGGTGTTCTTAAGAAGTTCAAATTGCTCCTCCAATTCTACACCCTCTGCGATTACCGTCATGTTAAGCCCATGTACTAAAGAGATGAGGCTTTCCATGAATTTTACGTCCTTCATATCCATAAAACGGTCGATCAAAGACTTGTCCAGCTTTACCACATCTACTGGTATGTAGGTAAGGTAGTTTAGAGAAGAATAGCCGGTTCCAAAATCATCCAATGCCAGATGAACCCCTAACTCTTTTAAGTCCTGCAGAAAGTTCAGTGTTTTTTCGGTTCTGGCCAGGAATATACTCTCTGTAATTTCGATCTCCAGACACTTACCACTAACACCATATTGTCTCAAGGTTTCCCTGAGGAAATCAATGTAAGTATCATCCCTTAGCTGACCACTGGAAAAGTTAATGGATACTACTTTAGGCGGAAACTGCATATCTCTCCACTTGGATATCTGTTTGATTGCCTCCAGGGTCACCCATCTTCCGATTGGTACAATCAATCCAAGCTCTTCCGCCAGGGTAATCATACGGAATGGCGACTCATCAACTCCGTTGAAACGAAGCAGCGCCTCAAATCCTTTGATTTTCCGCGTATGTACATCAACCTGAGGTTGGTAATAAAGTTCCATATCTTTGTTTTTTACAGCTGTACGCAGGGTAGCTTCCAGAGCAATCCGTTCTTTCAGCTCTTCATTCAACCCTTCAAAGTAAAACATAAAATCATTTTTACTTTCTTTTTTCACACGATACATGGCTGTATCTGCATTCATAATCAATTGCTCTGCATCGCAGCTGTCTCCTGGGAAATTGGAAATCCCAATACTGCAACTGATATAGTTTTCAATGTTATTAAAAGTAATTGGATCATGGAACAGATTTAGTATACGCGAAGCATATTCGTATATAACACTATCGGAATCAACTCCTGTCAGCAGAATGAGAAATTCATCACCGGTATGCCGGGATATGAAAAAATTCTCATCGGCCAGGGACTGAAGCCTATTTGCAATGGCTACCAGAATGCTATCCCCATAAACGTGACCCAAGGTATCGTTTATTCCTTTGAAATTATCAATATCCAGAGAAAATACAGAGCCTCGTTCCAACGTTTCAAGAGCTTCTTCCAGTCGTTTGACAAATACCAGTCGATTTGGAAGGGATGTCAGGCTGTCATGTTCTGCAATAAAGGCAATATATCGCTCTTCTGACTTCATCTTGGTAATATCCATTAAGATACCATGAATCATATATGGATTACCGGCGGCATCCGACACGCTCTTGCCACGGAATATCACCCATTTTTCTTTTCCGCTGGTGGTAATATACGGGATATCTATATTAATTCTTTTGGTCTCACCACATAAATATTCTTCTACCTCACGATTAAAGTTCCAAATTGCTTCCTCTTCAAAAATCTGACCCAATATTTCTTCTACTGTGCCCTTCCGTTTTTCAAACCTCGGGGTGATGTTCTGAATCTCATCCGATATGGTCAGGGTTTGAGATTTGATTTCCAGTTCCCAAACAGCTCCATCAATGCTGAAAATGGAGTTTTGGTATTTCTGGTTCAGTAACTTGATTTCATCCACCTGAGAACCAATGGTATCCAACTGAACCCGCAGCTCCTCTTCCGAGGATGACAAATCATCATAGGCCTGATTTAGTTTGGAGTTGAGAATTTTTAGTTTTTTAGCATTCTTTCTTCGGTATATGTTATCAACCAGAAGAAAAGTCGCAATAAAGCCGATACATACGAACCCTACCAGGGTAACAAAAAATAATTCCCGATTGGATTCTATCAAGGATAATTTGCGATTAACTATAACTGCGTCCTCTGGTATCAGCTTTTTATCAATATGATACTTTTCAAGAAGACGATAATCAAAAAAATATTGATGCGGACTGACCGGAATCATGGGGATATCTTTTACCGATTTTCCGTTTATGATATCCATTGCCATCTTGGCAGCAATCGCTCCTGAATCCACATAGGAAACCATCTTTCCACCGATTAAGCCTTCTCCCACTCCGCCAATACTGTGCCGAAACACAGGAATCTTGGCATAATTACTAATAAAAGTAACTGCTTTCGTGATATCTTTGGTCTCCCCTGTTTTATCTGTAAACATGCACATATATACAAGAATGGTATCTTCTTCAATATCTGCCAGCAGATTCCCAAACTCATCAAAAGTATAATCAGATACGTTTAAATCAATGAATTCCAAATCCGGAAAATTCTTTTCTTCATCGAAAAACTGCCTTCGGTCTCCCTGACCAGTCAGTGTATCATCCAAAATAGCTGCTACCTTGGTTGCTTGAGGATAAAACTTGTGTGCTATTTCTATGGTCTTATTCAGTGGATCGCCCACTTCGGTAATACCAGTCATATTTCCAGCAGCTACTGCTGCCTCTGCTCGTGAAATATCATTTATACATAAAAATACAATCGGTATATCCTGAAATAATTCTGACTGATAATCAATCGTAAACTGTAAAGCTGCATCATCTCCTACCAAAATCACATCATAAGGAGAGGTCTGTTCCAATTTATATTTCAGCATACGATAAAAAATATCCTGATATTCTTCACTATCGTACTTTTTAGTGTCCATGTACTCAATGGATAAAGACACACTGGTTCCCTGAAAAACAGATTGAATCCCATTAATCTGTTCTGGTACGGTCATAAAATCTTCTGCATAGGAGGAGATAAAAAGAACCTTCCTTTGTTCTTCTCCTCGGGCAGTTGTGGAAAAAATCAATATGCATAGAGAAAAAATGGCGCAAAGAAGAATTCGAAACCGGCGCTGAAATGTTTTGTGTATGATAATTGAACTCATAAAACCACCTCATCCCTCAATATGTAATCAATAACAATTTTAAATACGATTGTAACACAATCACCAAGAAAAAACTAGCCGTTTTGCGTTAATTTTCGCTAATATTTTTTAGCACACATGAGCAAAAACCTGGAAGCATCGGTTTTGATTAAAAAACTTGCGCATTGGTGAAAAATGTGAGTCTGTCATTGATGAAAAGACAAATTACCTTTTGTCTAAACAATTTGATTGATGAGATAATGCAACCAGTCTCTCTGCATTTTCATCCTTTGAAAGACCGGTTGCGTTTAAACCTTTTATAACTCAAATTCCGTACAAATCGGATAATTTCCGTTTTCGCTGGTTTGCAGCTTTGCATGAATTCCATATATGGATTCAAGCGTTTCTGCATTAATCACTTGAGCGGGTGCTCCCTGACAAATGACAGCTCCCTTTTTCAGTCCGATAATATTGTCTGCGAATCGACAGGCATTGTTTAATTCATGTAGCACCATCACCACGGTTATATGTCTCTGTTTATTTAACTTCTCCAATAATTCTAACACTTCCAGCTGATATGACATATCCAGATATGTTGTAGGCTCATCCAGAAGAATAATCTCTGTTTCCTGAGCCAAGGTCATGGCAATCCAGGCTCTTTGCCGTTGTCCGCCGGAAAGGCGCTCTACGGACCGGTTTTCATATTCCTTCAGACCCGTTTCTTCGATTGCCCAATCTATGACTTCTGTATCATGTGGGGTAAATCCTCCGATGGCTTTCTGGTGAGGAAATCTCCCATAGGCAATAAGTTCTCTGACCGTAAGACCTTCGGGGCATTTAGGCCCTTGGGGTAAAACGGCAAGCTGGGTCGCCAGTTTTTTAGGCGATTGGTGTTTCATGTTCAATTCATTGATGAAAATAGTTCCGCTCACAGGCTTGATAATCCGGGCCATCGTTTTTAAAAGTGTAGATTTACCACACCCATTTGCCCCAATAATAATCGAAATTTTCCCCTGGGGGATAACTAAATTCATATCTTCTATAATCACATTTTTTTCATATGCGACTGTAAGATTCTTTACTTCTATTGCTGACATACTATGCTCCCTTCTATGCGCTACAGCGCATATACAAATAAGGGAATGAAAGTGTTTTTCTTTCATTGGTCCCATCGGTGCGTTACTGCACACTAAAAACTACTCTTTTATAAGAAGATATATAAAGTAGGGCACGCCCAAAATAGACACGCAAATCCCCACTGGTATTTCAATTGGTGAAAAAAGATTTCGAGAAAGTACATCTGCGCTAAGTATCATAATCATGCTGATTGCTGCTCCCGCAATGAGGGAATATTTATGATTTGCCCCCACCAGCTTCCTGGCCATATGTGGCGCTAAAAGACCTAAAAAGCCAATATTTCCGGCAAATGCTGTCGCTCCACCTGCCAGCAAAACAGCACATACCAGCAGCTTTTTCTGCTGTCTTTTCACATTTAACCCCAGTCCTACTGCCAGATCATCTGAAAAATTCAGAACATCCATTTTCTTATGGTTCCATAACACATACAAAACTACCACAAAAACCAACGGTGCTAATACCTTTACATACGACCATCCTGCTCCCCAAAGGCTTCCAGAGGTCCAGATTAAGACCCGGTTATAATCTCCTACACCGCCTTTAAACGTTATAAAAGTAATCAATGCATTCAGTCCAGCGTTTACACTGATACCAATCAGTAACAGTCGTTTTGGGCGAATTCCGCCCTGAGAAGACAGGGCATAAATCAAGAAGGCCGCAAAAGTTGCGCCTAATATTGCCATAAGGGGCAACACATAAATAGACATACGCCCCAGCTCACTGTAATAATCTGCTGTCTGCCAGGAAATAAACATCACCGCAGCTACCGCAGCACCTGCATTGATTCCGATAATCCCGGAATCGGCCAGGTCGTTTTTGGTTATCGTCTGCAATATATTCCCGGCAAAGGATAACGCAATTCCAACCAGCATCCCCACCAAAAGTCTGGGCAGGCGTATTTGGAGGATTGCCGTATTTTCCATTTTACTCCCTTGTCCAATTAGGGTGTGTAATACCTGAGGAACGGATATCCGATAAGTTCCCCAGCACAAACACACAACGCACACTGCAGCAAGGACAATTACTAAAATCACACTTGTTACTTGAAAACGTTTCTTTTTATCTATCATTGTTAGCTCCCACCTGTCCACTACCCTCTCTCTTTCCTTGCAAGAATAATAAAAAATGGAACACCGATAATCGCCGTAAAGATACCAATTGGTGTCTCATATGGATCGTAAAGCATTCGAGCAGCTGTATCGGCAAAGGTTAATAACACACTTCCCAGCAAGAAAGAAAACGGAATATTCTTTCGATAATCCTGTCCCAGAATCATTCGCACCAACTGAGGTACGATCAACCCGACGAAGCCAATATTTTTACCCACGGCAACGGCTGCCGCACACATTGGTATCATCAGAAGCAGTGTTGTATATCTTATTTTTTCCGGGCTTTCTCCCAAGCCAATGGCCGTATCATCTCCCAGATTTAAAATATTGATTTTGGGAGAAAGGTAAATGGCATATAGAACACCAGGAATTCCAACCAAAGCAATCAACCAGAAATCCTGCCAGGTAGCATTCCGAAAACCTCCAGCCACCCAGAATGCAATGAACTGGGAGCGGTTCGTCAAAAGACCAATAATCGTTGTAAGAGAAATAAAAAAGGTGCTCAAAGCCGTTCCCGCCAGCAAAAGCTTGCCAACAGACATATTACCGGGATTTCTGGAGGTAAATGCAATTACGAGCCCTCCCGCAAATAAAGCCCCGATAGACGCCGCAACCATAGTACTTCCGGTATTAATGCTCACTCCTGCGCCATAAAAAATAGCAATAACCAACGTCCCACCCTGACTGACTCCCAGAAGAGATGGCTCAGCGATTGGGTTTCTGGTTACCCCCTGAATCATGGAGCCACAAATGCCCAAAACGCCCCCTGTGAGTAATACACAGAGAGCCCTTGGCAGGCGGACATCCCGAATCAGCATATGCTCAAGGGTTTCCTGAGGCATAAAAATGCTATTCCATATATCCGAAAAATTTACTTTTGTCGCTCCCAATATAATCGCCAGGTAAAAACCGGTAATAAGGAGTCCCACATTCAAAGCAAAAAACAACCAAACTTTTTTATTTTGCAGTTTCATTTAACATCCCCACAATTTCGTCCAATAAAAGTTCCCTTCCAATCGGGCTATATCCCTGATTAAAGTAAGGAGAAGAACCTAGTTCTACTACATGTCCTGCTTTTACAGCCGGAAGGTTATTCCAGATGGCATTTTCTTTTAATTGGGCTTTATCATCTTCTGTTGCCAGCAGGAAGATATAATCGGAATCAATCGCTGCCAGCCCTTCATAAGTCACCACTGGAAGACTGATATCACTTTGCTCCGGCATCCCCGCTGGAACCTTAAGCCCCATATCTTCATACAGAGCACTTCCAAAGCCGGCTCCGCCAAATATGTAAAACTGTCCGCCACTGGCCAGGAAAGATAAATAACTGGTGTCTTCTCCATACAATTCCTTTACATTAGTACCTGCCATCACAGCTTTTTCTTCATATGCTGCAATCCAGGCTTCTGCAACTTCTTCTTTTCCAAACACCTTTGCCATACTGCGAATATCTTCTTTCCAGTTCAAAGCTTCCAGCTGAATCATAACCGTTGGAGCAATTTCTGTTAACTGGTCGTACATTTTTTCCTGTACGGTAGAAATAATAATTAAATCCGGTGCAACATTCATAACCGCCTCGATATCCATGGTATCCTGCATACTATATCCCAAAATAGTTGCTCCCTTTAAGGTTTCTTCCAGGTAAGAAGGGAAGCGAGTATAATCATAAGCATCACTGTTAGCAGTTCCCGCAACGGAATAGCCCAGAATTGCCAATATGTCACTATTTCCACTTAAATCTACAATCCGCTGGGGATTTGCCGGAATCTCTACCGTCCCTCTGACATCCGTTACGGTAATCGTTCCTTCTTGAGAAGCCACTACCTCTGACCCAGTATTTTCACTATTGGCATTCTGACCACTCGTTTCCGTAACTACTTCTGTACCACCTGCTACTTCACCCTGACCAGGAGCTTCCGCCTGTTTCTGTGTATTATTTCCGCACCCAACAAGCAAGGCTGCTCCCATACATGTCGCTATTAATAACGTAACCATTTTTTTCTTCATAAAATCTCCTATCCGCATCCTGTGCATTCTTTATTTATTCGTCCTGTTCCTCTACTCAGAGTTCCCCTCTATATAGATAAACTACCTTATTGCCTGTTTAAAGCTTACTGCCACGATGTTCCTTTACTCTCATGACAAATTATGCCGCCGTGTTAGCATCCGCTAACCATTCAGGCAAGGTTTATTGTAAATGAGATTCATTATCATTACAATAGGTAAAATGAAAATAAACGTATTTCGTCCTTTTGACCAAATTTTCTCACAAAAAAATTAATCTATTGTAAAAAAAGTCAATAATAAAAGCAGGAGGGTTTTGTATCCCCCCTCTTCCTGACATTCATATCAAGCTGTAAACAATCCCGAGTGCATCGGAATGGTCAAATCCACCCAACAGAAACCACAATTGCTCAAAATCTACCATGCTTAATTCATGTCGCAGATGCCGTTCCACCTGAACAGTATTTTTCTTTTACTGCTCTTATCTTTAATATGGGATTTTTATGATGTAGAAAATCTATATCATACCTTTGCTGAATTTGTGTTTAATTTAAATTAAATCTTGATGTATGACCTCGTTTACTTGTATCAAATCTTTTCTAGTACACTTAAAATATAATAAATTATTTTGAATGAAATCTTTTACTTTTTGATAATAAGTAGAATAAATATTACCATCTACCAAAACTTCAACCATACGCTTACTACCAACTATTACATCTTCATTAATAACTTGGCCTTCTATACATCCCTCTTTTTCTTGTAATATAGGTTGACCAAATAATTTAATTTTACAATCATATATCTCTCCTATTTTCATAAAATCAAAATTTATATCACTAACTAATGCTGAATCGTCAAAGCATACATCTATATTACCTGTTTCTTGACTTTTTAATTCTACTTTTCTTGTAGCATCAGCATTTATTATTAATACCAATTCATACATAAAATCATCTCCTTTAATCAATTGGATAAAAACTCACAACGTAACCATTGGTTCCATAAGCCACTCTATATCTACTGTCATTTACAACATAATCTGCGAATAAGCCTTTTGCACCTTTTCCTGTATTAACGGGACTCATTTGTAAGATATCATTTAAAAACTGTGGAATATCATTGATTCCTTTAGCAGTAAAATCTGCAGCATGTCCGTCAACAATATGTTTTAAACCTGAAGAACTATTTCCACTCTCAAGCCATAACAGTTTACCATCTGCTGTTTTGGTAACTGCTATAACATCCTCTGGGTTGTATTTAACACCACTATTCTTAAGTTCTTCCATAAGTATCGGATTTTTTAAACTTTGTCCATCACGCTTTATCTTGTTTACCGCAGCAACCACCTCGTCCCAGACCTTTGTTGCTTTTTTTCCGACTTTCTTTCCCACCACTTTCTTCACCACTTCCATGGCTTTTTTCCCTTTTAACGTAATTTTTCCACCAGTCGCAAAAGTTCCTGTTAATGGTATCATGGCTGCAGCCGATAGTGTTGCATTCACCTTATCTCCTCTCAAGTAATAAAGGATAGCATTAATAGCATCGGCTG
>JAVBLX010000045.1:0-20016 GCA_031553075.1 Acetivibrio sp.
TCATCGCTCCTGCACCCGCATACACCATAACCAGGGATGCCAATGACTGGGTAAACCCAAGCCCTTTCAAAATATAATACACCGCTATCATGGACATAAATCCAGGAAACATTCCCAGAATTAACAGTATGTTCATAAAAAGCCGTCTACCCTCAAATCGAATCCGGGACAAAGTAAATGCTGTCGATAATACAATAAAGCTAGTAAGAACACACGAACATAATGCTACTTTTAAAGTATTAAAAAACCATCTGACAAAGGGAAACTGGCTGCTGTCCATCAGGAGTACCCGGTAGTTCTTAAGAGTAAGAACCTTAGGCCAAAAATAAGAGGTATAGGATCCCGGTTCATCTCGAAAGGAAATCAGTATAACCCATGCGATTGGAAATAGCCAGATAATGGACATAATCACCAGGACAATATATCCTGGATTAATCTTCACCGCTTTCATGGCAATCACTAATCCGACAAACGCAATCACAAGATACAGCCAATATCCGACTCCACAATATCTTACGAGAAACTTTGTGGTGAGTTCCCCTGTACCATTGATAATCTTGGCCATTGAAAACAAAATAATTGTAGCCATAACAGCCTGAACAATGGATGCTCCCACTGCCAGCTTCACTGTACTCTTTGCCGGTTTAAAAAAGGCAAGAAGATATGCGGCTAAAATAAGTATTGTTGGAATTGCCACAATAACAATACCAAGCAAGGCATATAGGTATTTTCCTGTTTCCAATGAAAAATTCAAAGCCTGAAATACTCCGCCGATAACAGATACCGAGATTCCGTCTTCTTTTACATACATAAATGGAAGAAACAGACTGATTAGAACCACCACTGGAACGGTCCACATCACAGAGTAAAACTTTTGATTTAAACCCGTCACATTATTCTTCATTATTGGAATCCCTCCTCATTGTTATAGGCACTGGTTCTGCGATATACAATTAATGACAGCGTAGCAGATACCAGGAAGATAATAATACCAATGGTTGCCGCATAGGAATAATCTTTACTGTCGGCTGTTAGCTTGTATAACCAGGTAACCATCAGGTCGGTCTTACCGGCTCCCTTGAAGTATTCCAGTGAGTTTGGTCCGCCTTGGGTCAGGAAGTAGATGATGTTAAAGTTGTTAATATTGCTGATAAAGTTTGTAATCAGATAAGGGGTGGTTACAAACAGCATATAAGGCATGGTAATTTTTAAAAAGGTTATTACTGGACTAGCTCCGTCAATCTTTGAGCTTTCATAAAGCTCTGCTGGGATGTTGGTTAAAATACCCGTGGTAATCAGCATAGTGTGAGGAATTCCTACCCACAGATTGACAATGATAACGGTCACCCTTGCCCACATGGGGTCGGCAAAAAATGGTAGCGGGCCTGTAGTAAACCCCCAATCCTGAAGTAGAATGTTAAACGCTCCGTTAGGCTGCAGCATGATGCGAATAACCAAAAGGGAAACGAAGGTAGGCACTGCAATGGTCATTACAAAAATAGTTCTCCACAGCCCTTTCCATTTAATGCCTTTCATGTTAATCAACATGGCCAGAAACATTCCCAAGAAATAGTTGGTAAAGGTAGCAAAGAATGCCCAAATCAAAGTCCAGCCAAAAATCGGCCAGAAGGTGCTGGCAATCGTGCTTCCGGCTCCCATCATGATTTGAAAGTTTTCTAATCCGACCCAGGTAAACAGATTCCCTGGTGGCTGATGATTTACGTCATAGTTGGTAAAAGCCATGAGAATCATATAAGCCAACGGAAGAACTGTGAATAATACCAAGCCGATAATCGGCAGGGCAAGTAACAACTTATGTATATTAAAATCAAATAAAGAAGCAATATCATCCTTTATTTTGGGAATTTTCAAGTTCTTTTCTTTTAACCCGTAAACCTTAATACCAGATTTCACAGAAGAAATCCATACAATCACAAAGAATCCAACAATAAATATAGTGGAAACTCCGCCTAACAACATAAGCATGGAGTTGTCACCCTGAAATACGTCAAATATTCCTGTTTCTTCGTTAAACACCATTCCCTGCTGGGTCGTCCCAAGCGTACGTAAGCCTGCCAGGTTGGCAAATCCATATTGAATCATATAAAAAATAAAACCAATTTCCAAAATAAGGTACATCAGACCTTTTCCAATCTGTTTTCTCACCAGATTGGAGGCTCCCATAATAACCAGTGAGAGCTTTGTCGGAATATCTCCATGCTTTATCCCATTGACCAGCCATTTACCCATTATAAATCCTCCTGCTCTAAACGCCCAAAACTACACCATCATATATTTTTTTGAAAATAAGGCTGCCTACGGTCCAGTCTACATGATATAAAACAGGAACTTCATTCGTAGACAGCCTCAAATAGTCTGTTATTTCAATGTTGCCAAGAAGTTTTGTACCATCAGGTCAAGGCTTTCCTGAAGATTCGCTTCGGTAATGGTTCCATTATAAATGCCTTCGCCAAAAGCAATGGCTGGTTCCCAATAATCTGAAAGCTTGGAAATAGATGGCTGAGGAGTGGAATAGTTGGTCTGCTCACTCAATGCGGCAATGGCTGGGTTTGCCTGCACGTCTGGGTTGTCAATCAATGATAAAATAGTTGGTGCCGCATTTACTTTTTCATCCTGGAATCTCATTAACTGGCATTCCGGTCCGCCTAACCATGCTGCAAGCTCCTGTGCTGCTTTTGGATACTTGGTACTGGATTTTACACCGATTGCTTTGAAGTCTGCGAAGTTACTTAATTGATAATCGGTTCCGTCAATAGTAATCGTTGGCAATTTACATGCTGCATAGTTATCGCCCAGAGCTTTCATAATAGTTTCTGCTGACCAGGTACCGGAACAGAGAGCGGCCAGCTTTCCTTCCTGCATCAGGGTTCCGGCAAGACCATCTTTGTCTTCTACATATTTTGGATTGTTCTTTAAGTCGATTAAGTACTGTCCTACTTTATATCCTTTTGCATCATTCCAGGAGCATTCGGTTGGGTCATCACCATTTGGTCCGAATAAAGTCCCACCGTTTGCATAGAAGAATGCTGACATATACCAGCTATTGCTAAAGTTACAGGACCAGTTTGCTACACCATCACCTAAGTCCTTAGCCAGCATGGTTTCCAGGCTCTTCACTTCATCTTCGGTGTATTTGCTCTTATCGTAATACATAAACCATGAGTTAGGTGTCTCTGGTACACCATATAATAATCCGTCTTTCATACAAGACTTAATTGCTCCCTGACCATGAATGGTCTTGATATCATCAAATCCAATGGTAATAGGATATAAAATCTGTGCTTCGGTTAACTCGGCTAATGCGCCTGATTGATACAAGAATACATCGGCTGCCACATCCAGGTCCTTCTTTAAGTTATCAATAACACCGCCTTCACCTAAATCCATAATACCAATATCCCAGGTAATGTTATATTCCGGATGCAGTTCCGCAAACATATCACAGTATTTTTTTGTTCCGTCCTGTTCTTCTTCCGGCATCCATACCTTTAAGGTAATGTTTTCTGCGGATGCCGGTTCGCTGCTTTCTGTTTCTGTTTCTGTTTCTGTTTCTGTTTTTGTTCCAGTTGATGCTGCTGGTTCACTGGAACTACTGGTGCCTGCGTTTCCTCCACATCCACTCAGCATTCCTACTGTCATAGTTAATGCAGCTGCAACCGCTATTACTTTTTTAAACCCCTTCATACTTATTTCCTCCTAAACTTTCATTTTTTGTTTTTCATTTTTCATTTTTCATTTTTCATTTTTCATTTTTTGTTTTCTCATTTTCTCATTTTCTCGTTTTTTGTTTTCATTTTTTTAATTTTTAGTCTTTCATCTTTTCACATAAAATTTGTCTATAAATCCTTAGATATTGCAAAACAGTTTAACAGTTGATATGTAGGTCAATTCAATTTAACCGGTTAACTAACTATGATTATACTCTCTCTTTTTTTATCTGTCAACTGTTTTTTTTAATTTAGTTAATCGCTTCACCACTATATAAAATGCCGCTTAGAACCTTTTACTGCCCCATGCGGAACGGCGTATAACCAACATGGTAATTTACGCCGTCAGCAATTCGAACAATGCTCCCAGAAGGGCTTCCTCCAAACCAAGAGCCTGAAGCTCCGAAAGAATGCTGTCTATGGGACTACCCTTGGTTACTACTCTATAAATAAGATCTTTCAAATCATACTCAATTTGGGCATGATTCAGCATTTCAAACACATCTTCACCAACCAGGTTTCCTTCTGTCGGCTGGGCATCATCAAAGGAAATAACCAGGCGTTTCTTTGTGACAGTCCGTGCCAGGGAAAGGGTCAGAACCTGTCTTCGTTCATCGTATCCGGTCTTAAATGGTACTTGTTCCCCATCAAGAGATGCGCTTATTCCCTGAGTCATCTTCATTCCATAAAACCGGAATATATAATTCCTTTCCTCAGGAATTACGGAATTCTCTACTGTCTCTGCCCATACGGTAAACTCGGCTTGCTGACTCCATTTCCACGTAAAATGGGTTTTTACAGAATGAATATCCATATCTTTTTTATGAAGTGAATCATCTTCGTAAAGCACAAAAGCTCCATCGGCACCGGCAAATACCCGAATCTCCAGATCTACTGGATTTTCCGTCGAGTTTTTAACTGCTGTCTCCTGCTCCATGGGAAGGATTGCTCCTGCTCTGGCAAATACGGGCATACTGGTAATATCCCGGTAAAACTTCATTCTCCGGTTTCCACGGTATCTTCTTCCATTGAAAATATCATAATAGCTTCCCTCTGGCAGCCACCCTTTAAAAACCCCCATATTTACCCGTTCATCTACTGGCCTGGTAATCGGACATGCAATCAATTCAGTCCCAAAATAGTATTCATTCGGAACTTCATAGGCTTCTTCCTGTTCCGGATTCTTATAATACATAGGCTGGATAACCGGTTCACCATAGATGCTAAAAAAATAATTCATAGAGTATAAATAAGGAATTAGCTGATGTCTCAGACGTAAGAAGTTCTTCATGACATTCTGGATCAACGGATTAAAAGCCCATGGCTCTTTTACGAAAAACGGATTGTCTGAGCTATGCATGCGCATGATTGGCGAAAACACACCAAATTGAATCCATCTTACCAGCATTTCATCATTCTTGATGCCATGCATATGACCGCCAATATCATGGCTCCAGTAGCCATACCCGGCATTGGAGGCAGTTGCGGTGAAATATGGCTGAAAATCAAGGGTGTCCCAGGTCGTAAAGGTATCACCAGAAAAACCGACGGAATACCGATGACTTCCAAGTCCGGCATATCGGGAAAAGGTCATCGGTCTTTTGCCATCTCTGCCATTATCCAGATAATGATAGTGATTGAGCATCCACAAAGGGTCCAGCCCTTCCAGTCGGCTTCCTCCGGCCTGCTGCCAGTCAATCCACCAGAAATCTACGCCGTCCTCCTCATTGGGATGGTGTAAATACTTAAAATACGCTTCAAAAAATGCCTGATTGGAAGCATCAAAGGGAATCTTATCCTCGTTCTCATTATCCACTCCCAATTCCTTTGCCATGGAAAGATAAGCCGCTTCGTGACCTCTGACACCTTCCGCCGGATGGACGTTTAAGGTGACATGCATATTTTTCTCATGAAGCCAACCCATAAACCGCTTGGGATCAGGAAAATACTTTCGGTTCCAGGTATATCCAGTCCAACCGCTTCCATACTTTGGATCCATATCCTGTTCTGTCAGATGCCAGCCCATGTCGATTACGGCTACGGAAAACGGCAGTTGCTCTTCTTCAAATCGGTTTACCAATTCCATATATTCTTCTTCTGTATAAGAATGAAACCGACTCCACCAATTGCCAAAAGCATATCTGGGGAGCATGGGAGTTTTCCCGCACAGATGATAAAAGTCTTTTAAACAGCCCAAGTACGCTCTGCCATATCCCAAAAAATAAAGGTCTACCGCACCTTTTTCTCTGGGGGCCACCCATCCGTCTTCGGTGAGAAGCATGGAGCTGCTGTCATCTATGATGGCAAACCCATTTCGGGAAAGAATACCATCTTCCAGGGGAATCGCACCATCGGATTCATCCAGGGTTCTTGCGGTTCCTTTTAAATTATTGCTGCTGTCACCGTAATGCCAAGTGCTGTGATAGGCACTTAAATTTCCTTTCACCGAAACACTCAGGCCATTTTTTGAAAATTCTTTTTTGTTGTAAACCAGATGGACGCCCTCCGTTATAATTTCTAACTGATCATCCTCCTCCACAATACGAAAGGATGGAGAGGGGAAGTCCCGATTAATTACGGTTTTGGTGGCCAAATCGGTGAACCTTCCGTCGCCGCTAAACTCCATGCGAATCATCTGTGGTGTAAGCACTGTAAAGCGATACTGTGCACCCTGAATAACCGACTCTTTCCGTGCCACGGGGCTGGTGGAAAATTGGTATGATGGAAAGTGACTCATAAAATTTCCGCCTTTCTCAATTTGTACATAACAATAAATATTTTTAAATTTTAATATTTTAATACCATCTTGGATTCAGGTTTATGCCAGCGGAATCGTGGAACTCCTGACGATCAGCTGAGGGTCAAGTGTAACCGAATGGTTGCTCCTGGATCCCTTGGTAAGATCATCCAGAATCATCTCTGCTGCTATCCTGCCCTTTTCCATAATATCCTGATTCATGGTTGTCAATCCAGGAACCATATAATTACCAAACTTAATGTTATCAAACCCAATAATGGAAAGCTTTTCCGGTATTTTGATACCTTCTTCCAGATAGGCATTTATAATCCCGATGGCCATAATATCAGCAACTGCAAAAACAGCCGTTGCCTCGCTGCCTGAACGAAGCATTTCCTTTCCAATGCGGTAGCCACCATTGAAGGTTACATTATCCTCAAAAAGCAGGTTGGTGGATAATTCAAGGCCATTTTCTTTCAAGGCCCGTTTATAGCCTTCAAAGCGCTGAGAATTCACATAACTTTTTAATACACTTCCTACTGCCAGGGCAATTTTCTTATGCCCCAGCTCAATGAGATGTTTTGTGGCAAGGTATCCCCCTAATTCATCCTTTATCATGACCCGGTGAAAGTCCGAAGCATATTCTTCATAGGCATCGATCAAAACGATGGGAACATTAAGGTTCTTTACTTCCTCAAAAATACTTCTGGGATATACCCCCAACATAATGATACCGTCCAGCTTTCTCTGCTGAATCCAGTCCTTATACTGGTTATTACTGCTGACACCGCTGATTAAGATATCATAGCCCCTTTTGCGGGTAACACTCTCAATTCCGCTGATAAACTCTCCAAAAAATGGATTGTTTTCCAGCAGAACGCCGGGAATATCGCCTTCCTCGGTAATGGGAAGACAGATTCCAATCAGCCGCGATTCTCCATTGGATAGGCATCTTGCGGTCAAGCTGGGCTGATAGCCCAATTCCTTGATGGAGTTTAAAATCCTCATCTTCGTTTCGGGTGTCACTTTGTCGATATCATTTAATACATATGATACGGATGCTGTTGAAACACCTGCATGTTTTGCTACATCTTTAATCGTTGCTCTCTTTTCCATGTTGATTCCTTTTCATCGGTTGCCTTCGGCTTCAAAAAATAAATATAATGCCAATCACTATATTGTTAACCGGTTAACTGTTTGAAATAATAATACCCCCTTATGGGGGTATTTGTCAACTGCTATTTTTGATTCGGTATGAACTCGCAGGTAATTTTAACATTTTCAATTTGAATCATTGGAATCTCTTACTATTATAAATTGATTCATAGATTCTTCCAGCTTACACACATCTCCCTTCAGCTTTTCAGCGTCCTTGGCCAAAGATGAGATCAGTATCAATTGTTGTTCAATTGTATTATTTGCCGTTTGACTTGCCACTGCCGATTCTCCGGAAACTTGAGAAACGCTGCGGATCGTTTCTAAGATATGCTCTTTATCATTCATCATATCTGTCATGCTTTTTTGTACGCATTTTAATTCACCTACAAGACTTGATACTTGGTGATTGATGGAGTAGAAAACATCATTTGCCGACACTAAAGAAACGGTCTGCGCTTCCATATATTCACCAACTTCTTCCGCTGATTCTACGGTAATGACAGTTTTATCCCAAATATTCTCAATTATTTGTTTAATTTGATTACTGGATTTCATGGACTGATCTGCTAATTTACGTATTTCACCTGCTACTATTGCAAAACCTTTACCAAATTCACCTGCTCTTGCTGCTTCTATAGAGGCATTTAATGATAGCAAATTTGTATTCTCAGCGATTTCGTTCATATACTGGACAATGCTTCCAATATCATTGGTCTTCTCCTGCATCTCCCTGATTTCCTTGATGAGACGACGGGCTATCGTGACTGTGCTCTCTGTCTTTCTATTTAATTCGTCCACTATCTCCTGACCAGAATTTATAATATGTATTGTTTCATCTGCAGCAGTATTCATCTGCTCTGTACTCACATGTATGTTATTAAGCTTATCTGAGAATTCTCCCATCCTGCTTGTGCATTTTTCCATATCAACTGCCTGTTCAATCACATTTGACATCATTTTATCAACTACACTTGAAACTTCTGACATTTCATCTGATACATGGCCAGCAATTTCAAAGACACCGGTTGCTGACTCACTTACCTCAAATCCAAATTCTTTCATATCACCCATTAGATGTCTTATATTTTTAAGCATTTCATTGATACTGATATTCAGGAGTTTAAACTCATCACGTCTTTTTGTAAAAAATTTTGTGGTTAAATTTCCACCTGCAACAGAATCCAGGGCACCGCACGTCCTGAGCAAATCTTTGCTGATGCCATTTGATATGCAGATTCCTATAATAAACACAATTATAAAAGCTGCTGCAATAATTATGATTGTTAAATTCCGAACCTGATTTACATCATCCATTATTATGCTTTTGGGAATTAATGTACAAACCATAATACCAGTAGAACCAATTGATGAATACCCATAAAGATAAGGCTTGCCTTCAAAGAATATCGTTGATATTCCCGTTGAAGACTTATTAAGTGATTGTTCGAAAAAACTGCTTCCCACAAAAATGTTTTTTTCACCCTGAATTCGTTCCAAATGTATACTATCATCCTTACCTTGTTTTTCTTTTATAGCAATTTCCCTGCCATCTGGTGTAATAATGGCCTTGATACTTCCTTCCCCGAAAGCCATGGCATTTAACATTTCTTCCATATATGTCTGATCAATATCAACGGAAATAAAACCATTATTCTTTTGTAATTTAATAATGTATGAAAAGGCATAATCATCATCGGAACCTTTGACGATACGATCTAAGTATGGATGGTATCCAATCCATTGATTTCTTGCCTTTCCGCTTATTAATGCTTCTGCCTCTTTCTGCGTCTGATAATCTTTGTATAAAGATTTTGGGAGATTCTTATCATGTGAGGTAATCGTTTCCCCTATTTCCCCAAAAACATAATAATTCGATATATAACCCAAGCTTGCCTTCAATGCAATCAATTTGTCTCTTGCCGCATTGTAATAAGCGGTTGATTCAAGCGTTATATCCTCTCCATATTTGTTGTAGTACGAATTAATATTTGCATCAATAATTAAATTTGCCATTTCCCTTTTTACATTATCACAAATGGAACTTAAGTACATGGTCATAATCGTCATATTACTGCTTGTTGATTTCTCGTATTTTGTTACCATTGCATTGGAGGTAATATAGTATGCTCCTACCCCCAATGCTACAATCAAAATAACCGGGATACAAAAAGCAATAAAGAGAGATGTCCTGATTCTACGTGTCCTGCTGACTGTTTTTAAAACGGTTCCTTTATCCCCAACTTGCATATTCATCTACCCATCTATTTTTATAGTATCTGTCACTGAATCTCGATATAATCCAGTTCCGCATAGTTACTTCCGCCTTTATCGCTACCCCTCATGGCTGCTGGTACCCAGCTCCTGCTCTTGCCGGATTGGTGAACAGACCCCTGATACGGTTCCAATTAACACCGTTTGTCAGCTCCCATTCTATCGCTTTAGAGCACAAACACTTCATAAAAAAAATCATTATTATTATTCTATCCTTTTACAGCCCCACTAGTCATACCGCTGATGATATACTTCTGCATTAAAATAAAAATTAAAGCGACGGGGATAATGGTAACAACTGCATAAGCAGTTAAATAGCTCCACTTTGTACCGTATTGTCCCATAAAATTAAAGATTCCTGCCGTGATTGGTCTTTTCTGCTGGTCAATTATAAATGTCATTCCATATGGCAAATCTCCCCATGCATAAAGGAATGAGAAAATACCACAAACAATCACGCCTGGTTTCGCAATGGGGATAAGTACTCTCATAAACCCGGTAAATCGATTACATCCATCTATATAGGCGGCCTCTTCCATTTCTGCTGGTATGGCTGCAAAGTAATTCTTGAGAATCAGTACAGAAAAAGGAATTCCAATGGTTGCATCTGCCAAAATAGTCGACCAGAGTGTATTGTATAAGTGAAAACCTTTAAACATAATAAACAATGGCGTTAGTAATACCGAAACAGGCAGCATCTGGGTAATTAAGAACCCAAATGTAATTCCCCTTTTTCCCTTAAAATTATATTTTGCTATACCATAAGAAGCTGGAACTGCCAGCACGATTGAAATTAACATTGCTCCAACGGAAATAATCATGCTGTTTCCAAATGAATGGAACATATTAAAATCTCCGGTTTCCAACTGTGCCATGTATGGTTTGAAATTTAATATTTCAGGCCAAAATGTAGGCGGAATTTGAAATATTTCCTTTTCCGTCTTTAATGAAGTAGCCAAAATCCAATAAAGAGGAAACAATAAAATACAGAGAATCACTACAGAAGCAATGCAGTATATAATATTTTTTTTCCCAGATATCTTTACATCATTGCCCATTATGCGTCCTCCTCTGTGTATACAAATTTAAGATATAAAAGACCGACAAAGAACAAAATAATAAACAATATATTTGCCACCGCAGCTCCCTGGCTGTACTTAAACATTTCGAATGATAATTTATAGGAATAGGTGGATAACACCTGGGTTGCATTAACCGGACCACCGCTGGTCATAACATAAACCAGATCATATACCTTGAACGTATATATAAAGCCTAAAATCAATACCGATTCAATGGTTGGTTTCAGAAGTGGCATCGTTATTTTCCAGAATGTGTGCCATTTATTTGCCCCGTCAATTGAAGCACTTTCGTATAATTCACTGGGAATCGTTGTCAGCCCTGTGGCAATTAAAATCATATTAAACGGAATACCAATCCATATATTTGCAAATATGACAGCCGGCATGGCTGTTGTCGCACTGGTAAGCCAATCAATATTTTCTTTTATCAGACCCAGGCTTTTAAGAAAGTAATTAATGATTCCAACATCCGTACCAAACATAAATTTAAAAATCAGTCCTGTAACGGTAATCGGTATCATCCAGGGCATCATCAGCAATCCTCTGACTGGTTTGGAAAATTTGAAATTCTTATTAAAGAAAATTGCCAGAGCAAATCCGATAACAAATTGAAATACCAAACAGGATATGGTAAATATCAACGTATTCCACATAGATGCAACCAGGACATTATCCTGCTGAAACAGCTGTAAATAGTTTTGAAATCCAACAACTTCCTTTATTCCATTCCGCAAATTTTTAACCGTCACATTTTGAAAGCTTAAAATAAAATTGTAAAATATAGGATATCCTACAAAGACCATCATATATAAGAATGCCGGTAAAACAAACAGTATCCCTACATTGTCATACTTAAAGAATTTCTTAGTACTGTTCATGCTTTACTCCTATCTGCGCGCTTCTGTGCGCATATAATTTCAAAAATTGCATTTTTCCCCGTATTTTGGGTTCAAAAAGGGCAGGGATACATTAAAACAATATTCCTGCCTCTTTATACCCAATTTGATATTTATTCAGATTTTATATTTACTTATTGAGAATATTGTCAATCTTTACCTGTGCACCTGCTGCTGCATCCTCTGGGGTGCTTTCACCTATCATTACTTCATTGAATGCTAATGAAATAGCATCTGAAATATCTGGCCACTCTGGCAAAGGTCCTCTGGCATATGCATAGTTCATTTCTTCTACAAAGGCTTCGTATACGGAATCACCCTTAAATTGTCCTTCGGCAACCGTTGAATCAGATGAAATGTATCCCATGGCATTCATCATATAGAGACATTGTTCCTTGCTGGTTGCAAATTTAAGGAATTCAATTGCACCTTCTTCGTTTCCACCAGCAATTACGGCATAGTTTTCTCCCCCTAGCCCAGATGCCTGTTTTGAATCCATCGGAATCGGTGCTACATTCCAATTTAGGTCTGGTACTTCTGACCGCATGGTAGGCACCTGCCATGTTCCATTAATCATCATCGCAAGGTTTCCGGAAATAAACTGATTCATGGTATCTCCCTGGGTCCAGTTAATCGCTTCCTTCGTCATAGCGCCCGCATCCACAAGGTCTTTAACCATTTTTAACGCCTTTATACCACCTTCTGAGTTGATTTCATAGGAAGAAGCACCTGTTGACCATACCCATGGAAGAAAATTAAAGGTGCCTTCTTCATTCTGGAGACTGCAATGCGCAAAGCCAGATACATTCCCTGTTGTGCAAGCCTTTGCTGCTTCTAATAATTCAGACCAGGTAGTAGGCACTTCACTGCCTGCCGCTTTTAACATATCTTCATTGTAGAAAAGTAATAAGCAGTTACTTCCAAATGGAACACCATATAACCGCCCATCTAACGTGCAGGAATTAACCGGTCCCTCATAATATGTACTTACATCAAATTTGTCTGTTATATCTGCAAATATTCCCATTGCTGCATAAGCTGCATGATCCGGATTATCCAGAATTACCAAGTCTGGAAGCTCATCTGCAGAAGCACCTACGGATAATTGTTTTTTAAAATCTGCAAAAGGAACATATTTTGCTTCCACTGTAACATTCCCCTGTGATCCATTGAATTCTTCAATCAGATGATTCAATGCCTTTTGGTGTCCTTCCGTCTCCCAATAGTACCAAATAGTAACCATGCTTGATGCTTTTGCTGTATTGGTAGTATCTGCATCCTTGCTGTCATCTGCAACCACCCCTGGTGCTTCCGTAGTGGCTGCATTTTCTTTCTGATTCCCACACCCTGCTAAAAGTGTTGTCGCCAGCATTGCTGCAACCAGTATTGCGCCTAACCTCTTCATCTCTTTTCCTCCTTAACAAAATGTTTGTTTACATTTTGTATTATATATAATCTTTCTTATCAAAAAAACTCTACTAATCTTAAAAAGGATAACTTTTCTAAGGTCATTTATTGGTTCTGCGATATTCTGCCGGAAGTTGCCCCGTGCACTCTTTAAAAACACGGCTAAAATATTTTCCGTCAGAATAGCCTACTTTTTCTGCAATTTCAACCAGCTTTAGCTGACTGCCAATTAACAATTCCTTGGCCCTGGCAATTCGATATTCTTTCATGTAGGTACTGAATTTTATTCCCTTTTCTTTATGAAACTGCATGCCCATATATTCTGGTGTAATATTCAATTTAGCTGCTATCTCTTCCAATGTAATACCAGTTTGATAATATTCCCGAATCATGCTCTCCGCCCGTTTGACATTCAAACTAAGCTGCTCTTTGTCCTCCTCTTCTCCGCTTCCGATGCAGTCAAATACCTCTTCCATTGCCCCCCGCAATTCTTTCTTGTTCACGGCCTCATTAATTTTCTCAAGCAGTTTCTGCTGCTCCAGTTGTTTATGATCTATTACACCAATTTCTTTTGCGACATTTATCATTGCCCATAAGAATCTGACGTAGCTTTCTTTTATATCCTTGGGATCATAGATTTGGCCACGTTCAAAGTATTGATTAAAATTATAAATGCATTTTGAAACTTTTTCTTTATTAAGCAGACACAAAGCTGATTTTAGCTGATTTTCTATATCAATGGGGTAAATACATATGTTTGTCCGAACTTGCAGAATTTTAGGATATGAAATCATAACTTCATTACCAAATGAAATATTCCAATCCATGTATTTTAATAGTTTATGATAACTACCTTTTAATTCTCTAAGACCCTCTGCATTAATCCAGCCATAACTGCTGCTGGGAACCCCCTTTCCACAAATCTGTGTAATGACTCCATATTGAAACCATTTTTCCAGTGATCCCTGTTCTTCATATCCATATAATATCCCCACCAGCATTCTTTCTTTGGGCACCTCTAAAATACAGTAATTGACCTCCTTTTTTGAATGAAGAAATCGTTCCAAATCCTTTCGTATCCTTTCTGCACACGCTCCATACTGTTTTCCCAAGTATACCTGCACCACACTGAATTGGGTGTAATCATAAAATCCATATTTATCCTGCAGAAACCCAGCCAGACCCTCATCAAGCTCAAGGCTTCCAAAAATAATCCCAAATAAAATATGATCCAGTCTGCTTAGTACATCCGGATTCTGTTTCTCTGTCTCAGCATTTTGCATTTCAATATTTTTAATTGCCTGAACAAATTCACCAACTACTAATGGCTTAATCAGGTATTCATTCACTCCCCAGCGAATTGCCTGCTGGGCATATGTAAATTCAGCATAGGCACTCAGAACAATGACCTTGCTTTTGAACTTTTTATCCTTCTCATATGCCAAAGAAAGCATTTCCAGCCCGTCCATAACCGGCATCTTTATATCGGTTATAATAAGGTCCGGTTTTTCTTTTAAGATAAGCTCAAGTCCTTCTTTGCCATTTTCTCCACTGCCTGCCACCTCATAATCCGGAAAC
This sequence comes from Acetivibrio sp., assembly GCA_031553075.1. Taxonomy (GTDB): domain Bacteria; phylum Bacillota; class Clostridia; order Lachnospirales; family Lachnospiraceae; genus DIGJ01. Next base: position 14,858 of record JAVBLX010000045.1, read on the forward strand.
ATATTCCCAATTAGTTTGCAAATTCCCTCTCTGATAATAATTTCATCTTCAACAACCACAATCCTCATGCGTTTTACCCTCCTGTGGAATTAAAATTTTTATCTCCGTTCCTTCTCCTAAAATACTGTTGATTCGAACCTTCGCCTGTTCACCATAATACATATAAAGTCTTGATATAGCATTTTCTATCCCAATGTGTTCACTGCTGTCCGGCTTTTCCAGTGACTTATTACTAAATTTTTCGATTACTGAGTTTTCGATTCCTTTTCCATTATCCTCTATGGAAATACAAACAGAGCCACCCTCCAGCCACATTTGGACTTTCAATATATGCTCCTTTTTCATTCCCTCAAATCCATGAATAATTGCATTTTCAACAAAAGGCTGGAGCAATAGCTTGTGAATCTTACAATCCATTACATCTGGCTCAATATTGATCTCACATTGAAATGTGTTTTTTAGTCTTGTCTGCTGTAAATATATATATTTCTTTAGCCATTCCACTTCTTCTCTGATTTCAACCATTCCGTTGCTGTTTTTTATTGCATATCTTAAAATAGTTGCCAGGGAAGTAATCGCATTACTGATATCAAACTCGCACTTATCAATTGCCATCCAGTTGATGGTATCCAATGTATTGTATAAAAAGTGAGGATTAATCTGTGCTTCCAGAGCTTTTATTTCAGCCACATGCTGCTGTTCTCTGATTTCCTTTTCCTTCTTCATCATTTCATCAAGTTTTCCAAGCATATCGTTGAACTGGATTGCGATTGTTTCTACTTCGAGAGGCATCGTGCGCTCAACCTCAATTTTAGTTTCCATATTCCCCAAACTTGCTACCCTCATTGTGGAAACTACATTCTTGACTGATTTCACTAATGAATTTGATAAAACCAAAGTTAGAATAATAACGATTATTAGGGAAGCCAGACTGACAAGAAGAACAATTTCCTGCTGTGTAATGAGGATTGACATGGCCTCCTTGTGATTGGATACATTAACGATGTCCCATGATAATCCATCCTCCCTGTACACCGATACAGAAATATATTTTTTTTCAAATAAATTTTCCTTCACAATAAATTCCAGATAATCGTTCTTTCGCTTCTCCAGCTCAGCCTCCGGGTCCGTAACTTTTAAAGTTAATGGCTCTTTGTTGATATAAGAAATAATTCTGCCATTTTGGTCCACAAGGAAATTAAAACTGTTTAATCCCTCTTCCATCTCATTCTGGTTCAAGCAAACATCCCGCAGCAGGTTCTCATCAATACTTATAACAACGATTCCACTTCTTTTTTCCAGATCTTTATAGTCAATAATCCGATGGGCAATATGAAACATATAATAATCTTCATTGGCAAAGCTTGCACCATATTCGGTAGGAAATATATGGATTTTATTATCCTTCGAAACTTCTTCATATAGTTCGTTTCCCGTAGAGGTAAAGTTTCCTATCCATGAATTTCTGTTTGTTACGGAAGTCAACTGATCATAGGTAATCGAAAGACCATTTGATGTTATGATAGTGATAGAGCGAATATAATTCTTAGTATTTAGTAAACCCTGTATAAATCTTCTTAACTGCTTTACCGTTACCGCTAAATCTTCTTCTGTATTAAGCTTGTCTACCTGTGAAGCGACGTCATCATCGGTATAGATCTGATAAAGTATATCCTCGTAAGATTCAAGCCATATTTTCAAACTGTTTCCCGTCTGCTCCAAGTTATCAATGGTTAGCTCTTCCGTATTCTTTTTTAATATATTCGAGGTATTGTAGTAATAAGAAAAACTTAAAATAAGAATGGGTATAACAGACGTTACCAAAAATAGACGTATCAGCTTTGTTTGTAAACTTGTTTTATGAACTTCTCTGTTTTTTATTTTCACACTTCCTCCCATCTGCCCACATGGGCCGGTGTACAAATCAAGGCAGAGTGCGCACTAAAATGCATCCTCTGCCTTGGTTTATGTCATACCGTCGCATCAAATATTTTTTTATCAAACGCCTCAAGCCATTTTGTCTGCCCACACTGTCCGCTTTGCTTTTTAAAATCAAAGGTAAGAAGATATCCTTTCTCTGCACCTTTGCTACCCAGGTAGCCCGCTAACTGTTCCAGTCCCTCTTCTTTATACGGTTGACCACGCCATAACTTGAGTTCGATAATAAATTGCATCTTGTTGTAATCTACTACGATATCCATTTTTCTTTCGTCCGAAAGCTGGGTTTCAATATGATAAAAACCTGCGCCATTAATCAGCGGGCGCAAATATGACAGAAAAATCAACCTGCCCTGACGTTCTAAAAATGCAGCATCCTTTTCCGTAAAAATCTCACCGAAATGCTGGGCAAATTTCTCAAGGCAAAGCTGCATATCAAATTGGCCATTTTTTACCACATCATCTTTCAACACGCCGGTCACACTCTTATCTGATGTATCCCTTTTCATTTCATCCTTGGATATAAAATGTTCGGTTATACAAATTTCAAAAATCCAATTAGAAATAAATACCGATCCGTCAACCTCTTTAAAAATACCGTACATACTTCCCAGATTAATAATTGGATTGGATATCCGAAAGCTTCGGCGTTCATTTAAAATTAAAATGTCATAGATAAAATCGTATAGCTCCTGATTATTTTCCAAATTTTTAAACAAATCATCAAAGAGGGTATTATTTTCCTTTAATAGTAGTTTTACGGCATTTTGCACGCCTTCAGCGGTCCAGTTTCGTTCCATTCTTTCATCAATAATCTTGCATATATCCGATACCAGATACGGATATCCACTGGTGAAATCATAGATTGCCTGAGCAATTGATCCAATGTCCATCCCGGTGTGATAATCCTTTTCATAATCCGTGAGCATAGTGGCTATTTCAGTTGGATGAAAAGACATATCTACCAAAAAATCCGAAGCAATATTCCATGGCGAATTAAAGATTTTTTCCCCTTCCTGGGGAATGTGGGAACCGTCTTTGACCATTTTCAGCTTAATATTTTTTATATCATATACTCCTGCTAAAATGACTGAATGAAAGGTGGCTCCCTTCCCTCTTTCTCTTGCCAGATACTTGTCTCGAAGCAATCCGAGAAAATGGATATAGGTTCTGAAATTGCTGGTTTTATCCACTTCGTCAATCATTAGCACTACTTTTTTGTCTTGACACATCTTCTCAATATGCAGGTCTAAAAGTTCAAAATTAACTATATCCTCATCAAACCACGCATTTCGATATGCTTCTTCTACTTCTAAATAACGTAGCGCATCTTTTATGAGGCGCAGGAAGGACTGACAGAACCGATCCGGGCTTTTAAATGGCTCCTCTCCAATTCCTTCAAAGCTAATAAATAGAGGAAGATATTCTGAGGTGAGTTTTTGCTCCAATAAATTCAGCGTAGTTGTCTTTCCATATTGTCTGCCTCTATTAATTGTAAAGTATAAACCTTCTTCAATCATTGATATTATTTCATTTAGTTTATCGCTGGTATCAACTAAGTAATGTTTATTTGGTATACATAGTCCTGTAATATTAAATTTTTTCATAACACCTGCCCCCTCCAAATCTTCTTCTCAACACGAATAGTATAGCAAACACATCTGTAAAAAACAAGAATATCCCTGGTACCCATGCCCCTTAAATAAAGAGAGATTACTTTTTCTTCAATGCTGGAAACATCTCTATGATATTTTGGTATAAGTTTTGGTCAAACTCTCCATTCCGATCTCTGGCTGGGGATGTCAATAGAGAATTTACAATTCAAGATCTTTTAAGGTGTCATAGATGGTTTTATACTGCATCAACTTACCAAAAGGAGCTTCACTATCACTAGCAGAAACCTCCATATGAGTTTTCTACTGTCCCTTTGGGGCGCATTCAGTGTAAAATAACCATATATTAATTTTTTGATGTTTACACAAAACACAAAAAAGTAATTGTAACCCTTAGGGGGTTCTGAATAGTTACAAAAATGTTATATTCATTGGTTGTTTTTAGAATGGGACTGCCATGTTATTTTTCTCTGATTATACAATCAGCAGATTTAAAATGACCGATTAAAGATGAAGGCATTCCATAGATTTCAATTCTATAGAATGCCTTGCTTAATTAAACTAAAATTAGAATGTATCTAAGTTTTCTACATTATGCTCTTCAAGGAATCTTTTTGTTTCCTCAAATACTAAATCCTCGTCTATACTTTTGCTAAAAATATATCCTTTTTCCCCATTCATTAATTTTCTCTCTAGAGAAATTCCATAATAATCCATTTCATCCTCAAATTGCATAATACTAACTAATCCCCATAAATTCATTTCACCTTTTGATATAAATAGAGCCATATTCTCTGCGTCATACTCTTCAATTTTTATACTAATCATTACTTTCCTCCTATAGGGTATAAATAATAAAAGTCATCATAAAGTCCACAACAAGTATCCATTCCAGCATTAGCACTTGTTGCTTTTTCTAACACAACATCCCACGAACCATACTTTTCAAAAGCTTGTTCTGGTGTCATACCAAACTCATTACCAAAATTCTTCAGATTGCTGTTTACAGCTTTTTCATATCCGCTCATATTACCTTGATCAATATAGCTCTGTAAACGATTAGCATTTCTTTCTTGATTTGCTGCCCTTGCAATATCCTCTACAGAATATCCTTTTGTGTTCATGTCATTAACTATATTATAGATGGCTTCGTTATCTTTATGATATTGCAAACGAGCTTCCTTAGCCTTTGATACAACATTTACATCTGTCCAATCATATTCTGCATAATCTCCAATTCTTTTAGAATTAGGACTTGGTGAATATCCATAAACTGCATCTGGATTTTCAAGTATATCTTTTGCCGCCTTCGGATTTTCCATAGGATTATGCTCATACTTAAATGTTGATGTACTACCCTTTATTTTCTTTACCGCAGTAACCATCTCATCCCAAGACGTCACGACTTTTTTCCCAACTTTTTTTACCACCACTTTCTTTCCTACTGTCGTGGCTTTATTCGCTTTGAACGTAACTTTTCCGCCAGTCCCCAAAATTCCTGCCACTGGTATCACTGCTGCAGCCGATAACGCTGCATTCACCTTATCTCCTCTCAAAATATAAAGGATAGCATTAACTGCATCGACCGGCTCGCCTGCCACTGGGATT
>JAVBLX010000142.1:0-8147 GCA_031553075.1 Acetivibrio sp.
GCCTCCCCGGAACGGCTTCCTTGGAAAACGGCTCGCATGCGAAAGATTTCTGGCATTCGTAGGAGTGCCGAAAGAACTTAGACTTTAAAAATTTGCGTTACCCCCACAAAAAGCTATTGTTTGAGCATCAATGAGTACAACCTTCCAATGTACTAAAGTGCGAGTTATAGTTTTTGTGGGGGTGCCCTTAGCAAATTTTTAAAGTCTTAGTTCTTTCGGTGCTTCTACGCTAGCCAGAAATCTTTCGCATGCGAACCGTTTTCCAAGGAAGCCGTTCCGGGGAGGCACTCATCCACCCGTTCTTTCGGCGTTCGCAACCTACATTTCAGGAGCGTCCTCGCAACCCCCAAACACAAAGTTAGAACTGAAACACCGTATCAAACGTTCGCAACGTCTTAAAATTCCCCTTAGCCGTCAAAGCCCCAGACATAAACGCCCTCTGAAACGTCATATGGGAATTCACAATATTATTCAACGTCTCATAAGAAGTCCGAGCCATCACCTCCGCATTGTCCTTCTGTCCATAATAACACTTCAGATTATTGCCATGAATCTCAACCACCAGGTTCTTCCCCGTATCCTCAATCAAAATAGAATAACTAGCCGAAAAATTATCCAATGGCTTAAAGTGCTTCTTAAAAGCTCCAATAAACTCCAGTGACCGGTCCTCCTCAGAACTGCCCAGCATACCCTTAAATAACTGGCTCAGCTCCTCAATATCTTCCTTCTGCTTCTTCACATAATTATCATTAGCCACATACATAGAAAGCTGCTCGCTTTCCTGTGGTGTCAAATCAATAGAATGAGGATGTAGAAGATTCTGTGTCAATACATTACTGCTGTTAGGCAAAGTCTTGCCGTGCTGGCTGATTGTCCGGTAGAGAGACTCTGCCTTTTTCTCGATGATTAAGGTGTAAGCAGGATTGGTTTCAAAATCCACATGATTCTCCACATAGGCACATAAACCATTACAGGGGATGCCACCCAGCATTTCCCATGATTTTATCAAATGAAATTCGGCATCCCTCTCGCCAACCGTATTAGAGATGACCACTGGCAGCATATGGAGATTACGAAGCTTCTCTTTGTCTGCATACAGCCAGCAGGAATCAAGGAATTGCTGCATCAGTCCACCGATTCCAAGCCATTCCACATTGACGGCGAGAATCACACCGTCACACTCTTTCAAAGTTCTGGAAAGGGTGGAAATTCCCTGTTTATCTTCATAAAGATTATAGCGCACCACCTCTACCCGAAGCTCGGTCAGTACTTCGGTAAGCTTGTTTATAACATGAATTGTCGGGTCTTCAATTAAACCACGGCCACCATAGTAGATATTAATTTTCATCATGGAAATCATACCCCCCATCTTCTTCTATAACCAGTTTCTTTGGTCTGCGGTAAAAAACAGCAGCAAGTAAAAATCCGCTGATAAAGCCACCTATATGGGCTGCATTATCAATACCCTGATTTGCAAATCCGCCATAGATGCTTAATGCAACAATAATCATCATCTGTCTTGTAGTAATTCCCTCGGCTCGTCCTTTATTGATTAATACAACGAAAAGGAGGGCTCCGGTAATCCCGAAAATGGCCCCTGAGGCACCAGCGGAAACGGGAGTTGTACCACATAAAATATTATAACGGATGGAAACTATCTCTGCAAGAATTCCTGAGAGGAAATACAAAAATACATATTTTACACTGCCTATAATTTTTTCCAAGGTACCACCAAGGAACCAGAGCATAAGCATATTGTTAAACAAATGGGCGACACCAAAATGTAAAAACATACAGGTAATAAAACGGTATATCTGCCCATCGTCCCTCACGTAAGGCCAATACATGGCACCCCATTTCAACATCCAATCTGTATTTTCGGAAGAATTGCTCAAATCAACAAGCAGAAAGATTAGGATATTTATAGCCACAATAATGGTATTCATTAAGGAATAATAATCACTTAAATCACCGGTTGGTTTTTTCTCTGGCATAAAAAGCCTCCTCTCTCCATGCTTAAGTGCATTGACTTCACTGTAAAAAATAAAATCCCAAACGCCAAGAGAGAAAAAAGTTTTTCGCTCTTGCCTCTTTCTTTGCAAGTATACCATTAATTTTCTGATAAGGAAAGACAAGAATCGCCACGAAGAAAATGATAAAAAAAGGAACATTGTAAGAATCTTCAAAAAAAAGAAATATTTTGTAGAAATCCGTCAATGACTTTAGGTTGCGAGGCTTGTCTTATATGTTATAACCTATTGTATGTAAAAAGTGAATAAAAAAATTCATATCTTCTCTAATTTAGTATGTGAGATGCATTTAGGGACACGGATGTGAATAAGTCATTCATAGTTCCTAAATTTAAAGTGCATAAGGTGTACGAACAATATGGCACAGCTGGGAACAAAAAGGAGAATACGGAGGTAAATAAGGAAATGAGCGAGGTACGATACATAATTTCTGATGCTTCGAGAAAGTTGAAAATTGAGCCCCATGCGTTACGCTACTGGGAGGAGGAATTGCACCTTGATATTCCCAGGAATGAAATGGGACATCGGTATTATACCGAAGAAAATGTGGAGCAGTTAAAGCGGATAAGAAAGCTGAAGGAGAAGGGATTTAGTTTAAAGGCAATTAAAATGGTATTGCCACAGCTGGATCAGTTGGATCAAATGGATGAGGTGAATCTGTATCGAATCCGGGAAGAATATAATCTGAAAGCAGAAGGAGAAGGAAACATAACCGTTGTGAAAAATAAAGATAATAAAATCGAAATTGAAGATGGTGGCGTGAAAATGCAGCAATTCCGGGCAATTATGAAGGATCTTATTGTTGATGCCATAAGAGAGAATAACCGGGAATTATCCAATGCGGTGGGTGAAAATGTATCCGATAATGTGTTAAAGGAAATGGACTATCTTATGAGGGACAAGGACGAAAAGGACGAAGAAAGATATCGCCAGCTGGATGAGGTGATCCGTGGCGTGCAAAAGGCCAGGCAGGAAGTGGCCGCTACTGAGTTGGTAGAACGAAATGCAAAAAAAGACAAGAAAAAACTGTTTGGACGAAAAAAATAAAGGAAGTCTGCTAGTCGTCCTCTTCGATGACATGCATTTCCATATAATCAAATTCAATGGTATCAATAAAGTTATCCTGATAAAATCGCACCTTGTCATGCTTTTTAAAGTCAGCAACCGTGGAATCAAGCCAGATGGGTTTGGACAAGTCCAGCTCATAGCAAGCCTTTTCAATGGCATCAAAGATTTTCCGAGTGCGGTTTAATGCTTGGTCGTCGTTGCAGATAACCAGGTCTTTTATTAGATGTGTGTTTTTCCATATTTTAAACCAAATGCGAAACATAAGTGTGAAATCCTTTCTAAACCGATGGTAGAAATCCTTTTGTAGTATAGCATGGACCAGAAATTTTCTCAATTCGTTTTTAAAATAAAGTTATGGTAAACTTTATTATAGTACAAGTTAAAAATTTTATTCGAAGTTTTGCAAGAGATGTTCCAGTGAAATTTATTCATTTAAAGTTTCTTATAAGTTCTGATTGACAATTTAATTATGGTAACCAATAATAAAGCTAGAGCAATAAGGCTGAGCAGAGCAAAAGCTGAGCTAGAGCAGTAAAGCTGAGCTAGAGCAGAAAAGCTGAGCTAGAGCAGTAAGGCTGAGCTAAAGCAATAAGGCTGAGCTAGAGCAATAAAGCTGAGAGCTAGAGCATAAGGCCTGAGCCAGATTAGTAGGCTGAGTAAGATGGCCAGAATAATATGGCTGGAATATAAGGTTGGAACGATAAAGTTGCAGCAATAAAGCACGAGGGATTGCCATGGAGAATAATCAGAACGAATTGAAATTTACATACTCATGTATTTTGCCCCGGGGTAAAGATAAAATTGTCCGGGTTACATTTGAACGGAAAAATGGATATGCAGAGGGGATTGTTCCAGATGGGAAGATTGAAAAACAGAATGGTTTTTCTCAGAAAGAAGTGGAACAGCTGGAACAGTATTTGAAAGCGAATAAAGACACCATTATGAAACAGGCCAGAGACATTACTGGAATCAGTCACTGGTTTTAAAAAGAAAGGGATATGGAAATGAATGCACTAAAGAAGTGGTTTGACCGGCTGTTTATAGATGGTCTGACCGGGATGGCACAGGGTTTATTTGTCACATTAATAATTGGAACCATTCTTCAGCAAATCGGGACGCTGACTGGGGGAGAGATTGGAAATTTCATATATAATATAGGAAAGATAGCTGCCTTTCTTACCGGTGCCGGAATCGGATGCGGAGTGGCATATAAGATGAAGGAAAGTCCATTGGTGGTACTATCAGCTGCAATTGCCGGAATGGTTGGAGCCTTTGCCGGAAAAATTCTGGCGGGTGCTCTGATCGTGGATGGGGCCATTCATCTAAATGGGTCGGGAGAACCTCTTGGAGCATTGGTAGCGGCATACATAGGTGTTGAAGCTGGACATATTATTTCTGGGAGGACGAAAGTGGATATTGTTGTAACACCGTTTTTCTCCATTTTTTGTGGAAGTGGAGTGGGACTTTTGGTTGGATCACCAATATCGACACTTATGAATAAACTGGGAAGCATTCTCAATTGGGGGACGGAACAAAACCCGCTGATAATGGGAATTGTAATTGCTGTGTTAATGGGGATGATGGTTACCCTTCCCATTAATGCCGTTGCAATCTGTGCCATCATAAAGATATCCGGAATCGCTGCAGGAGCGGCAACCATCGGATGTTGTGTCAGTATGGTAGGCTTTGCAGTCGCAAGCTATCATGAAAACAAAATGGGCGGATTACTTGCACAGGGGCTGGGAACTAGTATTCTCCAGATATCCAATGTTGTAAGAAAACCACTTATCTGGTTACCAGTGGTTTTAACCAGTGCAATTCTAGGACCGGTTTCCACCTGTCTGCTGAAGATGACGAACACCACCATTGGAGCTGGTATGGGAACCTGCGGACTCATTGGACAGATAGCGACCTATCAGACAATGGTTTCGGAAAGAGGGCCTGTATTAACCCTGATATTGATTGCCCTAATGCATTTCTTACTGCCAGGTTTTTTGGTATACACTATTTCCCAATACATGCGTAAGCGAAAATGGATTAAAATGGGGGATATGAAATTGAATATGTAAAAAGAGAGAGGCCATGGGAAAGAAAAAATGCTGGGGCATTTGATGAAATCTTTCCCATGGACTTAATGGTATATAACAAAGTTTTAAGATGTAAGCAGAATGTAGGTGAATCCGTTGTTATGTTACCTTATAATGGAAGGCATATGGCAAATTCAGTCTGTGATTCTACCGAATTTACAAAGATAATGCCATCATGTGCGTTCACTATTTTGCTGGAAATAGACAAGCCAATTCCGGAGCCTCCCAGTTTGGAAGAAATCAAAGGTGTAAACAAGTCGTCAATCTCCTCCACGGGGATTGGAGAGCCGTTATTACCAATGACAACAATCAAATAATTTTCTCCCTGAGTCAAATCCTGGATTTTTTCACCCATGGAAGGGACTCTGATCCAAGTATCCCCCTTATTGCCTAATGCCTCCACACCATTTTTCAAAATATTTAAAAAGACCTGTTGAAGCTTCATTCCATCGCAACGGAAGTGGGACAAAAGCGGAATCATATCTTCTGCAATCTCCAGACATAAGGAAATATCTGTCGAAGCCAGAATTGGTTCAAAGCTCTTGACTGTAAAATCAAGGACACTGCATAAATTTTCTTCCCGGACATTAAGGCGCGTGCAAGTATTATAATCAGCATAATTTTGAAGTAATAGAGAAATTCCCCGTATATCCTCCTTTAACTGGTTCCAATACTGAAATGATGTAATAGAAGGTTCTTTTACTTCCATTAATTGTACCGTACTGTAGATAATTGTCAGTGGGTTTCCGATTTCGTGCGCAATTTTTGACAGCAAGTGATTGTTTTCGTCGGTATAACGGTCAAAATACTTTTTAAAGGTTGGGTTTGTGTGGCATAAGTCTTCTAATTCTACTAATTCTGAATAAGTAAACATAATTTTCCTCCTGTTTTTCGTGTCTATATTAACGTAATTCGGCTTTACGTGACTCATTCTATCAAAAGTTTACATTTTTCTCAACGAAAACCCGTCTACAAAAAACGACTTTTTTTGCGCATTCATCTACTAGATGTTGTATTTACGCAGTATACAGACCTCTATACTTATGAAAAATAATGTAGTATAATATACAAAACTTACGAAAACTTTAATAACTTTACATTGGTGCGCTGCATCACGCGGCAGATTTAGGAGGAAATTATGACACATTCAGATTGTATTTTTTGTAAAATAGCAAACGGAGAAATCCCATCCAAGACTCTATATGAAGATGACCAATTTCGTGTCATCTTTGACATCTCCCCAGCTTCCCTCGGTCACGCTATAATATTGCCCAAGTCCCACGCTGCAGACTTCTACGAACTTCCCGAAGAAGACACCAAAGAAATCCTGGTAGTAGCGAAAAAAACGGCCACTGCCCTCAGCAGAGCGCTATCCTGTGATGGCATGAATCTCTTGCAAAACAACGGTGAGGCTGCTGGCCAGACCGTATTCCACTACCACATGCACCTGATTCCTCGTTACAAAAATGATGCGGTAACCATAACCTGGACTCCCGGTGAACCAAATCAGGAAAAGCTCGATGAACTTATTCGCAACCTGAATATAAAGCGTAGGTAGATTTTCATGGATTTCAGAATAAAGGAACAATCAAAAAAGTAAGAAACGCTTTGATTAACTTCAACCTAAAGATAATCAGAGCGTTTCTTATTTAAACAATAAAATGATTCAAACAATGATTGAATCATGAAATTCAATCATTGAAATTCAAACAAGACCAAAGCAAATAGGTAAAAAGCAGGAGCTGCGTTCCCCTCAGCCAACCTCTTTTATCATTCCGATAATTGTCTCAATTGCCTCATTCATGGGGCTTCTCTCCATCGCCCTCATATAAGTCGTCCGAGCCTCAAATACTTCATTCACTGCGCGATCAAGGGTTTCTGCACTTAATTCCTCTTCCTTTAGCACAAAACTATACCCCTGCCGTTCGAACGATTCCGCATTAAGGATTTGATCTCCTCTACTGGCTGCCGCCGAAAGGGGAACCAAAATCATCGGTTTCTTAAGTGCCAAAAGCTCACAAATCGCATTCGCACCGGCTCTTGAAATAACCAAATCAGCCGCAGCCATCAAATCCGGCAGCTCTTTTTTTATGTATTCAAACTGCACATATCCTTTTGTGTTCTTCAATCCTTCATCCACTTTACCCTCTCCGCACAGGTGAATGACCTGAAATCTTTTTAAGAGCGTCGGCAAAAGTGCCCGTACCGCATCATTGACCACAACAGAACCCAGACTGCCGCCAATTACCATGATAGTCGGCTTCTCCTTGGTAAATCCACAAAAAGAAAGTCCTGTATCTTTACAACCATGAAAAAGTTCCTGACGAATAGGAGAACCGGTAAGAACGGCTTTTCCTTCAGGAAGATGTTTTATCGTTTCTGGGAAGTTAGTACAGACCCTGGTGGCGAAGGGCAGTGCAATCTTATTCGCCAGTCCGGGTGTCATGTCCGACTCATGAATAATAGAAGGAATGCCCCTCCTTTTAGCCGCCAGAACCACTGGCACAGAGACAAATCCGCCCTTGGAAAAGACCACATCGGGTTTTAATCTTTTTAATAAAGAAGATGCCTCTCCATACCCCTTTAGAACCTTAAATGGGTCAGAAAAGTTTTTGGGATCAAAGTATCGCCGCAATTTTCCAGAAGAAATACCATAATATGGCACATCATATTCTTCAATCAGTTTTCGTTCGATTCCATCATAGGAACCGATATAATGTACTTCATAGCCCTCTTGCTTAAGGCGTGGAAGTAAAGCTATGTTGGGTGTAACGTGCCCGGCAGTACCACCGCCAGTCAGGACGATTCGTTTCATTTATGACTCCTTCCTATAATGTCAAGCCCTAAATTGTTGATTTTTCAGGCTTTTTCTTAAATAGTTACCTCTATAAACAGAGCTAAAAATGTATGACAGTCATTGTATCTTGTACTGAATAGTTAAAAGAAGGTACATTTATAAAGC
>JAVBLX010000187.1:0-23831 GCA_031553075.1 Acetivibrio sp.
TGTCTATCTGTGACACTTGTCCGAAAAAGCGCTTTTTTTGTGGTATGATTGAGAAGCAAAAAAATTACGAGGAGGAGTTCTCAATGAAAAGAACACAAATAAGCAAAATAGTATTGATTATATTAAAGGGGTTAGCAGCTGTAGCACTGATGATTACCACTGCCAATGTGGCATCTGCCTGCTGGTATGTACTCGGTCAGGATGAGCTTCCGGAAGGAGCAGAAAGGTTGCGTAAATTCTGATGGAGAAATTATCAAAAGAGCTAAGCTATCAGTTGCTGGCATGGGGTATCATCGATCATGATGATATCCCAATCTACCAATATGGGATACTCAATGGAATGATAATTATAATTAATCTGCTGACGGCAGTGGTCATTGGGTTCTTTACAGGAAGTATAGTGGAGATATTGGTGTTTTTGGCTGCATTTATATCCTTAAGAAGTTTTACTGGCGGGGTTCATTTAGATAGTAAGTTACTTTGCTATATTGGTTCCAGTTTGATTTTGCTAATACCTGCTTATATGGATGAACTTGGGATGATAATTAGTGATAGTATTGGAGGGTTGGCTAATCCAGTGGGGTGGTTGCTTCTTGTTATTGCTATTGTTACGATCTTATGTCTTATGCCCATGGATAGTAAAAAAAGAAAGTTGGATAGGGCAGAGAAAAGAAGATTTCGCTTTGTTGGGCTTTCTATTTTGGGTATGCAATTATTGATTATGGTAATTCTTAGTGTTATGGACTTATATCATTACTGTTATATTATTGGCGTTAGTATTATTATTGTTGCAGTATTGATCATAATAGGAAAAAAAGTATTCCGGTAAATTGCTTCATGGGGCAATTACCGGAATATTTTAATGCAAAAACATTTAGTTTTTATTGCTTTGGCAGATTTAGTAAAGTATCTACGATGGTACTACAAGTATCAACTTTAAAATTTCCTATATAATATACTAAGAGTATCAACTTTGTGACTGTATATTTTTTTATTTTTATTTAGAAGGGGAATTTTTTATGGAATTGAACAGTGTTATGCTTGGTGAGCGAATCAAAAAGGTTCGAAGGGAAGCGAATTTATCTACAGCTCAATTTGCTGAACTTTGCGACCTTAGTTATGTCTATGCCAGAAAAATAGAATCAGGTGGAAAAACTCCCAGTCTTTCAATGTTCTTGCATATTTGTAATGTATTAAAAGTATCGCCGGAATATCTTTTAGCGGATTCATTAGAGGTCGAGAACAGTAATGCCGATTGGGAAAAATATGAAACTGCTGTTAAGAAATATACGCCAAAGCAATTAAAACTAATACGAGATACTATTAATGGTTTGATTGACTTTTTTGATAATAAGGAATAAGATACTAATGGTATCATAAAAATCCCTAGTAGTATCAACATATTTATGTCAACTGACTGTATACTATGAGTATCAGAAATGTGACTATAAACTGTTTGCTATAGGAGAGTGGTTCGATGGAAATAAATAGTATTTTACTTGGAAGGCGAATTAAGAAAGTCCGAAAAGAAGCAAACCTTTCTGCTAAAGAATTGGCGGAACTTTGTCATATGAGTTATGTCTATGCCAGAAAGATTGAAGCAGGAGAGAAGACACCAAGCCTCTTCATTTTTACAAATATTTGTAATGTATTAAAAGTAACACCAGAATATCTTTTATCGGATGCATTAGAATTTAGCAATGGAGAAGAGGACTGGGAAAAATACGAAAGTGTTATTCAGAACTATACACCAAAACAGATCGAATTGATTAAAACTACAATTGCAGGAATTATTAAATATTTTGATAATTGATGAGGTTATGAATTTTTTAGAAAAGACAGGTTAATACCTGTTTTTTTATTTCTATAGACAAAAAAGGGAACATGATGTATTCTATTAGTATCAATAAGGATACATCATGTAATCCGATAGTATCAAATGACTATGGAAAGGAGACTGCTTTATGTCGCAAAACGAGTTTAAGGACTGGTTTTTTGATGTAATTAATGAAAGCAATTTGCCACTCAGAGATATTAATGTTTTTGATAAAAAAAATTCTATTGAAATAGAATTAGAGGGCAATGAAAAATTTCTAGTAATAATTAATCAAAATTTAGGGGGAAAAACAATGGATGAGAAGTTAGATGAAATATACAAAATATTCTTAGAATTTGAGGTGATTGATAAGTTCATTAATAAAAATAAATTCAATTTTGGAAAATATGAACAGTTATTAAGCAAAGATGAATTTGAGAATCTTGAAGATGATATATTTGAATTTGTCACTAAAAATGACAAACTAATGTTTAAAGGAGCATTCTGCTATGCGTATAAACTTTTCCATGAATTAGAAGATTTTCATTGGGAAATGGATAAAAAAGACATAACAGAGCAAAAGGATTTATAATTTTTTTTATAAAAATGATAGTGAAAATGAACTGTAAAAAGCGAATGAGGTGATAAAAAAGGTTAAATGTTACAGATAATTGTCCACTTGTGACACTTTGGTTGAATTTGGGAAAAAATGTGATATATTATCTATCGAGAAATTGGCACTTGGGGGAGTATCAATTTTCAGGAGGGGTAAATACAGTTTAACCTGTATTTTTTAAATGTCGCATTAAAAAACTTTTTGGTGAGAGCATTGGTGTATACCTTTCGAGATATATTCAATGCTCTCATTTTTTTGCATTTTAGTTTGTGTTGCAGTCAAGCTGATTAATTACCCAGTCTGTTTTTCTCATAGTTAAGAAATGGTTGGAGAATACGGATTTTGAGAGATAGAAAATACACAGTTGCAGATAATATAAAATACTACAGAAAACGGGTATGCATGACACAGCAAGATCTGGCAGAAAAAGCTGATATGTCAAATGATACTATTAAGAGGATTGAGTCGGGAATTCGTGGAATGTCGTTGGATACTTTTTTAAGTATTGCTGATGCGTTAAAAGTGGAACCAGCTCTTCTTTTATCTGAAAATAGCAAAGATATGTTGCCGATAGAAAAAGTTCATGCCATACTGAGTGGAAGAAGTAAGGCGGAGCAGGACTATCTTGTTTTTATGATGGAAAAATTAGTGGAAGGTTTATGCATTATTTCTAACTAGAGGCGATCTTTTATATAGTTAATTGCAGACAAGGGTCATTGCTTCTTCATTGCTAGCTTATTTCTATTCTATTCCTGATAAACTTTATTAGGAGTTGATTGCTCGGTTTGAGCAATCGTATTCAGGATATTCTGAAATTTATCGTTAGTGAGTCTCCATATATAATATATGCAATTAGTTGAACAGGACATCCAAATAGACTTTTTTAGTTTATGGATGTTTTTTATTAGGGGGCAAATTGTCCCCCTAAATTTCTTAAAATAGGGGTATTTTGTCACTCTTCAAATAAAGAAATTTACTGTAAGATTTATACAGGTTCAAACAAGAACCAATCAAAACTAAATAGGACATACATACACCTGATTTTATTTTCGCCTTTTCATCTACTTGATGAGGGGGTGGCAGAAACCCATTTCGTGCCATAACGTTCCTGAAGCATTTTGTTTTCGCCCGTGAAGGTTCAGAGCAGAGGTTTGTGCCTACTTGTTTGGCAGCAAGAGATAATGAGATAAAACAGCACCGGAATTTCAGCGATAAGCATTTTCCGGGTGTGGCAACCTGTAGATTCTGTCTGGATGGGCATGAAGGACTACAGTGAGGGAGATGCCATCCCAGTGTATGTTACCCGGCTGGGGGAAATTTTGAATTTTATGGATAATGTGGCTTTTTAGCTTGGCTATTAAGTCACGTTATCCTTTGAGATAAGGGAGTTGTTATGCTCTCATGATTTGCATCACTGGTGTAACAGCTTCTTTATCTCAGGGGATAATTGCCGGCAAGCTCTCTGTAAAATTCTAAAAAGGAATAGGTGATAAATATGAATTATAATTTACAGGTAATAAATTTGCCAAGACGGATGAGAGCAGTAGGGTTTGTTAAGTCCAGAAAGAGCTATGAGAAAATTCATGGGATGTGTCGTGATATTTCTCGGGTTGGATTTTCAAAGAGAATTTATGTATCTGATTTCATTGTAGATGAAACTGCTGGAACTGACATTGACAGAAGTGCGATTGATCGTCTTATGATGCGTTTGGAGCAGGGTGATGTAGAATGTTTGATGGTGCGTTCGGTTTTCGACGTAACAAGGGATGTGGATGATTTAGCGCAATTCTTTTGGCAGTTAAATCAGTTGGGGTGCAAATTGTATACTGTTGAAGAAAATGGATTTATTCAAATTGAGCTTGAAGATGAAGAGTAATATGTCAGTAATGTAAAAGAATAACTTGTCGTGCGGAATAAACAATTACAAATACTCAGTGACAATTATATCAAGTTATTAATACTATTGGAAATAAAGCAAATCATAAAATTATTGAACAGTATTTGCAGCAGTGGGTGTAGTCAAAATGAATAGTTTAATCTAGTTGCAGAAAATGTTTAAGTATAGTTTGAGTGAAATAAAGGCACGGAATTTCCGTGTTCTTATTTTACAAATAGTTTGTCATAGGACAATCAATAAAGCGAATAGTTTAGAATAAATGGACAGATAAAAGGAGCAATATGTAAGTATGACAATAGAAGAGCTGAAAAGACTGCAGGATATGGATATCATGGAGCTGAATCGAGAACAGCTTGCAAATGCAGAGAATATTATTATTGACAGTGGAAAATGTGTGGAAAGCCGCATTAAATCATATATAGAGCAGATGGGAAACCCCTTTGCAGAAAATGTAGGAGAATATATCTTACAAATTGGCTTTCAGCCAGATACAAGTGAATTAATAGATGACAGAATGGTTTTACTAACCAAAAGAAAAATTCAGATAATCTTATAGACAGAAAAGTTTTATTCTTTACAAACTCAAAAACATATGTTAACCTATCATCAGGATTATTTCAGTGGGAATCCTGATAGAGAAGGTTACAAACCCCGTAGGACGGGTTCTGCTAACATTAAATATCAGGAGGAACGCAGATGAATGCAAAAGAATTTTATAATGTAGCCGTCTATCTTCGTTTAAGTCGTGATGACGCAGCCACAGGAAGTGGCAAAGATATTGATGGCAGAGTTACCACTTCTAATGGTAAAACAGAAAGTAACAGTATCAGTTCTCAGAGGGACATGATTCGCTCCTACATCAGACAACATGATGATATGGAAATCTATGATATCTACGTAGACGATGGCTGGTCAGGTGCAAATTTTGATAGACCTGCCTTTAAGCGAATGATGGAAGACATTGAGGCTGGTAAGATTGATTGTGTAATTGTAAAAGATTTGTCCAGATTAGGACGAGATTATATAGAAGCCGGGCGGTTGATTCAAAAGACCTTTCCGGCTTTTTGTGTGCGTTTTATTGCCTTAACGGATAATTTTGACTCGCTCACTGCAGACTATAATGAAAAATCTTTGGTGCTTCCGGTAAAGAACTTTGTAAATGATTCCTATTGTCGTGACATCTCCCAAAAGGTAAAGAGTCAAAAGAAAGTTAAGCGGGAAAATGGAGAATTTATCGGGGCATTTACTGTATATGGCTATAAAAAGTCGGAAGAAAATAAAAATCAACTTGTACCCGATGATTATGCAGCAGATATTGTAAGAAAAATATTTGCTTGGCGAATCGAAGGATTCAGCAACCTTGCTATATCCAATCGCCTAAATGAGATGGGAATTCTTTCACCCATGGAGTATAAAAAATCAAAAGGTCAAAAGTTTCACACCAGCTTTAGCACAGGTGTAAAAGCAAAATGGTCATCTGTTGCGGTAAAAAGAATTCTTGTGGATGAAACATATATTGGCACGTTAGTACAGGGAAAAGGAGAGAGTATCAATCATAAAGTCAAGAGAAATACCATAAAGCCTGAAAATGAATGGGTCAAAGTAGCCAATACTCATGAGCCGATTATCTTAAATGAGGATTTTGAAATTGTGAGGGAACTGCTAAAAGTTGAATGTAGAGCTTTTAACCAGAGTGATAAATCTCATATGTATGCAGGGGTACTGTTTTGTGGAGATTGTAAGGAGATAATGACTCGTAGATTGATACGACATAAGAATGGAGAAACCGTATCTTTTATGTGTGGAACCAAAAACAGTGGAAAGGGCTGTACAAAACATAGTATTGATGAGAATGTTCTCAATCATATTGTGCTAACGGGGCTCAGACAACAGATTGCCTTATTTATGGATAAAGAAAATGTCCTCAACCGAATCAATCAGATGGAAGTAAATTTTGAAGAAGTAATTGCTTTTGACAGGGAAATAGAGAAACTACACAAAGAGCAGGATAAGTATCTTTCTCTGCGAGCTGGACTTTATGAGGATTTAAAAGAAAATATCATTACAGAAGAGGATTTTCGAAATTTCCGTGAAATCTATGAAAAGCAGTACAATGAATTGTCCCAGGCGATAAAAAGTCAGGAGGATACAATAAAAAAGCTTTTTAAATCAGGAATCTCTGCCGGAGTGCAACTGGAACGCATGAAGGAAATGTTGCAGATAACAGAACTTGATCGGGATACACTTATCACTTTTGTAAGTAAAATCTTTATATATGAGGATAAGCGAGTGTATCTGGAGCTAAGACATAAGGAACTGTTTTCTAAGGCAGTAATGCTTGAAGAATTTGTGGAGTCAACTCAGATGTGGCATAAGGAGGTGGTATAGATGGCCAAAACCTCCAAGAAAATGCGTAATGATAACATAACAGTAAAGCAGCCATTAAAAATCTATTCGGTTGGTATTTATACAAGACTTTCTGTAGATAAAGATGATAGGAAAAATGAATCCATTGAAACACAGTTGGAAATTGCCAAGAACTATTTAAAAGACCACCCTAACATGGTTTTGCATGATTGTTATTCTGATTTAGGAAAATCAGGTACAAACTTTAAGCGAGAGGGATTTGAACGAATGATGCAGGATGTGCGAATGAGAAAAATTGACTGTATCATAGTTAAGGATTTGTCTCGCTTTGGAAGGAATCATATTGAGACAGGAAATTATTTGGAGAAGATATTTCCCTTTTTAGGAGTAAGATTTATTGCGGTAACTGATAATTTTGACAGTACGAGCATGTCTAATGGAAATGAAACCATGATTATCAATTTGAAAAATCTTGTAAATGAAATGTATGCGAAGGATATTGCTATTAAGACTGTGGCAAGTAAAAGAGCATTATGGGAACAGGGCGTATTTATAGGTGGCGTTTCTCCTTATGGATACCGGGCAGACCAAATTAATGGAAAAAGGTGCCTGGTTATTGAAGAAACCACTTCTGATATTGTAAAAAAAATCTATGAAATGTTTTTGCTTGGTAAGAATATGAAGGAAATTGCCAGGTGGTTATATGACAATAATGTACATAGACCAGGGGATTATCAGCAAACTGGACATATATTTGCGCAAGAAGGAGAAATCTTACAGGAATGGTTAAATGGAACAATAAAGCGCCTTTTGACAAATCCTGCTTACATGGGATGCATGATTCAAGCGAGAACCTGTGGGAAGGATTACAAGTTGCGGGAAAGACATGATGTTGATTCGGAAGATTGGTCCGTAAAAGAACATACCCATGAGGCAATTATTAGTGAAGCTACATTTTATCAATGTGCATTGAAGTTTGAAGAGCATTCTGCTTATTGCAATAAAAAAGGATTTTCAAAAACAGTACCGCTAGATGAAGATATTTTTTGCGAAGTTATTTACTGTGGTGAATGTGGGAGAAGGATGTGTCGGTTTTCCTCTACGAAAGATGTTGGTAACGGCAACAAGGTAAGAAATTACGGATATTATTGCCAATATTCTAAAAAAATTGATGAACTGAGTTGTGACAGGAAGTATATTTCGCTTATTGCCCTTACAAAAATGGTGAAAACAGCTCTTTCACAGGAGTTTGCTCTTTCAGCTATGCGTCCGAAAAAATTGGTGGAGCAAAATAAATTAGAAGCAGCGAAACGGAAGAAGGATTGGAATAGTGAATTGTTGACAATCCAAAATAAAATGGAGAACATTAAAAAGCGCAGTAGTGAAGACTATTTAAAATATCGTATGGGTGAGCTGGAAAAGGATGCCTTTCTGGAGATGAAGAAAGAGAATGATTTGCAAATTTCTGAATTGCATGGAAGGCAGGTAGAGCTCATTGGAATGCTGCGACAAATTGATGTGGAAACAGAAAAGAAGAATCATTTTTTGCGTGGGTTGCTGAAATTTAATCAAAAAACAATACTGACGAAAGAGGTAATTGATATACTTATTAACCGAATTGAGGTTTATCCAGATAAAAGGGTAAAAATTATTTTCAATTTTACCAGAAAGGAAGTCTTATAGAATGGGCAAATATCGTATTGCTATGTATGTCCGACTTTCTAAAGAAGACGTTGGACGGGATGCGGAAAGTTATAGTATTTCAATGCAGCGTATGCTTTTAATGGGTTATATTGAAAAGAAGTTTATGGATTGCGAATTAATGGAATTCGTTGATGATGGATATACGGGGACTAACTTAAACCGCCCTGGGCTACAAAAGCTGCTTAATCTGGTAAAGGAATCAAAGGTTGATTGTATTATTGTAAAAGACTTTTCCAGATTTGCAAGAGATTATATTGAAGTTGGTAGTTATTTGGAACAGATCTTCCCCTTTTTTAAAGTAAGATTTATTTCTGTTAATGATAATTATGACAGCCAGGAAAGCAAAGGAAGTATTCCGGGGTTAGATGTTAACTTTAAAAACCTGCTTTATGATTTATACAGCAAAGATTTATCACAGAAAGTACGAACTGCACTTGCGGCGAGAAAAGCAGCCGGAGCGTATATCAGTGCAAATGCGCCATTTGGTTATGAGAAAGCACCCAATGACCGACATATGCTTGTGATTGAAAAGGACGAAGCAAAAATAATTAAGAAAATTTATAAACTGACAATGAAGGGGCTTACCTCCACCCAAATTGCCAAGTTGTTTAATATTGGCGGGGTAAAAACACCAATTGAGTTTAAAATTGAGAAAGGTAAGACTTCGCGGCTTCCAAAGGGAGAACAGTTTCTGTGGAGTAAGGGGGTAATTTGCCAGATTCTTCGAAATCCAGTTTACGTGGGCGATATTGAATATGGCAAGTATACAAAGGAAGTTGGCGGAAAAAATCATTTGAAACCCCGAAAAGAATGGAGTATTTACCATAATCATCATGAGCCGATTATTTCAAGAGATGTATTTGAATTGATACAAGAAGGAAGGGGAAAAGAAAGGAATCCACAGCACAATCCACCATACGCTTTAACTGGAAAAGCTGTTTGCGCATGTTGTGGTAAGAATTTGAGCTTTCGCAGACGTTTAAATCCTTATTTTTATTGTAGTGAAAGATACTCCAATGGATTGCAAGGCTGTGTGGAAAATGTAAATGCAATGTATTTGGAACAGGTGATACTGTTTCATATGCAGGAAAGAATAACAAACAATCAGGAAGAAAGAAAGAGGCATGAGAATCGTATTGCAAAAATAAAAGAGGAAATAAAGGAACTAGAACATGAGCAATGCCTTTTGTTAACCAAGATAGCAAATGAGAAAAAGAGGAAGTCTAAGGAATATGAAGATTATGCACTTGGAAAAACAAGAGCCTTTCAATCGGAGGATCGTAACATTAAGTTGCTGGAAAGAAAGCTTGCTGACTTGGAAGATAGAAAGATGTTATTGGAAGATAATATTTGTAAAGCAGTAAATAATCCGTCGGCTGCATGGAATGATGACCTTTATGCGGCACTTTCAGAGGAAATGGTTAGCTGTTATATTGAACGAGTAGTAATAAAGAATGAGCAGGATATTCAGATTGAATGGCGATCTGATACAAAGGGGATAATATAAACTGTTTGAAAAAAAGTTATGTTTAATTTATAATTGAATTACAAAATGAACGGGAGGTGTATCTATGTGTACTCGAAATGAATTGAATATTATTTTACAAAAGTTAGCAGAGGTATATCGGTCTGTGTATGGAGGCAATCTTGTTAAAGTTGTATTATATGGTTCATATGCGCGTGGTGATTATGATAGTGAATCAGATATAGATATTGCTGCGATTGTGCAGGGAAGTCGAGCTGTGTTACAGGAACAGTTGAAGCAAGTATGGGATGAATCGAGTGAATTAGAATTGGAGTATGAAATGATTCTCTCACCAACTGTGATTCCATATGAAGAGTTCGAGCAATATAGGAATGATTTGCCATACTATCGGAATATAGCTACGGAAGGGGTTGAAATTGTTGTCTGATAATAGAAAAGACTTAATGCAGTATCGTATGACGGCAGCGAAAGAACGATTAAATTCTGCGAAGATATTGCTTGATAATAATAATTACAAAGATTCTATTGGGCGTTCTTACTATGCAATGTTTACTAGTGTGAGAGCACTTCTGGCAATAGATGGTGTTGATTATTCCAAACATGCAGGTGTGATTGCCTATTTTCAGAAAGAGTATATTAAAACCGGAGTTTTTGAAAAAAAATATTCCAAATATCTTAGTCAGGCATTTCAAATAAGAAACAATACGGATTATGCGGATTTTTTTATCGCCTCGCAGGCTGATGCGAAAGAGCAATATGAAAAAGCATTAGAGTTTAATGAAGTTATTGAAGGATATTTGCAAAATAATGTAGACCGATTTGAAAGGGATAACGATCTCGAGGTAGAACGTGTTCTTTATGCTATGCATGAGATTAGTGAAAATGCACAGAAAAGTGGTGTGGCGGATATGTCACTTGAGGAGATTAATGAAGAGATTGATTCAGCAAGAAAAGAACGCGAGTAAACAGGTCGTAACGACCTATGAAGAACATTAATTTGCACATACTTAACACCAGAAAGGTGATTTTCTAACAATGACTTAACAGCAGATACCAATTTTTATCGAAAAACAGTTGAAAAATTATATTTTAACTAAAAAACCGTAAAAAGTTGCCCTCGCCCTATTGACAGCGGTGGGCATTATCAATCACCCCGACTTTGTCTACCAAAGAAATCGGATCATTGAATTTAAGGATTTTGTCAATGGCCGGATCGGAATCTATGATGACAATGGCCATGGAACACATGTATGTGGTATCCTTGGTGGTAGTGGGGCTGAATCCCAGAGACGATACTGTGGAATAGCACCCGGTTGTAATATTATTCTGGTTAAGGCCTTAAATCATAAAGGAAACGGAAATATTGATGAAGTAATTCGGGGATTGGATTGGGTGATACGTTACAAAAATCGGTATCACATTCGCATCTTAAATATTTCCATTGGCAGCTCTGTATCTAAGGAGATGGATGAAGAATCACTTCTGGTCAGGAAGGTAAATGAAGTGTGGGATGCTGGTATTATTGTCGTGGTGGCAGCAGGTAATAACGGACCAGATGAAGCTACCATCGGAGCACCGGGAAATAGCCGGAAGGTTATTACCGTAGGTGCCTCCGATGACAGTGACTATGTAGAAATGGGAGGGAATCGGGTCAATAATTATTCCAGCCGTGGACCTACCAGTGAATGTATTATGAAACCGGATGATGCTGATATAATAGGACTAAGTTAGGAAAACCTAACAAACAAAGGGTTTTCACTGATTTAGTCCTATTTTTATATCCAGAAATAGTTAAGTCAAGGTGAGCTAAATTAATTTAGGAAGGTTATTTTAGCAGATACCTTGATGGCATAACACATTTGATTTTACGAATAAGAGGAGGAAACGCCTATGGCAAAAGTAATTGGAATTATGAACGAAAAAGGAGGAACAGCCAAAAGTACAACTGCTACAACACTTGCGTATTTACTGGCAAAGAGAGGAGAAAAGGTAGCACTTATTGATTTTGACGGACAAGGACATGCTTCCTTGATTTGTGGCATAACCAATCCAAACAAGCTTGATATCACTATATCCACTTTGCTCAATTATATCATCATGGACGAGCCATTACCAGACAAAGAACAATATATTTTCCATAATGAGAATGGTGTTGATTTAATACCAGCAAACAGCCAGCTTTTTGTTCTGGAGCGAAATTTGTGCAATGTTGATTTTCGGGAGCGGATTTTATCAAAGTTTGTTGATACATTAAAAGACCAGTATTCTTATGTGATTATTGATTGTATGCCTCAGATAGGTACACCGATGATTAATGTGATGATGTGTGCAGACAGTATTATCATTCCGACACAGGCAGAAATCTTGTCTGTACAAGGGCTTACCCAGTTATTAAAGCATTACCAGAGCATAAAGCAGAATAGTAACCATCAACTAAAAATTGAAGGAATATTGGTGACTATGGAGGCGTCCAATACTATTTTATCTGGACAAGTCCGGTCTATGTTGGAAAGTAGCTATGCGGGTAAGATTCCGATTTTTAACACCAGGATTCCACGATCCATTAAAGTAGCGGAAGCCTGCTTATATCAGCAAACCATATGTGAATATATGCCAAACAATTCAGCGGCGATTGCATATGAGAATTTTTTAAAGGAGATGATGGAAGATGCCAAAACTGCCTAAGCTTAACATGGAAGAGTTGGAAGATATGTTCAAGTTCAATGAACAGCCACAGGAAAAGTCAGTACAAAATGGGATTATGGAGTTAGAGTTTGATTTGATGGAGTCTTTTCCAAATCACAAATTCAAACTATATGAGGGTCAGCAATTGGCTGATATGGTGGAGAGTATCAAAAATTTTGGGGTTCTGCTCCCTATTATCCTATGGCTTACAGAGGGGAAATATACGATTCTAAGTGGGCATAACCGTAAAAATGCCGCTGTTTTGGCAGGGTTTACAAAGGCTCCGGTTATTATTAAGGAAAATCTCACTCATGAAGAAGCAACCCTCATTGTAACAGAAACAAATTTAAGACAGCGTTCTTTTTATGATTTAAGTCATTCTGAACGTGCTTTTTGTCTGGCACAGCATTATGAGGCATTAAAATCTCAAGGAAAAAGAAATGATATTTTAGAAGAGATTGAAATGCTTCTCAACCCTAGTAAAATCAACGATTCTGATACCTGTTCTCATATGCCGAACAGGTTGAAATCTCTTCAAAAAGTAGGGAATGAGTATGGGCTTTCAAAAGATAAAGTAGCACGTTATGTTCGTATTTCCACTTTGAACCAAGAGTTTCTTGTAAAATTAGATAATGGTGAGATTGCATTTTTATCTGCATATGAACTTTCTTTTATTAATAAAGAAACACAGCGACAGATTATATCTCTTATGGAAACTGATAACTTTAAACTTGATATGAAAAAAGCAGAGCTACTTCGTCAATATTACGAAAAAGGTAATCTATCAGAAACGATAATCTATCAGATTCTTTCTGGTGAAAAATCAAGAAAGCCAAAGAGTGATAAGCCACAAGCCATAAAAGTAACTCAAACGATTGTATCTAAATATTTTACCAAGGAAAATACACCAAAAGAAATATCTGAGACCATAGATAAGGCTTTAGAGTTTTATTTCAGTCATAAGGAAAAGGAGGGAGAGCCGATTGGATAGAATCACCTATCTTTCCGACCTTTATCGTCAGTCCATTGAGATATTGACAAAAGATAAGAAAGAGTGGATGGGGCTGTTAGCAGGAATGGCGCATTTTTATCAGATGTCTTTTGATAAAAATGTGCTTGTGCATGTCCAGAGACCAGCTAATTCTGGACTTATTGCTACTATGAAGGGCTGGCGTGAAGAAACAGGCAGATCCATTAAGCGGGGAGCAAAAAGTATTGCTGTTCTTAACCTGAATCAGCCAAGGGCAAGCTTGTCTTACTACTTTGATATTACAGACACCTATGGGGATTATGAAAGCCTGAGAAAAGCAATGAGCCTGGTATGGGAAGTGGAGGCGCAGTACCGGCCTGAATTACTTGCCAGATTTCAGGCGAAAAATCATGACCAGTCCGAGACCATGGAAGAATGTTTGCTGAAATTAGTTGAAAAGCAGATTGCACAGCTCCTTCCTGACCAGATGAAGCAGTTTAAAGTGAATGACCCTGCCAGTATGCTCTATTCTATGCCAGAAGATGCAGTAAAACAGGAATTCATACAACTGGTTCGGGATAGCACAGGATATGTAGTTCTGAAAAAATGTGGTCTGTCTACTGACCTTTTGGAGCAGAATGGCTTTTCAAACATCAGTCATTACAATTCCCTGCAATTATTTATGGCATTGGGTTCTTGTACCCTTTTCCACGCAAGACCCATCTTAAAAGAAGTTAAGGAACAAATTGAAGCCATTAAACAGGAGAGGAGCAAACAATATGAGCAAAAACTCAATGAGAACAGAGCCGTTAATCCAGTTGACGTACAAAACGGGAGCAGACGGGATGCTATATCCCAACATTCAGATATCAGACAACGAACCAATCAAAGAAGTGAAGAACTACGGGAAGATGTGGAAAGAGTACATGATCCAGGATCACCCACACCGCCTGTCAGAGCTGATCGCAGAGGGCAGGATCAATCAGATGATCCTACTCGTGGACGAGGAAGCGGAAACGGAGAAGGAGCGGATAATAAAAGAACTGCTGAAAGCCCAGCCCATGCCCGAGACCGAGGATACACTGGAGAGAGCGGCCCACATGAACACGATAACAAGTACAGCGGAGGAGATCATCATCAACGAAGTGGTACTGAAAGTCAGGTAGAGCAAAAAGATGATCCCAAAGAGCATATGGAAGAGACACGACCGTCAGTAAATGGAGAAAGACCGTTTACTGGCGGTTTTTCTGTTCCGCCTCGCAGTAGAAGTAAACCAGAAGAATCAGAGGAAGGCGAAGAAGGAAGCAAAGTCAAGGAAGAGCAGGAACGTACAGCAGAAATGCCAGAGGAATCGCTGTCGGAAAAAGTAGTAGACTCCTTCTTGTGTTCGAAAGAAATGATTACCGATCCCCGAACCTCACTAAGTGATATTTATACCTGTTTTACCTCAGGGAGGAAACAAGAGCAGAAAGAGCTAATGATAAAGTATACCTATGAGGAACTGGACATGGATTACTGGATGGATAGCGAAAATCATTTACTTGTAAGAGGAATTGAAGATGGCATCACTTTTACTGGCGAGGTTTATTCATTCTATATTTCCTATCATGAGCTAACGGATCGAATTGATTATCTGATTTGGAAAGGAAGTTATCCAAACAGTAATGAAGAACTGGCGCTGGACGAATATGCCATTCCGGATGAAACCGCAGAAATGCGACTTGAAAAAAATCACGAGGTTTCGGATGAGCAACCACCAGAACTAATATTGGAACCTATATCCCAATCAGTATCTGAACCAGTATCCGAATCGGTACTGGAACCAGTAACAGCAGAGTACCAGCAGTATTCCTTTGGTGGGGAGCCGTTTAATAATCAGGATATCTATCCTCCAAAAGAGGAAAACACCAGCAATATAGTATCCATTCCAAAAGAAAACTATCGCTTTTCGCTGGAGCATCATCTGTATGAAGGCGGAGCCAAAACTAAGTGCCGAAATAATATTGCAGCCATAGCTTTATTAAAGAAGTTACAGGAAGAGAACCGAATGGCTGATTCAGAAGAACAGATCATTCTTGCAAAATATGTTGGATGGGGTGGTCTTGCAAATGCATTGACTCCAAATAAAAGTGGCTGGGAAGAAGAATATAGCCAAATCAAAGCATTATTAAGCGAAGAAGAGTTTCAGTCTGCTCAGGAATCCACGACCACAGCCTATTATACGGAGCAGGAAGTCATCCAGTGTATGTATCAGGCATTGGAGCGTTTTGGATTCCGGGAGGGAAATATCCTTGACCCTGCTATGGGGAATGGGAACTTCTTTTCTGTTCTTCCAGAAAGCATGAGCCGCTCAAAACTTTACGGAGTAGAAATTGATACCATTACTGGTCGGATTGCCAGACAGCTTTATCCCGATGCAAATATCGAAATCCGAGGGTATGAAGATACTCAGTACCCAGACCAGTTCTTTGATGTAGCAGTAGGAAATATCCCATTTAATTCTCTTACGATCAATGACAGCCGCTATAACAAATACCATTTTAAGATACATGATTATTTTATCGCCAAGACCTTGGATAAAGTACGTGCAGGAGGGATCATTGCGTTCATCACCACCAAAGGTACCATGGATAAAAGGAATTCTGCTGTCCGCAAATATATAGCAGGAAAAGCGGAACTGATTGGAGCCATAAGGCTTCCCAATACAGCATTTCAGGCAGTGGCAGGAACCAAGGCTACTGCGGATATCTTATTCTTAAAGAAACGGGAAAGAGAAATTAGCCCTACGGAAGAGAATAGTCCTTGGATATCTGTTATGGAAAATGAGGATGGCATCCCCATCAATGGTTATTTTCTAGAACACCCGGAAATGGTGCTAGGAAAAATGGTATATGATGAGAGCATGTATGCCAATGGGAATACCACTGCCTGTATTCCCATTGAGGGAGAGGACTTCTTGGAGCGGTTAAAAACGATGATTTACTATCTGGACTCTGCTTATGAGGAACCGGCATCTGAGTTTGAAGAGGAAATGGAAAATCGGATAGAAAGCATAGTAGCAGATCCGGCAGTAAAAAATTTTAGCTACACATTAGTGGATGAGAAGATTTATTATCGGGAGCATTCCCGGATGTATCACCAGGATATTACCGGGAAGAAGGCAGAGCGTATCAAAGGAATGATCGGAATCCACCAGGCAATACGTGCCATTATTGATTTTCAGACCAATGCGCATAACCGGGAGTATCTGGAGCCTGTCATTTATGAACAACAGTTGCAGGCGCTGATACAAAAGCTCAACCAGGTATATGATCAATTTGTTTCCAAGTATGGTTATCTTAATTCCTATGCGAATGTCATTGCCTTTTCCAAAGATGGAGCGGCTCCACTGGTGCGTTCGGTTGAAGAAGAAGTCAAGGATCAGAAGGGCGAATATAAAAAAACAGCTATCTTTTACAAACCGACTATACATCAATATTCCATGCCAAAGAAAGCAGAAAATGCCGAAGAGGCCTTGAAGATATCTTTGAACACCAAAGGTCGGGTCGATTTGGCATATATGACCCAGATTTATGAAAAAGCAGACCAGACCAATGCAACAGCGGAAGAGATTATTCAGGAACTGGGGGAACGGATATACCAGGATCCCGCCCAGTATTTTGGAGAACCTTATGCCGGCTGGGTAGTGGCAGAAGAATATTTGAGTGGTTATGTGAAGGATAAATTAGCAGAGGCTATATTGAAAGCGGAGCAGGAACCAGAACGGTTCCATCCAAATGTGGAAGCATTGAGGTTGGTGCAGCCAGAGCCTTTGGCAGCAAATGAGATCAGCTTTACGCTAGGTTCTACCTGGATACCAGTTGAGATCTATCAGCAGTTCATGCATGATACGTTTAAGACACAGGTCCATCATAAATATGGGTCAGGTGCCATTATGTTGGAATTTTCCAGGTATAGTGGTGCCTATTTTATTTCCAATAAAAGCGCAGAAAATGACCATATTACCATTACGAAAACGTATGGAACAGAACGGATCAATGCCTATGAAATCCTGGAGAACAGTTTGAACCTGAAAACGGTGGAAGTCCGAGACCGGGTGGATTATGTAGATGAGAATGGTGAAGATAAGGTCAAATATGTGCTCAATAGGGCAGAAACTATACTGGCAAGGGAAAAGCAGGCGGAGCTTAAATTAGCTTTTGAGAACTGGCTGTTTGCAGAACCAGAGCGGAGTGCAAATCTGATTGCCAGATACAATGACTTGTTTAATAACGTCCGTCCCCGGGTTTACAACGGAGATGATCTGGTCCTGCCGGATATTTCACAGGAAATTAAGTTAAGGAAACATCAGAAAGATGCCATTGCCCATGCTATATATGGACAGGGAAATTTAGGCATATTTCATGAAGTGGGAGCGGGCAAAACTATGTCGGGAATAGCAGCAGCCTATGAACTAAAGCGCCTTAACATCGTGAATAAGCCATTATTTGCGGTGCCCAATCATCTGGTCGGTCAGTGGGCAAGGGAATATCTTAGATTATATCCCAACGCCAATATTCTAGTCGCAGAAAAGAAGGATTTTGAGAAAAAGAACCGACGGCGTTTTGTGAGCCGGATCGCTTCTGGAGATTACCATGCTATTATCATGGCACAATCCAGCTTTGAGTTAATTGGTCTTTCCAGAGAAAAGCAAATTTCTGCACTAAAAGAAGAAATCAATGCCATAACAGAAGCAATTGAAGAGGAGAAGAAACGGACGGATAAGAGCTGGAGCTTAAAGCAGATGATGATCTTCCGTTCCAATCTCCAGAACCGGTATGACCTGTTATTTAAGGCAGAAAAGAAGGATGATGTCATTACTTTTGAAGAACTGGGTGTGGATGCTCTGATCGCAGATGAAGCCCATGCGTATAAAAATAATTTCTCCTATACCAAAATGCGTGGAGTCGCCGGAGTCGGTTCCAGCAGCAGTCAGCGTGCCATGGACATGCATATGAAATGCCAGTATATCAATGAAATCAATCAGGGAAGAGGTGGTGTGATCTATCTGACTGGGACCCCGATTGCGAATTCCATGTCTGAACTTTTTGTTCTGCAGAAGACCTTACAGCCAAAGGACCTGCAGGAAAGAGGCCTATTGATGTTCGACAGCTGGGCGAGCACTTTTGGAAAAGTAGAGGCGTCTCTGGAAATCAAACCAGAGGGAAACGGCTATCAGATGAAGTCTCGATTTGCCCGATTTCATAACCTCCCAGAATTATTATCCATGTTCTCCATGATTGCGGATATTAAAACAGCGGATATGCTGGATCTACCGGTACCGAAAATGAAGACAGGTGGTGCACAGGTCATTAAGACCAGGATTACCTCGGAGCAAAAGGCGATGATTGTAAAACAGGGGGAACGGGCAGAAAAGATTCGAGCAGGGGTAGTGGATAGCAGCGAAGATAATTTCCTGAAGCTGACCATGGAAGCACGGTTATTGGCAGTCGATCCAAGGATATTAGACCCGACGATCCCAGATGACCCGGATACAAAGCTCAATGTCTGTGGCAGAAAAGTAGCAGAGGTATATCATGAAACGGCAGAGCAGAAGTCCGCTCAGATTGTCTTTTGCGACCAGGGGACGCCAAAGGCAGATGGTGGTTTCAATTTCTATGACGTATTAAAGGAGAATCTGATCGATCAGGGAGTAAAGACGGAAGAGATTGCTTTTATTCATGAAGCTAAGACAGATGTACAAAAGGAACAGCTTTATGAAAAGGTACGGAATGGGGAAGTCCGGGTCTTGATTGGAAGTACGGTAAGGATGGGGACAGGAATGAACTGCCAGAACAAGCTGATTGCGCTCCATCATTTAGACATACCATGGAGACCTGCCGACCTGATCCAGCGGAATGGCAGAATTTTGCGCCAGGGCAATGAAAATGAAGAGATATCTATCTTTAATTACATTACGGAAGAGACCTTTGATAGCTATCTCTGGCAGATTTTAGAACAGAAACAGCGATATATCAGTCAGATCATGACGGGACGTTCTTCCCTTAGAAGTTGCGAAGATGTGGATGATACCGTTTTGCAATATGCAGAATTTAAAGCACTTGCTATTTCGGATGAACGGATCAAGGAGAAGATGGAGGTAGACAATGAGATCCAGCGGTTGCAGATCTTAAAATCTTCCTGGAAAAATGGGCAGAGTAATCTACAGTCCAAGATAGCCCATGAGTATCCGGTGGAAATAAAAAGGACGGAAAAGATTGTTGCAGACCTAATGGCAGACGTGGAGCAATATCAACAAAATAAACCAGCCGAGTTCCAAATGAAGTTAGGAGATATTGTCCATACGGAACGGTCAAAAGCAGCCGAACATTTTAAGGTATTATCGAGGAAATTGGGGCAGGAAACTGGTTCTACTCTTTCGATTGGCAGTTATGGGGGCTTTACAATCAACCTGAAACGTCCCATGGCACATGAGATGCGGTTATGCTTAAAAGGCGAAGGAGTTTATTATACCGATATTGGTGATTCGGAGCTGGGAGCCATTATGAGAATGGAACACTTGGCGGAGCGTATTCCGCAAATGCTTCTTGAGGGAGAACAGAAGCTGGAGAGCTTAAAAGAACAGCTGGAAGAAGCAAAGCAGGAAATAACCAGACCATTTGCCAGTGAGGAGAGGCTTAGTCACTTGTTAAAGAAAAAGGTGGAATTAGACCTGGCTTTGGAATTTAAGGAAGATGCCAGGGATAAGGAAGGAGACACAGAGTTGGTATCAAAATCAGAAGGTCATATGAAGAAAAAAGAGGTGGAAATGATTAAGGCTGAGCAGAGCCTGTTCCAGTTAATATATCCTCTTGCTCAGCCAATCTTTGAGGGGCAGGCATATTATATGAAGTATCAGGCAGAAGGCTTTAATGATCTGGTGCTGGAGGCTATCGGGGATGATGAATACAGTATTGCCCATTATTATGAGCAAAATGGTGATGCAATGCGTGACCCAGAGATCACATTTACGTTGAACATGGAAGATGAAAGTCTTCATCCGACTTCTTATTTGCAGGATAATATGGGGATTTTTTATGAAACAAGTGAGGTCAGCTGGGAAGCGGTTCAGGATTTAGAAGATTTTATGCATACATGGTTTGTGAATATCAAAGAACAGGGGTTTGAACTGCATAAAACAGAGTATTATGAAAGTAGCCTATTAATAGCGGAAGAAGAGTGTGTCCGGTGAGAGGAGGATGATTATGGAGCAGTATAAAGAACAGATTCAGGCAGCCTTTATCAAAGAAGTTTGCAAAAAGGGATATCGTGTGGAACTAAAGCATGATAAAGGCCAATTAATGGATTTTTATAAAGACAATATATATCTTGGCAGTCTGATGTTAAATGAAAGATTTCGTTTCCCAGAAGATATTGTCTTTCAAAATGAAATCCATGAAATTATGGATATGTATGAAAAGACAAAGGCAATGTATAAGCAATATGCTCGGGCAATGCCATTATTTAGCCAGGACCTGCCCAATTACCGTGTATTGTCAGAGTGTGGAATGGTTCTGCTGGCGGTAAAAATGCGTCAAAGCGGTAGTTTGGAGTTCGTGACATGGAATTATGATTACGATCAAAAGGGAGTGAACCAAGGAAATTATTTTGAAGATAATTTTGAAGCAGCCAAAAAAGATTATGCAATTCGTTCGGGTCTAATGCCAGGATATCAAGTTTTTAATAAAGATGAGTTGAAAATGATCTACCAGAGCTGTGTTTTCAGAGGGCAGTATGATGGAAATATCACATGGAATGAAGAGATGGGACTACGAAAGTTAATGGAAAAAATTGAAGATGGTCTGCCTGAGTTGCAGGATAAGATGTTAGATGCAGTACACCAGCCAGATATGGAAGCTACTATGGATTGTGGGAGGGAGTGATCGGTATGCAAGAGTATTATGTTCATTTTTCCTTTTATTCCGAGGATTCTGGGAGGTTTGATAATATTAGCTATGATGTTATGGCAGAAACTCCTTTTGAAGCAAGGGGAAAGGCATGGGGGATGTGTGATGAGGATAAGGATACATTATTTCGCAGTAATATCAAGCAATTTGCAGTAACCTGGAATCCAAATCTACTTGATGCTGGGGATTACTTTTATTCTCATGCTGCCAGTATCAAACAGTCACTAGGATATTTGATGAATGTGGAACTTCCCAATGATAGTATCTTAAAAAGTGGACACCAGAAACAATATGAAAGGGATCGTTGTTCTTATCTCCATTCTTTGTATACCCTTGATACGGTAGCAAAGGATTTATATGCCGACAAAGGGATGATTCCACCCTCTATTTATGAAGAACTTCATTATGCAGAGGAATTGTGTGATCATCTTGGCTGGGGTGGGAGAGGGGATGCTTTATGGGAACGGATGGATAAGGCGAAAAAATGGGACAGGGGTGCTATTTATTCCATACGGGATATGTTCCAGAACGGCTATACAACACTGAGTGGGGAAATAGTGCGTTTTTCAGAGCAATTGGGCAGAAATAGTATTTATCCATATCATAACAAGCCAGATGAAAGAGAGTACGAGTATATTTCTCGTTGGCAGGATAAAAAAGCAATTGAACATTTATGGAGAATTCCAATTTTAAAAGAATCAGATGCCATTAAAAATAGTGCCGGACATATGGATTATACGGATCAAATCCTCTTGTTGGATTACAAAAAATTGGTTACAGGATATCAAACACCGGAAAATCAGTTCTGGCAGATGAGCGAATTTCAGGTATCCGACAGAGGCTCATTAGATGATAAGATATCGGTGAAGAACCCAATAACTGGTATGTGTATGTCATGCAGTAAGAACAATTTTTATGGTGTTTTAAGACCAGACGTTACAGCAAGGATAGATTTTGACAGGCTAAAACAAGGATATGATGCTATTTGCAGTGAGGATGTTGTAAATACTGGAGAAGATATTTATGCCAGTGATATTGGAGAAGAAGGCGAGTTTGAGCGTTAGGAGGAATGTTTATGGGAGTGCAATATCAGTCAAGAGGAATGCCGTTTACATCAGAGCAGATGAAGCAGGTATTTGATACAAATTTAATCGACTTTGCAGTACAAAATGGATTCCAGATTGAAAAGGGAGATCGCAACACGGTTCATGTGAAGAACAGTGGCGGTCTCTATTTTTTTAATAGTGGTAAGGGGTTTTATTG
The DNA here is from genome assembly GCA_031553075.1 of Acetivibrio sp. Taxonomy (GTDB): domain Bacteria; phylum Bacillota; class Clostridia; order Lachnospirales; family Lachnospiraceae; genus DIGJ01. The sequence goes on from JAVBLX010000187.1 coordinate 22,751, forward strand.
CTTTTCTACTGAACAGAAAGGAAATATCGTGGATTTTGTAAAGGAATACTTCGGTCTGGACTTTAAAGGTGCAGTGGAGATGATTTTAAACTGTAAGGCATATGAACAGACCGAGCATGTGGTAACTCCGGTTGATAAGAAGCAAAAAGGTGATCTTGTTCTGCCAGTAAGAGATACAGAAAACAGGCAGACCATGGCGTATTTGGTAAAGACCAGGGGGATTGATGAAGAGATTGTGACTGCCATGATAAGCCAGGGAAAGCTATATCAGTCTAAGCAGGTGAGGGATGGAAAAACATATCGGAACTGCACTTTTGTTGGGTATGATGAAACGGGTAAGCCACGGTATTGTGCAATGAGAAGTCCATTCCCAGGGAGTAACTTCCGGCAGGATATGGACAATTCAGATAAAAGCTATGGCTTTGTCATGGAAGGATACAGTAAGCGTGTGTATGAATTTGAATCGCCTATTGATGCCATGAGCCATGCCAGTTTATGTAAATTGTATGGAATTGACTGGAGGGCAGATTATCGGGTTTCGGAAGGGTGTCTGTCTGATAAGGCGCTCAGCCGATTTCTGAAGCTGCATCCTGATGTGGAAGAGATTGTTTTTTGCTATGACAATGATGTAGATGGAAAAATGGCAGATGGAACCGCTCATAATCACGGGCAGGAAAAGGCGGTATGTAATGCCAAGATATATGAACAGATAGGTTATAAGACATATATTCAGACACCACAGAATAAGGACTTTAACCTTGATTTACAACTTTATTGGCAGGTGGAGAAACGTAGAATCAAAGAGTTTATGACCATATCAGAACAGGAGAGTGAACAAGAAATATGAGAAGGATTGGCAATGCATTAATTAAGTTATAGGATAGCATCATAGCATGAATGTACGTTGTTCAATATAAATTAATCATAGATAGACATTAAGATATATCTTTGGTACAATCAATATAAAACAATTACAAAATTCAGAAAGTAGTGATGGTATGTCATGTAGGCGTGCAATACTATATCCAGAAATTGAAATTCAAGATGAGGAATGGATCAAAAACTCAGTTCTATTTTGGGT
>JAVBLX010000121.1:0-15728 GCA_031553075.1 Acetivibrio sp.
AACGGATTACGGATACTTACATGATGGCTCTGACCTATAATGCCTTTATGATATTTACGCAATGTATTTTGTTATCCTATAATTATGCCAATGCTTTACTTAGTGTGGAAAAACTGAATCAAAATCTGGAAAATCAGGTAAATGAAAGGACCAGGGAATTGGCGGAGGCAAATCATAGCTTAACGGTTTCGCAAAATGCGCTAAAAGAGATGATTGGGAATATATCTCATGATTTAAAAACTCCGGTTACTGTTTTAGGACAGTATTTAGAGCTATTGGATGACAACAGCATCTCCCTGAACCAGGAAGAACGCTCCGATTATATTCATGTTGCTTATGGCAAGAATCTGGTTTTGCAGCGGTTGATACGAAATCTGTTTGAGGCGACCAGGATGGAATCAGGGCAATTGATTTATCACTTGGAATGGCATTCTTTAGAAGGGATTTTCCATGATATGAAACAGAAATATGAAAAATATGTCCAAAGCCAGAAGCTTTTATGGAAGGCTGGTTTCAATCAGGAATGTTTGATTCGAGTGGATGATGAGAAAATATGGAGCGTATTCGATAATATTATTTACAATGGGATTCGACACACACCATCCGGCGGTTCTATTACTATTTCAGCGGACTACCAGAATAACAGTTGTTCCATTCAGATTGCGGATACTGGACAGGGGATTTCAGAAGAAGACTTGCCACATATCTTTGAACGGTTTTATAAAGCAGAGAAAGCCCGCAGCAAAGCCAGTGGTGATAGCGGGATTGGACTATACATTGTGAAAACTGCGGTAGAAGCCATGGATGGAACCATTAAGGTGGAATCAGAGCTTGGAAAAGGAACGGTCTTTACCATTGTTTTCAGCGCAAAGCTTTAAGGATGGGATTTTTTGGAAATTTGATTTTTTTGACAAATAGTACTTTTTGTGATAAAATTTTACTAAAGATGCGAACGAACTTCGGGTATTATGAAGACGTTCGCATTTGTGGTTTTAACCAATGTGAACAAAACTATTCATATTCGTCCTGTGGAGATCATGGCACAGCGGACAACAAAGGAGCAGGCGATGTTTCAAATTTTACTAATTGATGATGAACATGAGATTTTAGAATTAAATAGAAAGTATCTTTTATCCAAGAATTATAACGTCTTCACGGCGGACTGCCACAGCCAGGCGCTGGCTTGTCTTCGAGAAAATCCCATTGACTGCATTGTGCTTGATGTGTTAATGCCGGATGTGTCAGGCTTTGATTTGTGTCAGGAAATCAAAAAAATCTCGGATATTCCGGTTATCTTCCTTAGCTGCAAGGATCATGAGGAGGATAAGATTGCCGGTATTATGTCAGGTGGCGATGATTACCTGACAAAGCCGTTTTCCATGCGGGAGCTGGAAGCCCGGATCTTTGCCCAGTTACGTAATCGGAGAAAGGTTTTGTTTGATGAAGAGAATAAAATAATTTTTTTCAATTCGAAAAGCATTAAATTATCCCAAACGGAATTTAACCTCTTTGCCCTTTTGTTTCATCACAAAGACCGAATATTGTCCTCAGAGGAATTGTATGCCCTGCTTAATTCCGGTGAAAAAGATGAGAGTAATAGTGTAGCCGTATATATACGCCGGTTGCGGAATAAACTGCAGGCACTTGGTGATGGGTTTGGCATGATTGAGACGGTGAGGGGTGAGGGTTACCGATTTAGGATGAGATAAGAAACGATGGAAGATGCAAGTGATCGGTACATCAAAAATGACCTTTTTTTTCAAAAATAGCACTACCCCTGAGGATGTAAAAATTGTATAGTTAACGTAAAGGAATGAACAAGTCAGTCCTATATAAGTAAAATGCGAGCTGCTTCTAATTAGGAAGATTGTTCGCATTTGTCGTTTTGACGTGTATGAATAAATTTATTCATGATTACCATCAGGAGAAAGAGAGGATGAAAAAGGACGCTTTCAGTCAAAAGATTTATATTAAGTGTAGGATAGCATGTTTTTAGTAGAAAAGGAGGTTATTCGTATGTATGCATATAAAAAGGATTTAAAATTTAATCAGCCGGTAATTGACCATATTAGTAACTTGGAAAGAAAAGTTAGCCTGTGGCAGGAGTTTATCTGTCCAATTGCCGATGGTGCAAAGGCAGCGACACCAGAGCTAAAGATTGATCAGAGAGATTTTCTGAACATAGCAGTTGGAGTCATTGGAGATTTTACAGAGGAAAATAAAAAAGCAGCAGTGCAGATGGTGGAGGATTTTTATACAGGAGATCCGGAAAAGAGAAAGCCATGGTTGGATAAGCTTTTTGATAAGCGGGAGAGTTACCATCCACAGAGCTGGACATTAGGGAGCGATAGTAAGTATGATCACGAATGGATGGAGGCCGTAGAGAACCAGCTGCTTAATCAGGTTATTGGTGTGAAGGGGCTAACGGAGAATCCTGGATATGTAGGACAGCGCTATGATAGTGCGGAAAAATTTGTGGCTTTTGATCTGCGGGAAACCTTTAGCGTTAGCAGTTCAGGATATATTGGGGCTGTAATGATGGCAAATGGATATGATGCAAGCAGTTATCGTCCGAATGGAATGGATGCTCCCGATATGAAAGAGATATGTGAGGATATATTGGACTCTTCCTATTATTCACTTAGAAGAACGGAATATGATTTCGCTATATCACAGGCAGCTTTGGAGGGCAGGAATATAAAGAAAGAGAAGCAGGTTATTATTAATGAAGACCCCCAAAATAGGGATAGTCTGTTTAGCACTCTTTTAGATTATTCCAGTCCTCATAGAAATAGGGCAGATAAGTCTGGTTTAAATATTTTTGATACCATTTTTATTAATGGTGTCAGCGCAGCGGAAAAATATAGAGAACAATTAGGAAGTAGGAACGCCGAGGGGGAATATTCCAACGATGACAATGTTAGGAAAATGATTACAAACGATTTGCTGGACGGGAAAAATCGAATTGAAACAGCAATGATTCTGCAGGACAAAAGCGGAAAAGCTAAAATTGATTTGGTAGCTATAAAGCCGGAATTTGAAGCAATGAAAAAAGAGACTGGTTTAAAAGCCTGGATCGGGCGGACTTTTCCGGAAATATGTAAAAAGATTGCACCGGATTGGTTGCCAAGGGAAATGAAGCGTGACAACGCCTGGGGAGGTTATGGAGAAGGAGAGAGAGCGAAGGCCGAAAAAAATCTGAATGAAAAGTACAAGGAACAGTTAAAAAAGGTGGATTTAGTTATGCCTTCCGAAAAAGATAAGACAGTTGAACGCTCTGAAAAGCAAAAAGAAACCAGTCTGGCAGAAGAAAAGCAAAAGGTTGACTTAAAGCAGGTGGAGCACGAGCAGAAGGTGGAAGAGGCTCAAATAGCAGGAAAAGAGCTGTCTTCAGTGGAGCAGCGAAAAGCGGTTACAGAAATCCAGGCAGATGACATGGAAAGAAGGAACGAGCAGGAAAGGCAAATGTAATCTTGCATTTGACAAAATAAGTAACTGATAGAATTTTTTATAAAAAATTGCGGACGCACCTCAAAGAAATGAGGGGCGTTCGCATTTGTCGTTTTAGGGGACATGAATAATTTTATTCATGTTTGGATTACTTTAAGATAAAACCCAATCACTGGGAGGTACTAAAAGATGATACGAATTGCCTTATATGAATGCAATCCAGAGGAACAAAAGAGAGAAATGCTGGGCATACACCGTTTTTTTACCAAACTGCCGGAAATCTCCTACCAACTGGTTGTTTTTTCAGATGCAGAAGAGCTGTTGCGAAGCATTGAAAGCAATGATGATTGTGATTTGCTGCTAATAGATATTGAGGGTGAAGAGAGAATTGGCATTGACATAGTGCGGAAGCTAAAGGAATGCAAAAGCTCGGTGGAAATCATTGTTCTTGCAAGGGATGGTTCTTTTGCTGTTGAAGCCTTTGCATTGGAGCTAACCCACTATCTGGTAAAGCCATTTGCGAAGGAGCTATATTTTGGTGCTTTGGAGAAAGCCGTACGGATTATTCAGAGTCGCTTGTCAGAGCCCCTATTGGTAAAGACAAAAGAGGGCATCCGCAGTCTTCAGATTGAAGAAATTCAGAGCGTTGAGGTGGAAGGAAATTACCTTAATATCAGTATTTATAATGGTGTGCCCCTCCAGGTGCGGGAGACTTTTGGCAATTTCTGGGATAAAATAAACCATGTTCACTGCTTTATAGCCCTTCAGCGGGCATATATACTAAATGTAAAATACATATCTCAGGTGACCCGGGATAATATTTCCATGATGGATGGAGCGCTTTATCCTATGCCTCGGAGAAAATACCGAAACATATGTGATGAGATTATTCAAAAGTCATTTAAGAAAACATTCCATCAACGGGTGGAAATAAAATAAGAGACTCCAAAACAGATACGTTTGAAGTCTCTTTTTTTTAATTTGGAGCAGTTGTGTTAACCCAGGTAATCATAACTGGCATTAACAAGCGAAGGGCTACGATTAAAATGAAAATTAAAGCAAAACCAATAATCGCATTTTTTAAAGAACCCTTTGTTTTTTCCCTGTCCTGTGGTTCTTCTGCTTTGGCAAATTTAACACCAAGAAAGATACAATAAATGACACCTACCGCGCCGACGATGGAAAGAAGCGGACCAGTAACACTGTTAATCAGGGAAATGATGGGTTTTGTCACCGTATCAAAGTTAGCTAAAAGAGCATATGGATTCATATTTATACACCTCCAATATTTTTTATATAAAACATGTCACATACTAATTGTAAGATGCGGACAGGAAAGTTACAAATGCTAAATTTGTATAAAAGCGGTCAATTTTGCAGGGTATATAGGAAAAAAATAAGAACTTGATATAATAAAAATGTCAAGTTATCCCAAAATAAGGACGTCTTATCCCAAACGGTTGTAAATGCTTTTGAAGCGTGTATATTGGTAATTAGAAAGACAATAATTTGCAGCGAACTGGATGAGGTGGGATATTTATGACAAATAGAAGTTGCATTGGAATTTATTCTGAGAATGCAGATTTTTTAAATGAAAACACAAAAAGAGTAGAAACATTTGTGGAACAGTGTTGCCTGGATTGTGATATTTATTCCATGGACAGTTATCAAAAACTAAAAAAAATTGCTCAAAAGGGCATGTTTTTTTCCATTATTCTACTTGATTTGGATGGGAAGGAATGGGATAGCTGGGAGGTTGCAGCTTATATAAAGTATGTGGGAGCCAATTGTGAAATCATTGGTATTTCCTCCAAGGTAGAGGATGCGGTAAAGAGTTACCGCCTGGAGGGCGGCATGAAGGATTTTCTTCTAAAGCCTTTGGCGGGAGAAGCCCTGACCCATTCCCTGGCCAATGCCATAAAGGAAAATCCTCTGATTCAAAAGATTGGAAAGAAAATCATGCTTCGCTCCAATGGGATTTACACCGATGTTTATCTGGACCAGATTATTTGTGTAGAAAGCTCCGGTCATTCCCTTATTTTTTCTTTGGCGAATGGTACGGAAATAAAAGTACTGGCATCCTTCCGGGATTACAGCTCACTTCTGGAGCAGAATAAAAATTTCTTAAGGTGTCATCAAAGCTATATTGTAAATTTAAAATATGTGGAAGATATAAAAAACACTTCCTTTATTCTTGAAAGTGGAAAAGACATAAGTATTTCCAGAAAATATAAGCAGCAAAGCCGGTTTTCTTTTCTGGTATATAAAACCGACTATATACCCTATGAAGCTTCTTCCGAAGAATTTGGTTAAAGCATTTTTGTTATTTGAAACAGCCATTGGGCTATCTTACTGGCTTCCAGACTTTCATTTGACAAGATTCCACCACCCGCAGTTGCTGCCGGGACAAAGGTGGCGGCGATCCACATAAGGACGGACAGGACCAGGATTCCCAATAAAAAGCCACAGGCACCGCCGCCTAAATGATTGGCAGTGGTCATCAGGGGCAATTTGGTAAGCCCCTCAATGTTTTGGAAAATCAACATTACGATTAGCTGTATCACAAAGAAGGTAAGAAGGAAAATCAGGACAAAGGCAATCCGTTGGGAAATAATGCGGGAGGATGTGCTGAGAAGGTCCGTACCAGTACCGGTCATTTTATCAATCAGTGGACCAAGCTTGCCGGAAAAAGAAAAATAGGGAATTCCGGCATCCTGAAAAACACCAGCTAAGCTGCTTTCTCCTTTTGCACCAAGCTTGGTTGCTTCCTCAAGTGCCTGCGAAATAGGATTGGAAGCTTCGCCGGAGGTACTTTCAAAAAGATCCTGAACCCAGGGAAGAACAATAAGTTCCGATATTTGTTTGCTAAAAAGAAAGGCGGAAAGCCATGCGCCCAAGTATCCGGCGATAATGGAAACCAACTGCTGGGCAGTACGGATGAGTCCTTTTCCTGCTCCATAACCGGAAGCAGTAAGCAGAATTAGAATAATAATGATATCAAGGATAAAGCTTGTACTCATAGGAAACCTCCTTTAAAACGATGTAACATATTTTTAAATTGTTTTGTTAGAATTTAGAGTATATCAAAGCATGCACATAGGCAATATGACAGACAAGATTAACCTGTTTTAAACAAAATCGGCAAGACATGCGATTAGAACATATATGGAGGTGGATTGTGGTTCAGTTGATTATAATGGTCACTGCTCTGATGGTGACAATAATTGCCCTGATCTGGTTCGGCTTTTACCTGCTTCATATTATGCGGGTAAAAAGAGAAAAACGGCTTTATATGAAAAAATACCAGAAACAGGCAGAGCTTCTAAAGGCACAGTTGTCTTTACCAGAGGTGGCAGAAAATCGTGATTACTGTGAAAACTTTATGATTAATGGAATTCTACGAATATATGAGAAGATAGCAGAAAGTAAAGGGATTGGTTTTGTGGTGGACGCCGACCCGCCAAAGGAGCTTGATATTGAGGATTATCAGTTGATTAAGGTGCTGGAAGCAATCCTGGATGAAGCCATTGAAGAGTGTGAGAACGGACAGGGAGAGCATCAGATAAGCGGCAGTATTAAGGTAGAGAACAGACAACTGAAAATTGACGTTTCTTATCCCATAGCCGATACATTTGACGCCGAAAAACGTTTGGAGAAAATCAACAGTCTTCTGGGAAGAAAATGTGGAATTGCCAGATATGAACCAATGGGGGATTGTGTCAGTGTTAATGTTTTGATGTTTATCTGATAAATAAAATGATAATTAAACTAAATTTAAAAAAATGAAAAGCAGAAAGGCGGATACACAAAATGAGTGAAGAATACGTATGCAGAGTGTTGCCAAAGGTAGATATAAAGAGTGCAAAAGAGTTTGAAGATGAGGTTTCAAGGCTTTTAGAGGAGGGTGTTACAAATCTTCGGTTTGATTTGGCGGATACCACATACATAAGCTCGGTGGGATTAAGAGTATTCTTAAAAGCTCAGAAGGCCCTTAATAAAAGCGGCGGCGAAATGGTTCTCTGCCATGTGAAGCCACAGGTAATGGAGATATTTGAAGTAACTGGTTTCAGTGGAATTATGAATTTTGAGTAAGGGAAGTGCCCCATGCAAAAAGACAAAGTGAAAAGCTTCTATGCCATTGTGGAGGCCTTGTTTATGTATATCGGTTTCCTGATTCTTCCATCCGTAGTGGGCGTAATTGGAAAAAGCATCAGCGGACAGGGAAAAACGGTGGATCAGTTTTTTCAGGACAGCGGTGTGTTTTATAATCTTGTTTCTTATATTCTTCTGATTGTTTTCTTTCGTTATTTATGCAAAAGAGAGGGAATTACGTTAGCTGAAAAGGTGACCATCCGCAAGGAAGAGCTGAAACCCAGAAAGACAATTGGGGTGTTTTTCTTCGGGGCATGTATGGCACTTGCCATATCAGCAGTTTTAACCGTGATTCCATTTCCTGATTTTTTGATTAATTCTTATGAAGCAGCTTCTTCAGAGGTTTTGAAAAATGCCGATTGGGTGATAGCAATCCTGGCCATGGTGGTGTTTACGCCGTTTGTTGAGGAGGTTATTTTCCGTGGGTATATCTTTAACCGACTGCTGCGCGGGGAAATATCTGAGCATACCACCATCCTGCTTACTTCATTTTTGTTTGCGATTCTTCATGCCGGAATATTGTGGAAGCTATATGCTTTTTTTGTAGGCTGTTTCTTTGCCTATATTGCCTTGAAAGAAGACAATCTGGCATATTCCATAGTAATGCACAGCGGTTTTAATTTTATATCCATACCTACCATATATATAAACACCCACCCCAATTTACGGGCAGTTATTTTTGGGAATAAACTGATTGTTGCTATGTATGGAATCATTGCCGTTATGAGTCTGGTTCTGATGTACCGTGTATATCAGCGGGTTGTAAGCAAAAGCTGAGGAAATTAAAAATAAGGAAATTTAAAATAAGGAGAACGGCATCATGATAAAAAAGATATTAAAGATAGTGGGTATTTTCCTGGCAAGTGTTATGGTGCTTGGCTTTTCCGTCACCACCTTTTTGAAAAATATGATTCCAGCCTATCGGGCAAAGGACTATTCCCTGCTTTTAGATGGGTCCCTGTTCTTACGTCCGGCCATGTATCTGTATGGTACGGTAGGTGTTGTTATGATTGTGATGCTTTATATGGTCTTTAGTAAAAATGGGCTCAAGGTTGCTTCCGGGCTTATGAAGGGCGCCCCCAAGCGAGTGGAGGGTGGACTGGAAAACTCCCGTTTTATGACCGAGAAAGAAAAGAATGATAATTTTGCCCCTCATAAATACACAAAAATGCAGGAGAGCAAAAAAGACGGAATTCCCCTGTACGCAGTTTATAACCATAAGAAAAAAGAACTGGATGTTAATATATCCGCTCCCATGCATGGGCTTATCATTGGTGCTACCGGCAGTGGTAAGACAACCACCTTTATCAATCCCATGATCCAGATTTTAGGGGAAACCACTGCCGGTTCCTCTATGATTTGTACAGACCCCAAAGGGGAGCTGTTTCAAATGCACAGTGGAAAGCTGGTGGAAAGAGGGTATAAGGTTATGGTTCTGGATCTTCGGGAACCTTATAATTCCTTCCGTTGGAATCCTCTGGAAGATCTGTATGACCGTTATCAGCAATATTTAAGCATTGGAAATGAGCTTTATCGAAGAACGGATGCGGCGACGGAAAGTGGTTTGGAGCTTATGAGTCCTCCAGAGCAGTTTAAGGCAGAATGGTATGAGTTTGAAGGCAAAGCCTATGCGGTGAGAAAGCAGCTGATTGGCGAACTGAAAATGAAGAAGCAAAAAATATATGATGAAATATATGAAGACCTGAATGACTTGATTGGCGTCATCTGTCCGATTGAGTCGGAAAAGGATCCGGTATGGGAAAAGGGTGCTCGCTCTATTATTATGGCTACCTGTCTGGCAATGTTAGAGGACAGTGAAAAACCGGAGCTGGAAATGACCCGTGAAAAATTCTGTTTTTATAATGTAAGTAAGGCTCTGAGTAATTCAGAAAACAATTTTCGGGAACTTAAGAATTATTTTGCAGGACGCAGTAAGCTATCTAAGGCGGTTACTCTTTCGCGACAAGTAATGTCAGCGGCGGATAATACTTTGTCAAGCTATATGTCCATCGCTTTTGATAAGCTTTCTTTATTTAACGATGAAGGTATTTGTGCCTTAACGGCGGCAACGGATATTGATCCCACCCAGTTTGCCAAAGAGCCAACAGCACTGTTTCTTAAAATACCAGATGAAAAGGATACCAGACATGGCCTGGCAGCAGTATTTGTTCTTTCCATCTACAAAGCGCTGATTAAAGTGGCATCCTCCAGAGAGGATTTAAGCCTGCCACGGAATGTGTACTTTATTTTGGATGAGTTTGGTAATATGCCTAAAATTGATAAATTTGACAAGATGATTACAGTGGGACGAAGCCGAAAAATCTGGTTTAACATGGTAGTTCAGTCTTATGCCCAGCTTAATAATGTATATGGTGATACCGTTGCCGACATTGTCAAGAGCAACTGTGGAATGAAGATGTTTATTGGTTCAAATGATATCGGAACCTGTGAGGAATTCTCCAAGCTGTGCGGAAACATGACCGTGTCAACGACCAGTATTTCCTCCTCCACAGGGAACAGAGGCGGGGATGTAAACTATTCCACCCAGCTCCAGACCAGGCCCCTGATCTACCCTTCTGAGCTGCAGAAGCTTAACAACAAAAATGACACAGGAAATGCGATTATCGTAACCTTTGGTAACTATCCTCTGAAGACCAAATTTACACCAAGCTATAAGTGTCCTCTGTATGAGTTTAAACAGATGGATTTATCGGAAATACGAAGCAATCACTTTTTTGGTGATGATATCTTTTATGATTTATCGGAACGAAACTATCTTGTCCTCCGCAGTGAAGAGGAGGAGCAGCAAGACGAGTAGCACCTGATTTGCTGGTATTGCTGACGGAAAAGGCAATGTTGGAAGGCGTAAACGACAGGTGCAGGCAAATAATATACCGCCCTACTAAACCGTTTTGTAAATTCTTATGCATTTTACGAAGAATATATTCAAATACGGTGTACTAGCGGCAGATGGGAGTTACAAATGAGAAAAGGTATGAAAAATCAGATAAAGGGGATTCTTGCTCTGGCTGTGACCACCGGACTTTTTCTGAATGGTTTGTATCCGGTAAGTGCCTCTTCTCTGTCGGAGGGTTCGGTTTCTACAACCTCAGAAACAACAACGGCTGGGGAAGAAGAGATAAAAGAAGAAACGGTCACCCTGAATGGGACTTATCATGAAAAATACGATTATTATGAATTTTCTCTTTTAAATAAATATTATTTTTATTCTAATGTGGCAGATGGAGCGATTGTAACAACGGCAGTAAAACTGGATATCCCTAAAAACATTGCATTTACGGTTATAAAGGATGGAAAAAAATACGCTTACGCTTCAAAAGAAGAGATTAAAAAGCAGGGAACCTATGTGGTGACCGTCCAGGTAGAGGAGAAAAAGGTTCGATATACCGGCAGCTTTCACTTCCGAATTGACAAAAATGTGGTAAAGAAGGAAGAGCCACAGGATAATACGCCTCAATCCAATGATTCCGGCAAAAATGGGTTTGACCCCATTTTTGCCGGAGGTGCTGGCGAGGAAGAAACGGATGACAGTGTACAGGTGGCTTCTCTGGTTGAAACCTACAATGCGGACTATGATATGTACGAGGAAGGTTTTGGCATTTCCTCCTATTTTTACAGTAATGTTGCAAATGGAAGCATTACCGATAAAACGGTGAAGATTGATATCCCAGCCAACATTTCATATGTTGTGGAAAAGGATGGAAAGCCGGTGAGCTATTCACCTGCGAAGGGGGTTAGCGAAAAAGGAAGCTATATCATAAAAATGGTTTCCTTTGAAGGAAATGTGGAATACAATGCCACATTCCGTTTTCGCATCCAGGAGAATCCCAATGGAGCCATTTCGGATGGTATCAGCTCTGAGGGAGAAAATCCGGACGGTTTTATTGCTAACGGAGAAAACTTAGAGGGTGCCACAAACGTTGGTGAAAATGTTTCTGGAGATGGTTCACTTGGAACAGGAGGCGACGATCTGGGACTTATATCAGGAGAAGGTGCCGGAGTAGAAAATTCCGCATCAGCAACAGAAGGCAGTCAGGTGGTTTCCGGTGTTGAACGGATAAACGGTCTTTACGAACAGTATGATAATATCGGGATGCGTTTTCTAGAATCCCTGTCGGATGGCACCTGTTTCTATGCCAGTATGCCAAATGGAATAATAACCACCTCCGAAATGATAGTTACCTTTCCGGATGAGCTTACCGTGGAGATATATAAGGATGATGTCCTGTATGAATATGAAAGAGGCTTTGCCATTTCCCAGCCAGGAGTTTACCGAATCCAGGTTTCTTCCGGGGAAGCCGTAAATGGATGCTTCCAATTTCAAATTGTGGGAGAAATGACTAACCAGCTCCAGATTTACTACGCCCCAAAGGAGTTTCAGTTTACTTCAGTTATCCTTGATGGGGAATCAGAGCTTTTGTATCCACAGGATTCCTATACCTTTGCCAAAGATGGTGTTTATGACCTTGAGCTGGTGCATAAGGAAATTCCCGGACTAGTCTATGAGATGACCTTTACCAGAGATACGGTACTTCCGGAGGTTCAGGTAAATCAACAGACAAGCTCGGCAGAAATCATCCTTCTGTCTGACGATATTACCACTACGGAATTGTACCAGAATGATAAATCAATTACTTACCAATCGCTCCTTTCGGAGCCAGGCAGCTATATGGTGAAGGTTTACGACAAGGCAGGCAATTGTGTGGAAAAAACCTTTACACTTCGTTATAAGATTAATGGAACCTCGGTTTTAGCCATTGTGCTGGGAATCGCCCTGATAGCAGGAACTGTTGTTTTTGTAAAAAGGACAAGAAATAAAATCAGCGTCAGATAAGGAAATGGAGTGAAGGGTATGGGTATTGTTCTTAGCGGCAGCAGCTTTTGGGATACACTTCTGCAAATTCTGAAGGATATAGGCCTTGCGTTAGTAAAATGGGTGGATGGATTAATTGGCGGATTGTTTGATACCATGATTCAATTTTTCTGCCTCAAAATGCTTGCGCTATGGTCTGTCTTTCTGGGGGTAATTGATGAGGTGGAAGACATTTTTAATATCTTTGCCGGTACCACCCAGATTTATTATCGTAACGGAACCCAGATATCAACCGGAACCTTTTTGCAGGTCTTACTGTTTCAGGATAGTATCAGCAAAGCTTTCTGGGGGGTAACCCTGATTGGAATGGCTTTGGCGTTTTTCTTTACTATTTATTCTACCATGCACTCCATATCCGAGATGGCCCTGGGGCATGAAAAGCCTCTTGGTAAGGTGTTGGCAGGCGGCATTAAGTCGGCTCTTATTTTTCTGCTTTTCCCTTCCACGGTTTTCGTGGTGGTAGAGCTGTCGGATATTGTGGTAAGTCAGGTGAATGCATCTTTTTATAGCAATTCCAGTGATACTACGGCATCTTTGGGAACCTTTCTATTTCTCATTTTTACCCTGGAAGCATCAACCCGTGGCTTAAAGACGGGGGAGGCAGTCAGCATCAACGATAGTGTCCGAAGTAAATATCTAAGAGGTGATGTGGTTTCTTCAGAGAAGTGCGATTATTGGAATTTCACTCAAATAATCAAGGATTTTGATCATACGGAAATAAACTATTTGAATGCGATTGTAGCCTCTGTGTTTGTGCTTGTTATTATGCTGGGATTGGTCTTTCTGATACTGGCCAGGATTTTTGAGCTGGCATTGCTATATGTGGTGGCACCACTCTTTGTGTCTACCATGACGATTGATGAGGGCGAATTGTTCAAAAAATGGCGGGAAATGTTTTTGGCCAAGCTGGTCTGCTGTATCGGACCGATTCTGACCATGCGGTTGGTTCTGATTATGATACCATTCCTGATGGGAGACGGGATTTTAATGACACCTAAGGATTCCATAATGAATATCACGGTGAATGTGGTAGTGAAGTTTTTCTTGATCGCAGGCAGCATTTATGCAGCTTATAAGTCTCAGCATCTGATGCTGCAGATACTCAATCCTCAAGCAGCAATGTCGGCACAGGCGCACACGGGTGTGGTGGTTGCAGCAGCGATTACGGCTGCCAAGCTTGCCATGCAGGCGGCATCAGGTGGTGCCGGTGGCGGTATAGGCGGTGGTGCTGGCGGTGGCGCCGGAAGTGGAATGAAGATGGCTTCCGATTTGGGGAAAATGCTCACCTCTGAAGCCAATTCCAATGGTGGCGGTGGATACACAACAGAAAGTCAGCAGTTTAAAGGCCAGTAGGAGGTGTAGGAAATGCAGGTAGTGTATATGGGATGGTCCATTAGCGATATTGTGCAAAAGGTCATAGATAAGGTGATTAATCCAATTTATAATTTTATTACCGACTTGCTTGCCCAAGTTTTTGAGGTTCTTTTCAGTTGGCTGGTGCCCATTTTTTCCCAGGTGGTTTCCTTTGCGGTTGACTTGATTACCGACCTGATGAAGGAAATCTTTGGCATTGTTTATTACACCGAACTAACCGGATTTTTAAGGATAATCGATGGAATTATGGAGGTGCTTGACACCTTTATCGGAATAAACCCTGTGTATGTGGCGGTGAAAACGGGCAGGGTTACGACCTATGAATCGAAAAGTCTTCTGGAGGCTTTATTTGAGCAGGCGACCGTGCGGAATGCATTTTTGGGAATAACCTTAATTGGCCTTGTGCTGGCACTGGCATTAACGATCATTGCCACAATCCGTTCTACCTTTGATCTGGATTTTGAGAATCGTCGGCCAGTGTCCAAGGTGTTGACCTCCTTTTTGAAAACCAGCTTTAACTTTTTATGTATTCCTCTTTTTGTATTAATCATGATTCGCCTGGCGGCGGTATTAATCACCTCTCTTACCCTGGCCTTTAATGGTGGAAATGAAAATGTTTCCATCGGAAGTACAATCTTTGTTGTGACCTCTATGGATGCGGCGAAAGATAAAAAATACAATACCTCCTACGCAGGACACGTGCCCAATCTGGGGATTGAGGATAACCTGAGAAAAAAATATTATACAACGCCATATCTGTATTCCAAAATAACCAAAGTAACCGACGATTTTGACCTTTCTGAATTTGATTATATGATTGGCTTTGTAAGTGCTGTTTTCATTTTGATTGTCATGGCGATGTGCCTTATTACATTTATTAAAAGGCTTTTTGAAATTATATTGCTCTATATTGTTTCTCCTTTTTTTGTGGCAACGATGCCTTTGGACGACGGTGAAAACTTAAAAAAGTGGAGAAGTATGTTTATAGCAAAATGCTTTACCGGATATGGGTCGGTGGTTGTTATGCGGCTGTACCTCCTTCTTTTGCCGGCTATTATGTCCGACCAGATTCGTATTTATAAAGCTGGGTATGTTCATGGTGTTGAAATGAGTATGGTAACCAAGCTCATATTCATCGCCGGAGGTGCCTGGGCAGTCCATAAATCAGGAGTTATGATTACCACTATGCTGAACTATCAGGCCGGAATGGCAGAGATGGAGTCCAGCCAAGTGGGTGCTTCCCTGCTCCTTGCATTACCGAAAATGGGGATGCAAAAAGCCTGGGGCTCTTTTCTTGGTGCAAGGGCAGATGCGAGGAAAGAAAAGTCGCAAGCGAAACCAGGAGGTAACGGTGATGCCCAAGGTATGCAGAAGTTTGGCGGCAGCGACATGAGGATGGCACCAACGGGATTTTATCCATCAGGTGGTTTTCGTTCTGGTGGCAGTGGTGGACTTAGTGGAGCTGGTGGCGGATTTGCCAATGGTTTTGGCGGGAATGTAGATAAAATTGTCCCGCCTTCCATGGATGCGGGAGGTTTTGGCGGTGTAGATATAATTGAGCCCCCGTCACTGGATGCGGGAAGCTTTGGTGGAAATATAGATATAATTGAGCCTCCGTCACTGGATTCGGGAAGTTTTGGTGGAAGCCCGGATATAATTGAGCCCCCGTCACTGGATTCGGGAAGCTTTGGTGGAAACCTGGATATAATTGAGCCCCCGTCACTGGATGCGGGAAGCTTTGGCGGAAACCTGGATATAATTGAGCCTCCGTCACTGGATACGGGAAGCTTTGGCGGAAACCTGGAGATAATTGAGCCCCCGTCACTGGATGCGGGAAGCTTTGGCGGAAACATGGATA
>JAVBLX010000199.1:0-8570 GCA_031553075.1 Acetivibrio sp.
TCTTTACTTTAGAATTCATTTTAGATACCTCTCGTGTTTTAGATATTTTACCAACTGTCCGGTCAGTAATAATCTAAATTTACTTGAGGTATTCTTTTTGGTCAATTCCTTTTACTCTTTAAAGTATACAGGAAGCTCCTATGTTTTTCGTTCATTTTATTGCTTTGGGATAAGCCATTATACCACAAAGATATCATAGAAGAAACAAAAATCATGCTTAGCAAATGGAGTGAAAGATAAACTGAAGATAAACAAAAAAACTACATTTGTTAATCTTAGGTTTATGAAAAAAATATATGATAAGTGCAGTGAAAGACAATAAATCAAGAAAGAAGGAATAAGGATGATACGTATTTTTAAATATATGAAACCAAAGGAATGGATGCAGGTGGCGATTAGCTTTGTATTCATTCTCATATCAGTCGGATTGGATTTGAAGCTGCCGGACTATATGTCAGAAATAACAACACTGGTACAGACACCAGGCAGCCAGTTCAGTGAGATTATTAGTGCTGGTGGGCAGATGCTTTTTTGTGCCCTGGGTAGTTTGCTTTCTACGGTAATTATCGGTTACTTTGCCGCCCGGATTGCCGCTGCTTTTTCAAAAAGGCTTCGTAGTCTCCTATTTGACAAAGTTGACTCTTTTTCAGCAGAAGAAATCAATCGGTTTTCCACCGCCAGCTTAATTACTCGTTCTACCAATGATGTGAACCAGATTCAAATGCTGGTTACCATGGGGCTACAGTTATTAATCAAGGCTCCTATTATGGCAGTCTGGGCAGTAACTAAAATCGCGGGCAAAGGAATGGAATGGACGTGGGCAACTTTACTGGCACTGTTCATTATGATCGCTGCTATTGCTGTTGTTATGGTTTTAGTCATACCAAGATTTAAGAAAGTACAGACACTGACAGATAATCTCAATGGTACCATGCGGGAACACTTAATGGGGTTGCCGGTAGTACGGGCATATAATGCAGAGGATTATCAGGAAAGCAAGTTTGACCAGGTGAATCAGGAGCTGACCAGAAACCAGTTATTTACCGGACGGGTTATGGCAGTGATGATGCCGGTAATGAATCTGGTGATGAATGGTTTGAGCCTGGCGATTTACTGGATTGGTGCAGCCTTGATACAGACTGCAGCCATAGAAGCAAAATTAGGTCTCTTTTCGGATATGGTAGTATTCTCATCCTATGCAATGCAGGTAATTATGGCGTTTGTTATGCTGGTGATGATATTTATATTACTTCCAAGAGCATCCGTGTCCGCAAAGCGAATCAATGAGGTCTTAGATACGGACATTACAATTATAGATGGTCCGGTTAAAGATGGTGTAAAAGGCGTGGAAGGGGAGATTGAATTTAAAAAGGTCAGCTTTCAATATCCAGGGGCGGTGGACTATGTTTTAAAGGATATCAACTTCACAGCGAAAAAAGGTGAGACGGTGGCTTTTATAGGTGCCACAGGCAGTGGTAAGAGTACTCTTATCAACCTGATTCCCAGATTCTATGATGTAACAGAAGGAGAAGTGCTGGTGGACGGAATGAATGTAAGGCATTATACCCAGGAAGCACTTTATAATAAATTAGGCTATGTGCCGCAAAAATCAGTGATGTTTAAAGGAACCATCCGCTCCAATGTTGCTTATGGCGATAATGGGAAAGGCATTTATTCGGAAGAAGAACTGAAAAGAGCAGTTGAAATTGCCCAAGGAACCGAGTTTGTGGAAAAGATGCAGGAGCAATACGACAGTGCCATTGCTCAGGGCGGAACCAATGTTTCCGGTGGACAGAAACAACGTCTTTCCATTGCCCGTGCCGTTTGCCGGAAACCGGAAATTTATATTTTCGACGATTCCTTTTCGGCACTGGACTATAAAACAGACCGAACCTTGCGATCTGCCCTGAAAAATCAATCAGCCGGGGTGACCAACTTAATAGTTGCCCAGCGAATTGGCACAATTATGGATGCGGATCAGATCATTGTTTTGGATAATGGACAGATTGTTGGCAAGGGAAAACATCAGGAACTGCTTAAATCCTGTGAAGTTTACCGGGAGATCGCCATGTCACAGCTAAGTAAGGAGGAACTTGAACATGAATAAAAAATCCGATGGATCATGGAAAAAATTGATTACCTACTGCCGGTCTTATCTGCCGGGCATTATCATCGCTTTGATTGCCGCCGCCGTTGGTGCGGTATTGCAAATCATTGGACCGGATAAATTAAGTGAAATGACCGATGCCATTATGGTCGGACTTTCTGGCTCGATGAATATGAATACCATCTTTAAGATTGGTATGGTGCTGATTGCTTTGTATGCCAGCTCGGCTCTCCTTAGTCTGATCCAGCAGTATATTTTGGCGACTGCAACCCAAAAGATATCAAAAAATTTGCGTGAGGATATCTCCCATAAAATCAATCGTCTGCCTCTGAGTTATTTTGACAAGGTCAGCATTGGTGATGTATTAAGCCGGGCAACCAATGACGTGGATACCATTGGGCAGACTTTGAATCAAAGTATCGGCTCACTGGTAACAGCTGTTGCCATGTTTGTTAGCTCGCTGGTGATGATGTTCGCGACCAACTGGATTATGGCTTTGGCAGCAGTTGGCTCCACTTTGATCGGCTTTGTAATTATGATGTTCATCATGTCAAAGTCCCAAAGACATTTTGTTGCCCAACAACAGGAGCTGGGCAATATCAACGGCTATATTGAAGAAATCTATTCCGGGCAAAATATTGTCAAGGTGTACAATGGTCGGAAAGCGGCAAAAGAGAATTTTGAACAGATCAATGAAAAGCTGTTTAGCAGTGCCTGGCGTGCGCAATTCATATCGGGGCTGATGATGCCGATTATGGGCTTTATCGGGAATTTTGGTTACGTAGCTGTATGTGTAGTTGGTGCCGCCCTTGCTATGAATGGAAGCATTACCTTTGGTGTAATCGTTGCCTTTATGATGTATATCCGGTTATTTACACAACCCCTGAATCAAATGGCTCAGGCCGCTACCAGCCTGCAGCAAGCTGGAGCAGCAAACCGACGGGTGTTTGAATTTATGGAGGAACAGGAGCTTGCGGATGAAAGTGAAAAGGGAACGGTCTTAGCCAATGTAAAGGGAGATGTAGAATTCAATCATATCCGTTTTGGTTATTTGCCAGAGAAGCCCATTATCCATGACTTTTCAGCTCAAATTAAAGCTGGACAGAAGGTCGCAATTGTGGGACCGACTGGAGCAGGAAAAACAACTTTGGTTAATCTGTTAATGCGGTTTTATGAATTAGACAGCGGCGAAATTTTACTGGATGGCGTTCCAATCCAAAGAGTAACCCGGGAAAATGTTCATGAACAATTCTGTATGGTATTGCAGGATACCTGGATTTTTGAAGGGACGATAAGGGAAAATATTGTTTACAGTAAAAAAGGTGTTGCTGATGAAGCAGTAATCAATGCCTGCAAAGCAGTGGGACTTCATTCCTTTATTCAGTCCCTGCCAGAAGGTTATGATACGGTTCTGACGGATAAGGTAAGTCTGTCCGCGGGGCAAAAACAGTTGGTAACCATTGCCAGGGCGATGGTTCAAGATGCACCTATGTTGATTTTAGATGAAGCCACCAGTTCCATTGATACCCGGACGGAAATAATTATTCAACAGGCAATGGATAAATTGACCCAGGGAAGAACCTCCTTTGTTATTGCTCATCGGTTATCTACGATAAAAAATGCCGACTTAATTCTGGTGATGAAAGATGGCGATATTATTGAAGCTGGTAATCATGAAGCGTTACTTCGTGAAAAAGGATTTTATGCGCAACTATACAATAGCCAGTTTGAACAGGCGTCATAAGGGTAAGAGCAGGTGATCGGGTGTATGCATTAAAAAATGTGAAAAAAGATGAGATATTATCGGATGTAACCATTCAATTCAGAGAAAAGGAATTGGTCTATATAATAGAAACATCTGGTGAGGGAAAAA
Source organism: Acetivibrio sp. (assembly GCA_031553075.1). Taxonomy (GTDB): domain Bacteria; phylum Bacillota; class Clostridia; order Lachnospirales; family Lachnospiraceae; genus DIGJ01. The sequence goes on from JAVBLX010000199.1 coordinate 3,981, forward strand.
CAACATTATTCCATATGATGAGTGGCATTGAGCCGTGCAGTGAGGGTAGTATTACTTATCAAGGACAGTTACTAAACGAGTTTTTAGAAAATAACCAGAACAGTGAAAAGCGCTTGATTGGGTGCGTCTTTCAGGGTGGGAGCATTTTGCCTTATCAGACCTTGCTTGGACAGGTGGAGCTTTCTGGAGAATTTTCCGGAATTCAGGAAGCCGAGAGAAATGAAAAAGCTATTTTGGCATTGACAAAAGCTGGTGTGGATTCCCGCTGGAAGGATAAGCCAGCGAGAGTACCAGCGGATATAATGGAACGAGCATCCATCGCCAGTGCATTGATTGGCAATCCCAGAATCCTTCTTGTGGATGCACCCCTAAATGGACTGACTTCTGGGGAGGGTGAAGGGATTATGGAGCTGCTGGCGGAAGAGGCAAGGCACAGACTGGTCATTGTATTTATTTCTGATTTAGAATTGTCAGACCGATTTCCAGCAAGAAAGATAAGACTTCAGGGCGGAATGATTGCAGATGACTCACGCCCATTCAACAAAACGGTGATAAGTCCCATACCAATGAACGGAACAAAATCAAAGGGGTCTGTTCGTAGGATGTTTTTATTAAGTGTGGATTATCTGAAAGGGAAGCCTGAGAAGTTTGTTGTGGAACTACTAATCAGTATGGCAGGTATGCTTGGAATTGGGATGGCAATTTTTCAATCAAATCTGTTTTTAGCAGTTCCGATGGTGTCATATATTTTATTTGCTGCAGCAACTGTTAAATCGGTGAAAAGCCGAAGGAAAGAGTTTCGAATATTACGAAGCTTAGGTGTGTTTCCAAAGGAAATACGGTGGTTGTTGGTGATGCATAACATTTATATTGGTCTATTTTCTTCTTTGTGTGCATTGGCAGTATTTTTCTTAAAGCATCTGGTATGGCAAGGGATTGTAATTGCGCTTGGGCATATGATTATTACGATAGTGATTGGTCTTTTGGTAATAAAGAAGACAACCACATAGTTATTTCTGCAATGCATAAGAATAATACTGTTTTCCAAAGGGATGGATTTTATACTTGAAAATGGTACAATTACAGAAAGTGGGGATAATGACTTTCTTATAAAAACCAGCCCCAAGTATAGGGAGTTATTTAATTTAACTAAATAGGATTGGAGGTGTCTCATTGCTTTCTATTGAGAATGTTTCATTCAGTTATGGAAAAGAAAAGATTTTGGAGAATATAAACATTGAGTTTCAATCTGGTTTATATGCCTTTTTAGCACCGAATGGTGCAGGGAAAACCACATTGCTCAAAATATTAGCCCTACTTCTTAAACCATCAAGCGGTGTCGTGACATATAATGGAAATGATATATTGGTTATGCAAAACGATTATAGAAATTTAATCGGGTATCTTCCTCAAGAAGTAGGATATTATAAAAACTATAGAGTTGCTGAGTTTCTAAAGTATGTTTCAGTCATAAAAGGTATTGAAAAAAATATTGCAAATGAAAGAATTGCAAATTTATCCAAGCTATTTGGAGTAGACATGTTCATTAATAAAAAAATGGGAAAGCTTTCAGGGGGAATGCTGCAAAGGGTTGGCATTATTAGTGCGCTTTTGAACGACCCTAAAATTTTGCTTCTCGATGAACCCTCCAGCGGATTAGATCCACTGGAGCGATCAAATTTAAAAAAGGTATTGGTAAAGCTTTCCAGAGAAAAAACAGTGATTCTGTCTACGCATATTACAAGTGATGTTGAGTTAATTGCAAATGAGATTATCATGATAAAAGAACATAAAATAATGCATAAGGATACCTTTAGTAATACATTGGCTTTGTTACATAATAAAGTTTTTGAAACAACAATTGAGTACCATGAATTAGAAGAATATTCAAATACTTATCAGATTATATCACAGCAAGCCAGTGATTCATCCTTAATTATAAGATTCATTTCCAAAAACTATTTTGATGAGAAGTGGAGAAAATGTCAACCAACTCTTAATGATGTTTATTTGAGTCAATATGAAGAAAGGTAGATACAATGGAGCTTTTAAAGCAAGAGTATAAAAAGATTTTCAAATCATGGGTACCAATGCTTGTTTTTATTCTTTTCGTTATTGGGTTTATCATGGTTTTTATGTATTGGTTTGATTTTAACAAAACGGTACAGAGCACTGTGGATTATAATTTATATGCAGAGCAATTTGAAGGACCATTAGATATGGAATTTGTCCAGGAATGCGAGGATTTTTATTTTAATTATCAACAAATCTATAGTAAGTATAAACTTGATCCTAACACACTAAAAGAAAAATATATTGAACTGGAGCTTAAAAATAAATATTACATATCTTATTTGACAAGTGAGATGTGGTTAAGTTTTGATAACGAAACTACTATTGATAATATGTCTGTGACTGCAAGAAAAAAAATCGTTGCAGAAATGCAAGCAAATGGTATGGAGAATTCCAGAGAATTTAAAAATGCTCAGAAGTCAATTGAGAATTTAGATGCACTTGGACAACCAGCGTACTTTTATAATGTTAACGGTGCGAAGTGCATTTTTTTTGGTACATTAGGTATTCCGAACATCCTTTTTGTGTTCTGTTTTATTATTGTTGTGATCTGTTCCAGCAGCTTTTCAGGAGAATATCGTAAAAACATGAATTCTATTATCAGTACATCTAAACTGGGTTGGAATCACATAATAGTTATAAAATGTTTTGTATCAATCAGTTTGGTATTTTTGTGCGCCACCCTTTTTTACATGATATTTTCTCTTGGTACATTATGCATGTTTGATAATTTTAGTTCACTAAATAAACCTATCCAAGCACTCGGTGATTTATTATCATGGTGTCCATATAATATAACCATTAAGGAAGCTTTGGTACAGGGCTATTTTTCCTTTATCAGTGGCAGCTTGGCAATTTCTGCGATGCTTTGTATGATATCAGCTTGTTTTAAAAATATTCTTTCAAGTGCAGTCGCATCCGTAATTTTTATGTATTTACCGCTTGTATTTAATCGTTTATATTTACATCCAAGCTTTACAATGATTCCATATAATTTGTTTCAAAGATATAATTCTTTCTATCCTTTTGGTTATATCCTTAGTCAAAGGACAATGGTTTATTTGATTAATGGAGTAATTTTTGCAGTAGCATTAATTTTTTGCAGGTTAGTATATTTTGCTACCCGCAAGGTGAATGTCACATGAAAGCCAGTCTGTTATAATCAATGGATGAAGTGAAGCATAGTACTACGTTTAAGAGGCAGGTTGAATCAAACTTGCCTCTTAAACGTATGGACATTATAATATTACACGATTACGTCCAGATTCTTATGCCTGATAAAGATTTGCATCAGCTTTATTTATAACGTTATTTTCAATGGCAATGATTTTTATAAGAAAGATAAACTCAAGATAAACAAATAAAGCATCTTTGTTAATCTTGAGTTTATGAAAAAAACATATGATAGATGCAGTTGGAACGAAAACTTACTGTTAACTTTAATCAGCTTTTAAAGGAGGAACACCAATGAGTACAGGGAAAATCTGATATGAGATATTTATTTCATAATATATGCAGTGAAAGAAAATTAAAGGTGGAGTGTAAAGCTGATATTTAAATTGAAAAATGCGAGGAAAACAAATTATGAATCAGAAGAATAGTGAAAAGTCAAGTACAGGTTTATCTGGTCGGTCAATAACAAAATATATGATATATTTTCCTAAGTCAAAAAACAAAATAATAAGAAAAACCAGAACTATGGTTATTTTACTTTAGCTAAGGAGAGGGAGTGATGTTGTGGAAGGTCAAATTACAAAAGAAAAAGTAAAAAATATGACTGGTCAGATTACATATCAAAAGCTGTTTTGGCTGTTTATGATTGGCAGCATCATAGGTGTTCCCCTTGAAGGATTTTGTTGCCTTATCACAAAAGGTCATTGGGAGACACATGTTGTTACCATATGGGGACCGTTTTGCATTATATATGGAATAGGGGCAGTTGTATTTTATCTCAGCTCAGTTGCTTTCAAGAACAAGAATATGGCGGTTCAGTTTTTTGCCATTAGCTTAAGCGCTACAATAGTAGAATACCTCTGTAGCTGGATTCTCGAATATGCATTGCACATGAAAGCATGGGACTATAGCCATCATTTTCTGAATATTGATGGACGTGTAAGTTTAAAAATGTCATTAATTTGGGGTGTAATAGGAATTGCGTTCATACACTTTTTTACCCCTCATTTAGAGCATATGTTTGAAAAGATGCGTGGAAACTCATGGAGAGCTGTGTGTTGCGGTTTGTCGATTTTCATGATAGTAAACTTTGCGTTTACATCTGTTTGCCTTGTACGGTGGAAAGATCGTCATGAAGGAATCTCTCCTACAAATCAAAATGAACAGATGGTTGATGAGAAATATAATGATAGCGTAATGGAAAAACGGTTTTGTGAGTGGAGTTTTATCAAAAAACGGTGATAAGGAGGCAACCATATAGTATGTATGTTTAAGAGTTGGGGTGAATCAACTCTTAAACATAGGAATATTATAATATTACACGATTGCGTCCAGATTCTTTTG
>JAVBLX010000213.1:0-3819 GCA_031553075.1 Acetivibrio sp.
TCATTGAGCGAACATGTAACTTTATAGTAAAAACTGGGGCGGTTCTCACCGCCTCAGACTTATAACCGTTTGACATAAAGATGAGCAGTTTCCTGACAGGGTAGCTAATCTAAATGATGTCAGAACAAGAAATCAGTAACAACTATACAAAACTTCAAGAGGTACTGGAAGAGATGAATCAATATATGTCTATTAACAGTTTTCAACCAGTAACAAGTGCGTATTTAGCACAATCAAAACAAAATGAAAAAATTGTAATAGAAGTGTATATTGGCTTAAATCCAAATATTTTATAGTATTATCCTTTAGGCTAGTTATGAATTGCCAATTAGAGAAAGGAGCTTCCGTTGCTTATGAAAAAAGTCTTTTCTGATTATCAAGTATACTTTATTGCGGGATTACTGATAATTTCATGCTCAACACCATCAGATGTTTTTGGGGTTAATATCATTCTGGTTCCTTTCGGTATTTTACTGGAATTGATTAGTTTGTTTTTTTAGTGAAAGATATTCGAAATAAGAAAAAATCAGTGAATAGGTAAATTTCAAAGGAGTGACCACAAATGAAAGCAATGATTCTGGACATAAAGGATATGTCAGACAGCAAAGAAGTATATGAGTCAAAACCGAATATTATTTCTATCATATTTATATACTCCATTCTAATTATGATAACCGTTGCACTCATCTGGATGTACTTCGGCAGAATCGATGTGGTAGTAAAATCCGAGGGGATTCTCCGGCCAAACGAACAAGTGAGTACGATTGTAAATGAATATGGCGGAACCCTTGAAGAAGTTAAAGTTATAGACGGAGAGACCGTATCGGCAGGAGATATCCTCTACATTATTGAACATGAAGAACTGATAACAGAAAGAGATTATTTGCAGAATCAGATTAACGATACCAGTAAAACCATCGATTTGTTAGAGAAATATAAAAAATCAATCAAAACAGACAAGAATCTTTTTCAGGATATTCCCGAAGAAGAGGAATACTATACAAAATTTATGTCTTACCATCTGAATTACAAAATGGCGGAGAAAGGTATCGATTATTCTGAAGAAGAACGACGGTTAAATTTAAAGCTTGTGACAAAGCAATTAACCAATTCAAAATCGGAGCATACATACATTAATAAGCTGAAGGAATCAATCAAAGCAGGAAAAAATCTTTTTTCTAAGCAGGGTAATGAGCTGAAATACTATAACCTCTACGAAAAATATGTGAGTGATTATAAAGCATTAAACCTCCAATATGACAAAAGAAAACAGGAGATTGACTTATCCACAACAGAGCAGGGAGTTATAAATTCGCTTGATTATTATGATGAAAAAATAAACGGTCTAAAGGATCTGCAGCGTAGTGTGAATGACAATAGAAGCTATTTTACAGAGAAAAGCTCTTTTAGTATGGAATATGATAACTATAAATTGAAAATTACCGAACTGGAGGCTGATTATTATCAGGCAAAGGAGGATTATGAAATAAATTTAGAGTTGAAGGATTATGGGGTATCAAAATGGGAGATAGACCAATCCAAATTAATTATGGAAAAAGCGGACAAGGCAGTAAAGACTTATAAAACCAATTTTCTTGCGGAAATCAAAGTTCAGATCACGGAGCTTACAAAGACAATAAAGGAACTTGATTTGACAAAAGAAAGCACATTGTCTAAAAAGGAACTATACCAGGCAAATGAATCGGAACGAAAAAATGCCGTTAATAATTTCAGTCTTGAATATGCAACTCAATTGGACAGTAAAAGCAGTGCTCTTAATGAAAATATTATTAGTTTGGAAGGGAATAAAGAAAGTCTCAAATTGCAGGGAGAAAAGGACTTTGTATATGATTCACCGAATGGAAAAGGAGAATCAGGAAATTTATTGTACCTGAAAAACACAGAATTGCAGACGACATTAAATGAGATACAAACAAATAAGGACCGCTTGGCAGAATTAAAGAAAAGCTTCTCCAAGGTGGAAGAATCCATAAAGAGCAGTATTGTCCGGGCACAAATTAGTGGAACTGTTAACAGTGGAATTGAAGTGGTAAAAGGAAATATGCTTCCGTCAGGAACCGAAGTATTGGATATCATTCCGGGTAATGACAGCAAATATAAAGTAAATATTTATGTAAGCAACGGTGACATTGGAAAAATGAAAGAAGGAATGGAAATCAAATGCAATGTTTATGCCCTGCCCAACAAGGAATATGGATATTTGACCGGTAAGGTTTCCAAGATTTCAAAGGACATAAAAGTAGATCGTGAAAATTCTATGGGATACTATTTGGTGGAAGCGGATTTAGATAATAAAACACTATATGACTATAATGGCAAATCGGCAGAATTAAAAGCTGGAATGGGGTGTCAGGCGCAAATAATAACTGGAAACAAGAACATATTAACATTTGTATTGGAAAAGCTGGATTTTCTAAAGTCCTAAAGGAGAAAAATTTGAAAAATTACAGAAGAGTTGTATGTATTCTTTTTTGCTTTTGCATTTTTGTGAATGGGATGCCAATAAAAGCAGCAGAGGTTGGAGACTTTGAAGAAATAAAAACGGTTTATCAGGGAAAGGATACTGGATATAGAAGATCGACATTAAATTTACAGCAGCAAATATTTAAATATGATATGGCAGAGGAAAGTCTGACAGAAGGGATTCAGAGTGGTCTTGAGGAAACTAAGATAGCAGAGTTGGAACTGCAAAAGAATCTGCTGTCATTTTATAAAGAGAAGGAATCACTATTGCTTAGTCAGATAAATGATTATTCGGAGTACCAATTGAAAAAACAGCTATTGCAGCTAAAACTATGCAAAGAGCAACAAAAATACTATGGTACAAATGGAGTATATTTCAATGTTCTTTACAAGATAGAAGATGTAAAGTATAAAAGAGGCCGTTCATCAAAAGAAGAATTGGATCATATCAATGCTCAAATAGCAAAGAACGATGCCGATATGGAGGGTGCAGTCTCAGATTATCAAGACGGACAGGAAAAAATTGGAGTGAAGGTAACCGTTGATAATTATATATGTCAACTGTCATTTGAAACTACACCCAAATATAAAACAACAACAGTTAATGAGTTGGTTTCCACAATAAAAAGGAATAATGGAGATTATATTCAATTGGAAAAGATGGTGGCCAGTTATGAAAACTATACCAATCAACTGGCAGCAGATACCGGAACTATTTCTTATAGGCAGGGAATGCTTCAGCTCTCAGATGCTTATTTACAGTTGCTGGAATCAGAGGAGGATATCACTACTTATGCAAAAAAAGTAATAAGTGGATATAAGAAAACATTAAAGAAACAATCCGCAAGTGCATTAAGCCTTTCGGTGCTTTCCAAAAAGAGGCTAAACGCCCAAAAGCAATATGAAAAAGGGAGAAACACCTTGCTTGCATGTTATGAAGCTCAGGTGAAAGAAGAGGCGGAAAGGCAAAATTATTATAACCTCTGTGTTCAAATGATTCTATGGGAAGAAATATTGGAAAAAGGAATTTATGATAATACAATATAGGATAACTCCTATTTGGGGGAGACAATTGTGTAATCAATAGTTTGGAGGAAAAGATGGTTCAAAATGAAGAAACATTATGTAAAATCGAAACATATGGAAATATTACAATAAATGAACAAGTGAATAATTTTATTGCAAATATCCTGGTAGGAGCTTCCTGTATACTTTAAAGAGTAAAAGGAATTGACCAAAAAGAATACCTCAAGTAAATTTAGATTATTACTGACCGGACAGTTGGTAAAATATCTAAAACACGAGAGGTATCTAAAATGAATTCTAAAGTAAAGA
>JAVBLX010000159.1:0-21831 GCA_031553075.1 Acetivibrio sp.
AGCACTCCATTGAGTTCCCGGACATAAACAATACTCTGAAGCGTTGAAATATTAAATTCCGGATAGGTAACCTTTTTTCCCATTATCCTTCCCTGCGTATTCAAAACCTCTTCAAAATCCCGGTGGTCTATAAGCTCAAACAGATACATACCAACTGCTTCTTTTTTTGTTTTTCCAAAGACGGTCTCGGCCCGTTTGGAAAATTCAACGATCTTCATATCTTCGTCCACCAAAACAATCACATTTGGTGTTGTATCCATAACCACGTTGGACATTGATTGGGCCTTTTCATGCATATACGGAATGCACATGGTGAGCTCTGCTTTTCCCTGACACACAGCAATGGCTTTTTCCCGACAGGTTGCATAACCACAAGCCCCGCAGTTTAATTCATGGGCCTTCTCGGTTTTTCCTATCTTGCTTAATGCCTTGCTAATCTCCTCTTGCGACGGAATGATTTCCTTCGGAACACGGTTTAAGAAAACCTTTCCCAAAGAATACGACATGTTTTCTCTGAAATCTTCTTTATGGGCTTTTTCCTGAGGAATATTTTCTTCCATATCCAGACGAATCTTGAATGGTGACGGATATTCTTCCGTCTTATCCAGCGCCGAACCTTTCACACAGCCACCTTCACAAATATTCATTTCAATAAAAGCATTATGGATTTCTCCTTTTTCAATGCTCTTTAAAAGCTCAATACCTTTATTAATTCCATCAACGGCCAATTTCCGGTAATTATCCTGCTTCTTTTCCGTACTCATAATAGAAGTAATAATCCCATTTCCGACCGGATATAAACGGTTTACTCTTGGATTGGAATTATGAAATTCGGTATAATCCATCTCTGCCGGATTAATTCCTTCTTCCGCCATCCATTTTTCCAGTTCCGAAAAATTAAGCACGGCATCCACGATTCCCTTGGTCCGGGGATCATTTTCCGCTTCTCGCTTTTTCGCAATACATGGTCCTAAAAAGACTACCTTAGTGTCCTGTCCATAAAGACTCTTAATCATCTTTCCATGGGCAATCATGGGTGACACCACCGGAGCCATGTATTGGGTAAGTTCCGGAAAATGAATCTCAATCAAATCATTTACGCTGGGACAACAAGTCGAAATGATGTTGTCCATTTTACCTTCTTCGATCATTCGGTTATATTCATCCGTAACATACACAGCACCTTCCGCCGTTTCCCGAACCTGAAAAAAACCCAGCTTCATCAGCGCCGAAACCAGCTGTCCCCGGCTTTCCAAATCCAGTACTCCCGCATACGAAGGGGCAACAGAAACAATGGTCTTAGTGCCACTTTGTATAAAGTTCTTTACCTTATTAATATCACTGATGATAGACTTAGCATTCTGAGGGCAGATACTTAAACACTGTCCACACAGGATACAACGTTCACTCATAATCTGTGCCTGTTCATTTTGAATCGTAATCGCCTTTACCTGACAGCTTCTGACACATTTATAGCAGTTTTTACATTTTGCTTCTTTAAATCCAATTACGTTCATGGATTGCTCCTCCTATTGTAAGTGTCCCAATATTTCTTTTTCGAAAAAGGCTTCTGCCGTTTCCGGTAATACAGAAAAAAGCTGGCCGTCTACCCTTACACAGACACCGTTCATGCATTCGCCCATACAAAAAGAGCCATTTAAATCTATTTTTTCTTCCAGCTGACTGGCTTTTACCAGTTCATTAAACTTTTCCACGATTTTTCTAGAGCCCTTTAAGTGACAAGAACTTCCTATACATATTGTAACTACCATACATTTCCTCTTTCCGCGCTGGCACCGCGCTTTTGTTATACATTTAACAGATTGACACCTTACTTCAAAACAAATCAATGCGTTAATTATATCACAAAGTTCACAAAAATCAATAGTTGTATTTTTATCTTGATTTTTATTGTGACATTTTACTAAATATTTTGTTGCTTTTGCATACATTTTTTACAATGCTTTTTTGAATTTTAGCTTTACATTTTAAAAATCTCATGTTATAGTGTGTTCGTAAGTAACACCAAACCTATTTTGTTAATAATTTAACATTTAATTTTCATATTATGAGGAGGTTATTATTATGGCAGAGAAAAAACAAGTTGCACCAATCAATGGAGCACAAGTGAACGCAGCCGATCATGTAAATGAATTAGTTGCAAATGCAAAGGTAGCATTGCATCAGTTAAAGAAGCTTAACCAGGAGCAAATTGACAACATTGTAAAGGAAATGGCATTAGCCGGACTGGCAAAACAACAGGAATTAGCAAAATTAGCGGTGGAAGAAACCGGTCGTGGTGTTTATGAAGATAAGATTACCAAGAATATCTTCGCTACAGAATACATCTGGCATTCTATCAAATATCAGAAAACAGTTGGTATCATTGAAGATAACGAAGAAGAAGATTACATGATCGTAGCAGAACCAGTTGGTGTTGTTGCAGGCGTAACCCCAGTAACCAATCCTACTTCTACTACTATGTTTAAGAGTATCTCTTGTATTAAAACAGGAAATCCAATCATCTTTGGTTTCCATCCAAGTGCTCAACAGTGTTCCAAAATGGCTGCTGAAACTTTATTAAACGCTGCAGTTGCTGCTGGTGCTCCGGAAAACTGTATCCAATGGATTGAATATCCTTCCATTGAAGCAACCAATGTATTAATGAATCACTCTGACGTATCGATGATTCTGGCTACTGGTGGTCCTGGAATGGTAAAAGCTGCTTACTCTTGCGGTAAACCTGCGCTTGGTGTAGGACCTGGTAACGTACCATGCTTTATTGAAAAAACAGCGGTTTTAAAACGTGCCGTAAATGACCTTGTTTTATCCAAAGCTTTTGATAATGGTATGATTTGTGCTTCTGAACAGGCTGCCATCATTGAAGCACCGGTTTATAAAGAAGTTTGTGAATTGCTTAAAAAAGCTGGCTGCTATTTTGCTACCAAAGAAGAAATCAAAAAATTAGAGCCTGTCGTAATTGATCCGGTTAAAGGTGCTGTTAATGCAGCTATTGTTGGAAAATCAGCGGCTCACATTGCTAAACTGGCTGGTTTTGAAATTCCTGCCGATACCAAGGTTCTCTGTGCTGAGATTGACGGCGTTGGCGCTGATATCCCTCTTTCCAAGGAAAAACTGTCTCCGGTTCTGGCGATTATTAAAGCAAAAGACGTAGAAGATGGTATGAAGCTTTCCATCGCCATGTTACAAAATGGTGGTATGGGTCACTCTTCTGTTCTTCATTCCACTGATCAGGCTGTTATTGATGAATTCTCCAGCCGAATGAAGACTGGACGTATCCTGATTAACTCCCCTTCTACGCATGGAGCAATCGGAGACCTTTACAACTCCAATATGCCTTCTCTTACCTTGGGCTGTGGTTCATATGGTGGAAACTCAACTACTCACAACGTATCAGCCGTTGACTTGGTAAACTATAAACGGGTGGCAAAGAGGAGAGTGAATATGCAGTGGTTTAAAGTTCCAAACAAAATTTATTTTGAGTCCGGTTCGGTTGGTTACTTAACTAAAATGCCAGGCATTACCAAGGCATTTATCGTTACTGACCCCTCTATGACCGACCTTGGATATGTAAATAAAGTGTTATACCAATTAAGAAATCGTGAAGAATATGTTCACTGCGAAATCTTTGACCAGGTTGAGCCAGACCCATCATTAGAAACCATCATGAAGGGTGTAGACTCTATGAATAAGTTCCAGCCTGACGTAATCATCGCACTTGGTGGTGGTTCTGCGATTGATGCAGCAAAAGGTATGTGGTTATTCTATGAAGATCCAGACGCTGACTTTAAGAATATGTCACTTAAATTCCTTGATATTCGTAAACGTACCTACAAGTTCCCAACCTTAGGTAAGAAAGCAAAATTAGTTGCCATTCCTACTACTTCCGGAACTGGTTCTGAAGTAACCTCTTTCGCTGTTATTTCAGATAAAACAGAAAACAAAAAATACCCATTAGCTGACTACGAATTAACTCCAGACGTAGCAATCATCGACCCAGACTTCGTTATGTCCGTACCTAAGAAGTCTACGGCCTGGACTGGAATGGACGTCCTCACTCATGCAATTGAAGCATATATCTCTATCCTTGCTTCTGATTATACAGACGCCCTCTCTACTCATGCAATCGAAATGGTATTTGATTACTTAAAATCCTCTTTCGAAAACGGTGCAAAAGATCCTGTTGCACGTGAGAAAATGCATAATGCTTCTACCATTGCTGGTATGGCATTTACCAATGCATTCCTTGGTATCAACCACTCACTGGCTCACAAACTTGGTGGTGAGTTCCACGTACCACACGGCTGTGCAAACGCCATTCTCCTGCCACATGTAATCCGTTACAACGGCGTAGCAAACCCAACCAAATTTACTTCCTGGGCAAAATATGAAAGCTATATTGTAGGCGATAAGATTTTTTCACTTGCTAAAAAATTGGGCTTGAATCCAAAGGATAATGATGATGCGGTTGAAATGTTAGCTCAAAAGGTCGAAAAAATGAATCAAGACCTTGAGATTCCTACAACCCTGAAAGAGTATGGAATCAACGAGAAGGACTTCCTTGCTAAAGTTGATGAACTGGCAGACTTGGCATTTGGAGATCAGTGTACAACTGCAAATCCACGTCTTCCATTAGTAGCCGAATTAAAGCAGCTTTATCTCATTGCCTACTATGGCAAAGAAAATGTACCAGCTAAGTTAAAATAATTTTTCAATAAAAGAACGCCTGGATTAAACCAGGCGTTCTTTTTGCTGAGATTTTATGATTATTTTTTCCAAGTTTTGGGTGAAAACAAAACCAGCATCGGGAATAATTCCAATCTTCCCGCCAGCATATCAATTATCAGAACCAGCTTGGAAAATGGATTAAAAAAACCAAAATTGCCAACTGGACCAACTTTTCCAAATCCTGGTCCGATATTATTAAAGGTAGCCAACACGGCTGTAAAACTGGTTTCAAAATCGTTATTCTCAAATGAAATTAAAAACAAAGAAACTACGTATATAAGAAGGTACACAATTAGATATACCGCAGCACTATACTGAACCTCTCTGGGTACCACTCTTCCATCAATTCTGAACTGCTTGACACTTCTTGGGTGAACAAAGGTCCGCAGCTCCTTGCGTAACATTTTCACATAAATTATAACTCTGGAAACCTTGAGACCACCAGCCGTACTACCCGCACAAGCTCCGCAAAACATCAGCAGCATCAATATCATACGGGAGGTTTCCGGCCACAAGTTAAAATCAACCGTGGAAAAACCGGTTGTCGTCATAACCGATGCCACCTGAAACAAAGCATGGTGTGCAGCAGTAGAAAAACTTGGAAACATGCTCCGGACATTAATGGCAATACCCAGTGTTGCAACCGCAATAATAATCAGGTATGAAATTGCCTCCTCTGCTTTGAAAATCTGCTTTACCTTTCCAATTAAAATCAGATAATAAACATTAAAGTTAATACCAAATAAAATCATAAACACGGCCAAAACAGTCTGTATATAAGGAGAATATCCCATTGCACTGTCATTTCTAACACCAAAACCACCTGTTCCGGCTGTTCCAAACGCCATTTCCATTGCTTCCAGAAAAGGCATCTTGCCGATTAAGAGCAGAATCAACTCCACAATGGTAATTCCCACATAAATGCCATATAAAATCATAGCCGTATTATGAATCTTAGGAACCAGCTTACCAACCTGAGGCCCGGGACTTTCCGCCCGCATCAGATGCATATTATATCCGCCCGTCATGGGTAAGATGGCTAAAACAAATACCAGTACCCCCATTCCGCCAATCCAATGAGTAAAGCTCCGCCAAAATAATAAACATTCTGACATAGACTCTACCTGGGAAAGAATGCTTGCTCCTGTCGTTGTAAAACCAGATACGGTTTCAAACAGGGCATCCACATAGGAAGGTATTTCCCGGCTGATATAAAATGGGAGTGCACCAAAAATACTCAAAAAAATCCAGCTAAGTGCTACCGTAACAAATCCTTCCTTGGCAAAAAAAGCAGTTCTTTTTTTGCCACCCAGCTTTTTTCCAATCATTCCTACTATCATACAGAGAATGGCAGAAATCAAAAATGAAGTGGCACTTTGTTCTTTATAAATCATCCCAATTGAAAATGGCAGCAGCATAAAAACTGCTTCAAATTGTAATACACTTCCTAAAATATACGCAATAGCTGAATAATTCATTATCGTTCCTTTTCTCTTATGCCTTTCTTATTCAATAACATCGGAAATGTCATTGAGACCTGATTCCGTTGTAATAATAATGACCCTATCACCTTCTACGATCATATCCTGTCCCTTGGGAATAGAAAACTTACCAAAATGGTTTATACATGCAATAATTACATTCTTTCGCAACCTTAAAGCTTCAAGAGGAACACCAATCAGTGGGCAGTCCTTACGCACAATAAATTCCAGTGCTTCGGCCCGGTCATCAATCAGGTGATAAAGGGTTTCCACATTACTTCCTACCGAATTTTCCATGGCCCTTACGTATTGAAGGATATTTTCTGCAACAATATTCTTTGGGCATATGATACTTCCTAAATCCAGATCGTCAATAATATCATCAAAAGAAATCTTATGAACTTTTGTTACCAGTTTGGCATCGGTTATTTTTTTAGCAAAAAGGGATAACATAATATTTTCTTCATCAATATTGGTCAAAGCACAAAAGGAATCAACTGTCTGAAGACCTTCCTCCATCAATATATCACGGTCAATCCCATCACCATGAATAACCATTGCGCGGGGCAGTTCTTCACTTAAGAATTTGCACCGCTCTCTGTTTTTCTCAATAATTGTTACATCAATTCCCATATTAAGCAATTCCTTGGAAACGTAGTATGTTATACCGCCTCCGCCCACCAATAGCGCATCTCTTACTTTATTGGTTACAATTCCAATTTTCTTGAAAAATTCTGCCGCATTTTTGGGCGTCGCCACCAGGGAAACCATATCACCTTCCTTCAGTACGAAGGTCCCATTGGGAATAATCACTTCTCCCTCCCGTTCCACAGCACATACCAAAACATCACATTTCAGCTTGTCTGAAATTTCCATAAGGCTGTGATTGTGAAGTCGGGACCCTGAATGAAGTTTATATTTTAAAATTTCCACCCGCCCCTTGGCAAAGGTCTCAATTTTAACAGCGGATGGAAAGCGAATCAGTCTGGCAACTTCACGTGCTGCTGCAAGCTCAGAATTGATAATCATGGCCAAACCAAACTCATCCCGAAGCATTCTTATTTCTTCCATATATTCTGGATTTTTAATTCGTGCAATCGTTTGGCAATTTCCCATTTTCTTGGCGATCAGACAGCATAGAAGATTTAGCTCATCATTTCCAGTTACAGCAATTAAAAGCTCTGCCGTTTCCAATCCAGCTTCTGATTGTTTTTCATAGCTGGCACCATTTCCAACCACGCCAAAAACATCGTTCCGGTTCGTTTCATCTTCAACCAATGAACGTTCTATATCAATAACGGAAATATTGTGCCCTTCCCGGCAAAGCTGCTGGGCTAAGGTACTGCCGATTTTTCCGCATCCCACAATAATTATGTCCACAATAGACTCCAATCTGCCCGCTTTTCACGTGCCATACAATTTCTCTTTTCATTCTTTTTTCTTTTTATATTTTTACATCTCATTACATCTTTACATACAATTTTACATTTTTCAACAAAATTAATTCTTATTCTTCATTATAACAACTTCTGCCAAAAAAGCTATAGCATACTATGACATTTTTACTTATTTCTACCCTTTTACGTCAGGAAATCCATCAGCGACAGCTGATTGGAAATTGGCAGATTCCCCATCAATCCCATGCCTGCCATACTCTCTACAACAGTAGAACTCACTTTTGCTCGCTGCTTAAAGTCATCCTGAGATAAAAATTTCCCCTGTTTGGCCGCTTCTACCACCGCATCCGCCGCCTTATCTCCCAAGCCTTCTATCGAGCTGAAGGAAGGCATCAGTTTTCCATCCATAATCTGAAAATGATGCGCTTTGGCTTTATAAAGGTCAATCGGAAGAAATTCATAGCCTCTGGCATACATTTCCTGGACGATTTTCATGTCCTTATAAGTATCCTGCTCCTTTTTTGAAAGTTCATTCCCTCTTTTTCGGTAATCTTCCATGTGATGCTCCAGTTTTTGCCGTCCCTGACACATCATCTCATAATTGAAAGCCGTTGCCCGGATGCTGAAAAACGCAGCATAATAGGCCAGAGGCTCATAAACCTTAAAGTATGCAATTCGGAATGCCATCATAACATAGGCCGCCGCATGGGCCTTCGGGAACATATATTTTATCTTTTTACAAGATTCAATATACCACTCCGGAACTCCGGCATTTCTCATGGCCTCTTCCCAGTCAGGTGCAAGTCCTTTTCCTTTACGGACACTTTCCATAATCTTAAAGGCCAGACCATCCTCCACACCAGTGTGAATCAAAAAGGTCATAATATCATCTCGAGTACAAATGGCACTGGACAAAGTACAATCCCCATTGGCAATATAATACTGGGCATTATTAAGCCACACATCCGTACCATGGGAAAGACCAGAAATACGTACCAAGTCAGAAAAGGTCTTAGGCTTGGTATCCCGCAGCATCTGCATAACAAACTCAGTACCAAACTCCGGAATGCCAAGCGAACCCAGATCCAACTCCGGCAATTCGCCTTTTTTAATATTAAGGGCACTCACATTGTCAAATAAAGACAATACCTTCTGGTTATCCAGTTCAATTCCCAAGGGGTCAATTCCGGTTAAGTCCTCCAGCATACGAATCATGGTTGGATCGTCGTGTCCCAGAATATCCAGCTTCAGCAGGTTATGGTCAATGGAGTGATAATCAAAATGCGTTGTAATGGTTTTGGTGGTCATATCATTGGCTGGCCTTTGTATCGGGGTAAAGGAATAAATATCCTCTCCCAAAGGCAGTACGATAATTCCTCCGGGATGCTGTCCGGTGGTTCTCCTGACGCCAACACACCCCTCTACAATCCGGTTAATTTCCGCCGGACGTTTGTGGATTCCCCGCTCTTCAAAATACTTCAGTACATAGCCATACGCTGTTTTATCAGCCAGCGTACCAATGGTTCCGGCACGGTAAGTCTGTCCTTTACCAAAAATGATTTCCGTATAGTCATGGGCGTGGTTTTGGTATTCTCCTGAAAAGTTAAGATCAATATCCGGTTCCTTATCACCATAAAAGCCTAAGAAGGTTTCAAACGGAATCTCATGCCCATCTTTTTTCAGCGGTTTTCCACAGACCGGGCATTCCTTATCCGGCATATCACATCCGGAACGTCCAGCATAGGCCTTTACTTCCTCCGAATCAAAGTCGGAATAAAAACAGCTTGGGCAATAATAATGGGCGGATAACGGATTTACCTCCGTTATACCCGACATGGTAGCCACGAAAGAGGAACCTACGGAACCTCTGGAGCCTACCAGATAGCCATCCTCGTTGGACTTCCAAACCAGCTTCTGGGCAATGATATACATTACGGCGAAGCCATTGGATATAATGGAGTTTAGCTCTTTCTCCAATCTGGCCTCCACCACCTTGGGCAGCTTCGGACCATACATGGAATGGGCTTTGTCGTAGCATATCTGCCGCAGATTCTTATCCGAATCTTCAATAATCGGCGGGCACTTGTCCGGTCGCACCGGAGAGATTTTCTCAATCTGGTCGGCAATGAGATTGGTATTCGTAATAACCACTTCCTCTGCTTTTTCCCGTCCAAGATAGGAAAACTCCTCCAACATTTCGGTCGTGGTGCGCAGATATAGAGGAGCTTGGTTATCCGCATCCTTAAATCCCTTGCCCGCCATGATAATACGACGGTATACCTCATCCTCCGGATTGAGAAAATGGACGTCACAGGTAGCAACCACCGGTTTATTAAATTCTTCTCCCAGTGCTACTATTTTTTTATTTATTTTAATCAGGTCATCATTTCCGGTTATATCATATTTTTCGTCCTCAATCATGAACCGGTTATTCCCCAGTGGCTGGATTTCCAGATAATCATAGAATTCCACCAAACGATTGATTTCCTCTTCTGATTGATTCCGTAAAATTGCCTGATAAAGTTCTCCTGCTTCACAGGCAGAGCCGACAATAATTCCTTCCCGGTTCTCATTTAAGACACTTTTAGGAATCCTTGGACGCCGATTATAGTACTCAATATGGGAAAGTGAAATCAGCTTATACAGATTAACTCGTCCAATATCATTCTGAGCCAGTAAAATCACGTGATAAGAGGGAAGCTTTTTCACACCGGCAGCATCAACCTTGCCAAATTCCATCAGCTCTGTCAAGGAATAAACGCCTTTATCCTTTAACATAGCAATAAACCTGACAAAAATCTCCGCGGTAGCCCCAGCATCATCAACGGCCCTGTGGTGATTTTCCAGAGAAATCCCCAGTTCTTTAGCAACTATATTTAATTTGAATTTATTTAGCTCTGGTAACAAGCATCTTGCCATTCCAACGGTATCAATCACGGTGAAATCCGTTTCGATTCCCATAAACTCTGCCTTTTTAGAAATAAATCCCACGTCAAAGGCCGCATTATGAGCAACCAGAATGGAACCTTTACAAAATTCAAGAAATTCCGGTAAAACCGTTTCAATCATTGGAGCATCCAGTACCATTTCATCCGTAATTCCCGTCAATTCTTCGATTTTAAAAGGAATTGGAATATCTGGATTAATAAATGTACTGTATTTCTCGGTTATTTTTCCATCTATCACTTTTACTGCACCGATTTCGATAATCCGGTCCTTGATTGGTCCAAAGCCAGTGGTTTCAATATCAAATACCACACAAGGCGCGTCCAGATTCTGACCTTTTTCATTCTCCACCAGGCTCTTTAAATCATCTACTAAATAACCCTCACAGCCATAAATTACTTTAAAGTCATCATCTCTGGAAAGAGCATGAGCTGCTTCCGGGAACGCTTGGGCTACTCCATGGTCAGTGATGGCGAGGGCTTTATGCCCCCACCCCTTGGCCGTTTTAATCATTGCTTTTACATCAACAACACCATCCATATCACTCATCTGCGTATGGGCATGGAGCTCTACCCGCTTTTTCTCACTGTTGTCCACCCGCTTGGAGGTAAAGTCACCGATGGTTTTCATTCCCACAATGGAACTTATGCTGATATCCCGGTCATATCGATCCATCAGGGCCATGCCCTTTAATTTAATAAAGGCACCTTTTTTTAATTTATCCAAAACCTCTGGTGCCTGCTCTGCCTTTAAAAACAATTTCCCCGAAACGGTATCGGTAAAATCGGTTATATTAAAAATAACCAGCACCTTTTCATTCCGAATATCACGGCTTTCCACGGATAAAATCTTACCTTGTACTACCACTTCGCCGATTTCATCTATAATTTCATTTACCGGTGTCAAATCCCCATCAAAGGCACGCCCAAAAAAGATATCCGGGTCTTCCGGTATCTTTTTAAAGGATTTCTTCCACTCTGTATTTTTTTTGACCTCTTTCTTTTCTGGCGCTTCTGCTTTCTTGGGAGCTTCCTTTTTGTCTGCACCTTCTGACCGCTTCGCCGGTCCTGCTCCATTCTCCAAGGCACTGGCGATTTCTTCCGCTAACCCGGGTTCGCTTCCGGTTCCACCTTCCATCGCACCAGTAAATACCGAGCCAGAAGATGGATAAAAGACGGGTTCTGCCTCTTCTTCCTTTTCTTCCGATTCATAATATTCAAAACCAATGATTACCTGGAACCCACATCGCTCATTAAAAATCTCTTCCAGCTTGTCTTTAAAATAAGCCGCCCGGTTTTTAATAACAAAGTTATCCTCCATTAAAATGGTTATCTGATTCCCCTCAAAGGACCATTGTCCACTTTTTAAAATGCCGGCATCAACGGCACTGGCATCCCTTATCTCATCCAAAATGCTTTCAAAATAAACAGGCATCAGTTTTTCCGGTGTATAACTATCCGGTAACTCATACCTGGGTTTCAGGACCACCGTGTGTTTGGCATCCTGAAACAGCTGCTTCCACATCTGGTACTCCATCTTTTTTAAGTTTTCAAAGAAAATCAAACGTTTTCCTTTTATGTATATTTTAATTTCATGGTGGCTTTTGGAAGCCACCACCCGTTCCACTTCAAACTCTTCAAATAATTTACGTAAGTTTTCATTTACCTGCAAATGATCAAATACCTGAAAAAAAACCATGTTCACATCCTCTAACTCCCATATGTGCACTCCTCTCGCACATATAAATCAAGATGTTGAAAGGAGCGTTTTATCGTTCTTTCAACTTATTTCCACTGGGACAGTTCTTCTCTTAATGTATCTAAAAGGAGGGTCTCCGGTACCTTCTTGACAATCTCTCCTTTTTTGATTAACAGTCCTTCTCCAACGCCTCCGGCAATGCCAATATCTGCCTCTTTTGCTTCACCTGGTCCGTTTACAGCACATCCCATAACGGCAACCTTAATGTCCAGATGGCCAAACTCCTGAACCAGGGCTTCCACTTCCTCCGCCAGACCAATGAGATCAATCCGGGTCCGTCCACAGGTTGGGCAGGAAATCACTTCAATTCCCCCCTTCCGCAACCCCAAGGAACGGAGTATCGCTTTCGCTGATTTGATTTCCTCTTCTGGGGCTCCTGTAAGGGAAACTCGAATGGTATCCCCTATCCCCCGGGACAAAATCGCACCAAGCCCCACGGCCGATTTAATATTTCCGGCATATACAGTTCCTGACTCGGTAATACCCACATGCAAAGGATAAGAGGACGCTTCGCTAATTAATTCATGGGCCTCTATACACATGACAACATCCGAAGATTTTATACTGATAACCAGATTGTCGTATCCCATGTCTTCAATGGTCTTAACCTGCTCCAGAGCACTTTCCACTAGCCCCTTTGCGGTCACACCATGATATTTTTCCACCAGATGCCGTTCTAAAGAGCCACTGTTTACTCCGACACGAATGGGAATATTTCGCTCCCTGGCTACATTTACAACACTCTGTACCCGTTCTTTCGAACCAATATTTCCTGGATTAATTCTGATTTTATCAGCACCATTTTCCATTGCGGCAATGGCAAGCTTATAATCAAAATGAATATCCGCTACCAAAGGTATATGAATCTGTTCTTTTATTTCCCGAAAGGCAAGGGCTGCTTCCATGGTTGGTACTGCTGAACGGACGATATCACATCCAGCTCGTTCCAGACTTAAAATCTGGGATACGGTAGCCGCAACATCTTCTGTCCTGGTATTGGTCATGGATTGAATCAGAATGGGATTTTCCCCACCAATCATCTGGTTTCCAATTTTAATTTCTTTCGTGTGTTTCCGGTACATAGCAAAGCCTCCTAGAACAATCGACTAATGTCATTATACATAACAAATACCATTAAAAGCATAAGGGCAACCATACCAACCAAATGGACCATTCCTTCCTTTTCCTTGTCAATGGGTTTTCTGCGAATGGCCTCCAAGAATAAGAATACCAATCGGCCACCATCCAATGCTGGAATCGGCAATAAATTCATTACACCTAAGTTAGCCGAAAGAAGGATACACCAATTTAAAATATTCAGTATAATGACCTGAAGTCCATAGGAAGAGCTTTCTTCAATTACATCTCCAACCATGTTTACTATTCCAACTGGACCAGCCATCTGATCCATTCCCACTTTCCCAGTAATAAGCTGTCCCAGGGACTTTATGGTAAGTTCAATCCAGAATTTCACCTCTACAACGGCATATTTAATCGTTTCCAATGGGGTTGTTTTCTCTCTTATGGAACCGTTGTTATAACCAAATCCCAGTTTATATTTTCCTTCTTCATTCAAAATCGGTGTTATGGAAGCAGTATATTTTTCCCCATCTCGTAAAAATTCCATGTTCACTGGCTCACCGTTCATAGGAGTAAGCTGGAAGAACATTCCTACCTCACGAGAAATCGATATTTTCTTTCCATTGATAGATAAAATCTCATCACCTGTCTGAATCCCTGCCTCTGCCATGGGGTAGCCTGGTTCCAAGCTACCGACCATCGCAACATCATGCCCAGCAATGGAAATAATGATAATTGCAAGCACGAAAGCCAGTATAAAATTGAATGCCGGACCACCAAAAATTACCGAAATTCTGGCAAAAACACCTTTTTTATTAAATGCTCTATCATCCTCAACGGTTTCATCTTCACCAAGCATCATGCAAGAGCCACCAATGGGCAGTATCTTCCACGAATATTTGGTTACATTTTCACATCCCTCCAGTGCTTCAAAAGCATTCTGGGATAAAAAGGTGCGGCAGACAAAACCGTTCTCACCCTTAGCCAGGGTAATGAGTCTTGGCCCCATACCGACAGAAAACTCCGTTACGGCAACGCCATTTTTTTTAGCCAGCAAAAAATGTCCTAATTCATGTACTACGATTATAATGGTAAAAATTAAAATTGCTAAAAAAATATTCATTCTTTTTTATCTCCACTTATTATTAATTATATCATATGTTTCTTTTTCAACTTCTAGGATTTCATTTATAGTCGGAGAAGCTAAAAGTTTATGACCACCAACAGCGTATTCAATCATCTCCGGTATCTCCAGATAGGAAATCTTCCGATTTAAAAACATGGATACTGCCTTCTCATTTGCTGCATTGTATACGGTAGGCATACTGCCACCCATTTTCCCCACCTCATAAGCAAGCTTTAAGCCCCGAAAGGTTTCCATATCCGGCTCCTCAAAGGTAAGGGATTTTATTTTTGTAAAGTCCAGTCGATCTCCTGCCAGAAACTTTCTGTTAGGGTAGAACAAGGCATATTGAATGGGCAGGCGCATATCTGGAGTTCCAAGCTGAGCAATAACAGCACCATCCACGAACTCTACCATGGAATGAATCACACTCTGTGGCTGGATAACCACTTGAATCTGATCAAAGTCTACATCAAAGAGCCATTTTGCCTCTATGACTTCCAAGCCTTTATTTACCATGGTGGAGGAATCAATGGTAATCTTCCTTCCCATCTCCCAGTTTGGATGCTTCAGGGCATCCTCCACTTGTATCGATTTCAATTCTTCTATCTTTTTCCCGCGAAATGGTCCACCAGAAGCCGTTAGAATAATTTTACAAACTTCATTTTTACTGATTTCTGTCTGAACACCTTGAGCCTTTAAATCATGAGCTGAAAAAGTTTCTCTCCTGGTTCCTTGTATCGCTTGAAAAATAGCTGAATGTTCACTGTCAACCGGCAACAGCTTAACCTTTTTTTCTTTTACCAATGGCATGATAATATGTCCGGCTGTAACCAGGGTTTCCTTGTTGGCAAGGGCAATGTCTTTGCCCGCCCGAATGGCTTCAATGGTAGGAAGGATTCCAATCATCCCCACTACCGCTCCCACGACAATGTCTGCCTCATCTATGGTACTGGCTGCTATAAGCCCTTCCATGCCAGAATATACCTTTACCCCAAGATGAGCAACTTTTATCTTGAGTTCTTCTGCCTTTTTCTCATCCCAGACCGCAACGAGCTGAGGTGAGAACTCCAGAATCTGTTTTTCCAATAATATAATATCACTTCCCGCACATAGGGAAACGACAGAAAATTCTTCCTTGTTGGCTCGTACCACATCCAGTGTCTGAGTACCAATGGAGCCAGTAGAGCCTAAAATAGCTAATCGCTTCAATCCAATTCCTCCTGTCATAGCTTGCCCTTTGCTGAATAATACTACTCTCTTAAAAAAGCAATGCTAAAAAATATACAACAGGTGCCGTAAAAATAACACTGTCAAAACGATCCAGTATGCCGCCATGACCGGGGATTAGTTTTCCAAAATCCTTTATCTCATGGTTTCTCTTTATGGCAGAAGCCACTAAATCACCCAATTGAGAGATAATCGAACCAGCTCCACCCATAATGGCAAAGGTTATAACCGGATTGGAAAAACCGATCATATACGGCTGCACAAAATAACCATATGCGGCACCTAAAACAGTTGCCCCTACAACACCACCAATACACCCTTCCAGACTTTTCTTCGGGCTTAAGGCGGCAAGCTTGGCTGGAAGCTTATGCTTTCCGATTAACATGCCCACACAGTATGCACAGGTATCTGACCCCCAGGCTCCAATGAACACAAGCCAAATAAGCCACTTTCCATCCTCCAGCATACGCAAGCGGTAAATATATCCCAGCATGGCTGTCACATAAAATAGTCCGAAGAAAACCATCGCCACTGTTTCTGTCTTGTAAGCAGGATATGTAATAACATACATAACCAAAAAAACAAATAAAAAGCCAACCATCAAAAGCATGGCATATCTTTCTTTTTCAAACAAAAAAAGCAAATCCAGGCAGAGTCCACCTACGTATCCTGCCATGGCCAGCGAAGTCTTTTCAATTTTGATGGCTCGGTACAGCTCATACATTCCAATGAAGGAAATAATCGCCACCGTAACAAATAAAACCTTTCCTCCGGTCAGTAGTACGAAAATAGTAATTGCCATCAGTACAATACTGCTGATTAAACGCTCTCCAAACATAAAGCTCCTCCTATTTTACGCCACCAAAACGACGTTCTCTACTATTGTAGAATTCGATTGCCCTTATTAATTCTTTTTTATCAAAATCCGGCCACAGTACCTCCGTAAAATAAAATTCTGCATATGCCAACTGCCATAAAAGATAATTGGATAATCTTTGTTCTCCACTTGTACGAATGAGTAAATCTGGTGATGGTATCCCACTGGTGTCCAGATAGGCTTCCACAATCCTTTCATCAATCTGGTCAACTTGGAGCCGCTCTTCCTTACATTCTAAGGCAATTTTTCTGATGGCTCTGACAATTTCATCTCGCCCTCCATAATTGATGGCGACTTGAAAATGAAGTCCCGTATTGTCAGCAGAAACTCTTTCCAGCTCAATAATCTGTTTCTTTAAATCTTCATCCAATGGTGTGACATCACCAATGACTCGCACACACATATTGTTCTTTTTACATGTATTAATACAATCCTTTAAATAATTCCGAAGTAATTTCATAAGTGCACTTACTTCGCCCTCAGGTCGGGACCAGTTTTCAGTAGAAAAGGCATAAACGGTCAAATAAGATACGCCCAGTTCATCTGCTGCTTTGCAGATTTTTTCCACATTGCTGCTCCCCTGAGCATGACCAACATTCCTGGGCATCGCACGTTTTTTTGCCCATCTGCCGTTTCCGTCTAAAATAATGGCAATATGATTGGGAATGCTTGTAAATCCATTTTCTTCCATCTGGTTTCACCTCCATTTTCCTGTTAAGCAAAATAATGCCCCCTGCCCAGGCAGGAGGCACCATATGCCTAAACCGTAAGTATTTCTTTTGATTTTCCTTCAATTGTTTTATCAACCAAATCAACATACTTGTCTGTCAGTTTTTGAATTTTGGCTTCTGCATCCTTTAGCTCATCTTCCGAAATCTCATTTGCTTTGTTTTGCTTCTTAAAAGCTTCGTTAGCATCTCTACGGATATTTCGAATTGCTACCTTGGCATTTTCTCCTTTTTTCTTTACATCCTTTACCAGATCTTTTCTTCTCTCTTCGGTTAATTCTGGAAATACCAGACGAATCATTTTACCATCATTGTTTGGTGTCAGACCTAAGTCAGATGCAATAATTGCCTTTTCAATTTCCTTAATCAGAGAAGATTCCCATGGTTGAATCTGAATAACTCTTGCTTCCGGTACCGATATGTTTGCAACGGATTGAAGCGGAGAAGGCTGACCATAGTAATCCACTCTCAGTTTATCCAACAAATGTGGATTTGCTCTTCCTGCACGAATGGTTGAATATTCTTCTTCTAAGGTACCCACTGTTTTCTTCATCTTGTCTTCAAATTTATCAATTTCTATAGCCACAATAAATTCCTCCTTTATTAACAATTATTATTTATTTTCTTAAACCAAAACTTTTGTCCCTGTAAATTTTCCGCTTACGGTATTTACGATACTGTTTTCCTCATTTAATGAAAATACCAGCAACGGCATTTTATTTTCCAGGCACATAATCGTTGCAGTCAAATCAATTACCTGTAATTTCTTATCCAAAACGGACTGAATGGAAATCTGGTCATATTTAACTGCATCTGGTGATGTCTTAGGATCCTTGTCATAGACGCCATCAATAGCCTTTGCCAGCAATATAACATCTGCTTCCATCTCAATCGACCGAAGAACAATTCCCGTGTCTGTTGAGAAATATGGATGACCTGTGCCACCTGCAAAGAAAACAACCATCCCTTTTTCAAAATATTTATTCGCACGATCCTTGGAAAAAAGCTTTGTCATAGCACCACATTCAAATGGAGTGAGAATCTGTGTCTGCATCCCCACGAAGCGAAAAATTTCCGATACATAAATACAGTTCATGACAGTGGCAAGCATTCCAATTTGATCTGCTTTGGTACGGTCAATGGTCTCACTGGTTCTTCCTCGCCAGAAATTACCACCACCAATGACAATCCCTACCTGAATTCCCTGTTCTATCAATTGCTTTACCTGATTGGCCACCTGGATACAGGTTGCCTCATCAAATCCTTGTTTTTTTTCACCAGCCAGTGCTTCACCACTGAGCTTTAGCATAACTCTCTTATAATCTGCCATGTTTATTTTTCTCCATCAAAGAAATTATCAATGTCAACAGATGCATAGCTTAAAGAACAATATCCATCTACTACTGCACCATTATTAATCTGAACGGATTTTGCATTGATATTTCCTTTTACAATTGCGGTAGAATCAATAATCACTGGACCATCTACATCTACTTCACCTTTTACTGCTCCGGCAATCACTAAAGAATTTGCCTTGATATCTCCTAAAATAATAGTACCAACACCGATTTTAACACTACCCTTACTGGTAAGGCTACCTTCTAAACGAGCTGTATTTACATAGATTTCAGATGCTCTGGAATCTCCCGTAACCGTTCCTACTATGGAAAGCTTTCCAAGGCAGTCAATGTCACCATTGATGGTTCCCATAATCTCCAATGAACCATCAGAGCTAATGCTTCCATTAATCCGAGTGCCTTTGGTAATAATCGTAGTGTTTTCACTGACTTCTCGAGTTTCTTCTTCCACAGATTCCACAGCTTCTTCACTTCTTGCTACTATTTCTTCATCGATTTCTGCTTCCTGCTGGGCATCCTCCTGTAAAAGCTGTGCAATTAAATCCATATCGGTTGTTTCGGATGTCCCCTCTTCCATTGTCATGATTTCATCAAGTTCTGCCATTTCTTTCTCCTCCGTTTGATTCTTCTTACTTTCTAATATGATATCTTGAATTTTAATTTCTTTGTTCTCTTCGATAAACTCTTCCCAAATTTCCAGTTCAGCCTCTATTGATTTAGGTTCTTCTGATTTAGGTTCTTCTAATTTAATCTCTTCTGATTTGATTTCTCCTGATTTAGGTCCTTCTGATTTCAGTTCTTCCAATTTCTGCTCTTCTGATTTAAATTCTTCTGTTTTAAATTCTTCTGAATTATTAAATTCTCCTGAATTAGATTCTTCTAATTCAACTCTTTCTGACTTGGGTTCCTCTGAAAGAACTGAGACTTCTGTTAAGGATTCCTGCTCTGCTGGCACATAAACAGTACCTTCCACTTCCTCATTCTCAATTTCTTCTGACTCATAAAAAATTTCCTCATTTATAAGTTCTTCAGGCACAAGTTCTTCAATAATAATATCATCATCTGTTAGAATCTCTTCTTCCAGAAACTCTTCTTCCGCTATCGCTTCCAGTGTTTCTTCTGAATCAGTTTCTTCCGAGTTGGTTTTTTCTGCATCAGTTTCTTCTGAATCGTTTTTTTCTGAATCAGTTTCTCCTGAGTCAGTTTTTTCTGGAATCTCCGCTGATATTACATCCTTCTCCAGCCCACCCAATATTAAGGATGACTCTGGTAACACTTCCTTGCCTTTTGCTTCTTCTGCAAAAATAGCTTCTGCTTTTTCTTCTTCCAGTGCCCGGTAAACTTTATCAAACAAATCCGGCTCTTTCTCCTCTACAGGTAACATACCTTCATCCACATCTGGAAGAGCGGCAATTGCTGCTTTTACTTCTTCTTCTAAAATTTCCTGAATATCACGAGCACCTTTTTTTCTTCTTGGTAAGGGAACAGCATCATCTTCTGCCTCTTTTTCCTCCTTGGAGTCCCCCTTGGCTTCCTCTAGAAAATCCTCATTTAAAAAATCTTCATCTGGCATAAGTTCATTAAATGCCTGTGAAAAATCTTCTTTCAAGTCTTTAAAAAAGCTCATCTTAAGTCCTCACTCTTCTACAGAATCAGCTTTTACATGCTGCACTGTCTTTGTATACTTGGTAATGGGAAGTATAGTATATCCTTCTGTTTCCAATTCATCAATAAGCTTCTGCATGGAGTTTAATGTCGTATCCTTTGATACGGTATCATGCATCAACACGATAGAATTATTATTCTCCTTTACGCTGCTCATTACACTTTTTATCATCTGTTTTGCAGTAAGATTTTTGCCGGTTGCATCGCCATTGATTGCATTCCAGTCAAAATAAGTAATTTCTTTATCATTAAGATATGTAATAAAATCAGTCATTGGACATTCACTTACCAAATTACTGCTTCCACCAGGAAAACGATATATGGTAGGACGTTCACCAGTAACTTCGTATAAAAGATCACTTAACTTATTGAAATCTTTATCAAATGCCTTTACGGATTTGTAAATCTTAGCGTACTGATGGGAATATGAATGCATTCCCAAAGTATGACCTTCTGCTACAATCCGGCGATACATGTCCAAAGAATGGGCATCTGTCTTCCCAATTACAAAGAATGTAGCTTTTACATTATTTTTTTTCAAAACATCCAAAAGAGCATCCGTATATTGTCCTGGACCATCATCAAAGGTTAAATATACTTTTTTTGAATCCTGTTCAATATCTATTTGCTCCTCTGGGGTAAGGACCAACTCATCCTCGATATTCTTATCTGGCTCTTCCCCATCTTCTGTGACCTCAGGTTCTGTCATTAAATCATCCGTCAGGGTATCCTCTGGATCATCCGCCTGCGTTTCTGCTGCATAAACAACTCCACTCCCACCTGGGTCCTCGCCTGCTTCTGTCAAATTCTCATATTCCTGGGAATAAAGCGCCGCTATCGTTTGTATTTGATTCTCAAGCTTCTGAACCTTTATCATTAAACCAATGCATAAAATAATAGGGATAAGTATCAATGCAACTGCGGTAATAATCATCATATTCTTGATTCGCTTAACGCGTTTCCTTCTTGC
The DNA here is from genome assembly GCA_031553075.1 of Acetivibrio sp. Taxonomy (GTDB): domain Bacteria; phylum Bacillota; class Clostridia; order Lachnospirales; family Lachnospiraceae; genus DIGJ01. The sequence continues at coordinate 21,363 of JAVBLX010000159.1, forward strand.
AAGCACATTTCCACTATTTTGATTGGTATTTTGTATTTGCTTACTCATTATAACCTTCCTTTACATAAACCTGCTAACATATTCTATCACATTCTTTGCATTTTTCCAAATCCTTTTTTTCTCAGTTCTAATCATGTTCCTTTTTCGCTACTATCCCCCAACCTTCTAAGTATCTTGGGAGTTAGGTGACAACCGGAAGGGAATGGAACCCGGACACGAGTCGAGGAAGGTCTGTAGAAAAAAGCAGTTGGTGGACCTATATTGGAAGATTCTGTCTAGTGCTACGGCATCAGAATATCTAAGGCGATGAAAATTTGCTATAGGCGCCCCACAAAAACTGCAACGCGCACTTGGAGTGTATTGGCTATGACCGACTCTTTGATGCTCAGACAACAGCTTTTTGTGGGGCAACGCAAATTTCCACCGCCTAAGATATTCAGATACCTTCGCAAATGACACAATCTTCCAA
>JAVBLX010000046.1:0-11139 GCA_031553075.1 Acetivibrio sp.
CCATCCTGCAAGAATTGAAGAAATGGTTGAAAAGGCACAAAGAGAAGTGGATCTTATGATTCGAGAAGAAGGAGAAGCGGCAACATTGGATGTTGGCGTTCACAGTATTCATCCAGAACTCATTAGACTACTTGGAAGAATGAAATTCAGAACCAGTTATGGACAGAATGCATTAAAGCATTCCATTGAAGTTGCTCATTTATCTGGACTTCTTGCAGGGGAGATTGGTGTTGATGTAAAGCTGGCGAAAAGAGCCGGATTATTACATGACATCGGTAAATCGGTAGATCATGATATGGAAGGTTCTCATATCCAGATTGGTGCCGATCTTTGTAGAAAATATAAAGAATCTCCATTGATTATTAATGCAGTAGAAGCCCATCATGGCGATGTGGAGCCTGAGACATTAATTGCTTGTATTGTGCAGGCAGCCGATACCATATCAGCTGCAAGACCTGGTGCAAGAAGAGAAACCCTTGAAACTTACACTAACAGATTAAAACAATTAGAAGATATTACAAATGGCTTTAAAGGAGTGGATAAGTCTTTTGCAATCCAAGCTGGTAGAGAAGTCCGCGTTATGGTTGTTCCAGAACAGGTTAGCGATGCGGATATGATCTTATTAGCAAGAGATTTATCGAAACAGATTGAATCGGAATTAGAATATCCGGGACAAGTGAAGGTAAATGTTATTCGCGAATCCAGAGTAATAGATTATGCGAAATAGTTATTTCCAATATAATTGTTTCTTTAATCATTTATGAAATGAAAGGGAGTTGTTACAAAGGAAATTTTGTAACAACTCTTTTTTTTGGGAGTCTAATTGATAAAATTTTGACATGGCGATAAACTTTTGACATAAAATCGTTATGTTATACTTTAGATATTTGTTTCATTTTGTATTATTTAGGTTCAAATTATAGTCGTTAATTTTAGGCTAGGAGTAAATTTACGAGAGAAAAATCCTTTTTCTTTGGGGTTCATAAAGGAAAAAGTTTTTACATAGATTGTTTATTATGGTATACTAAATATTATGAATTGGTGAGGTGTGCCTATAAAAAGAGTGTGGAATCGTTATATGCTATATGCGGTGACATGCGGATAGGAGTTACGATGGAAATACAATTATGGAGAGAGATATTAGATCCTTATACGTTAGCAACAGATGAGTTGGTACTAAAATTTAATCATATCATAGCAGAGCACAGACAGGCAGGGATTTATTCACCGATCGAACTGGTAACCGGAAGAGTTAAGTCGATATCCAGTATTTTAGAAAAGGCTCAGAGGAAAGGAATTGAACCAGAGAGCATTGAAAAAAAGCTGGATGACATTGCCGGAGTTCGGATTATATGTCAGTTTGTTGAAGATATTGACCGGGTAGTAGAACTAATTCGAAAGAGAAATGATTTGCAAATTATTGAAGAAAAAAATTATATAATAGAAAGTAAGGAAAGTGGTTATCGAAGTTATCATATCGTTATCTTGTACAATGTTCAAACGATGAATGGACCGAAAGAATTAAAGGCGGAAATTCAGATTCGTACCCTTGCTATGAACTTCTGGGCAACCGTAGAACATTCACTACAGTACAAGTATCGGGAAAACATGCCTCCTCATATTTGCAACCGACTTTCCAAAGCAGCAGAGGCAATTGTTGTATTAGACGAGGAAATGTCAGCTATACGAGGTGAGATTATGGATGCACAGAATTCTTTCCGACGGAAAGCAGATATTGTGGCAGATATTTTGAATAACATCCAGAATTTATATAAGTTGGCGAATAAACGAGAAGTAATTAAAATTCAGGATGAATTTTTTCGACTATATGAAAGTGACGATGTTGAGCAGCTGGAACGTTTTAACAAGCAATTAGACATAATTGCAGAGGGCTACCGTGCTCAAAGTCTTAAATAATTTACGGGTGTATTCTTGAACTTGCAGAAATAAGGCATGTAGAAGAGTTTGAGAAAGAAGTATAATAATACAAGGGATGGGAAAATGGAAAAACAGATAAGGCTGGATAAGTATCTGGCAGATATGGGAATTGGAACCCGTAGTGAAGTAAAAGCTTATTTGAAAAAAGGCAGAGTCCAGTTAGATGGAATAACGGCTTTAAAAGGAGAAACCAAAATACAACCTGGTGTTAATCAGGTTGTATTTGATGGCAGGGAGATTTCTTATCTGTTATTGGAATACATTATGTTAAATAAACCGGCAGGCGTTATAACTGCAACGGAGGACCAAAAGGATAAGACGGTGATGGATCTTATTACAGAGGGGAAGCGAAAAGACTTGTTTCCAGTCGGGAGACTGGACAAGGATACGGAAGGGTTGTTGCTGATTACCAACGATGGTGAGCTTGCGCATGAATTATTAAGTCCCAAGAAGCATGTCGGGAAGACTTATTATGCAAAAGTAAGTGGAAGGGTAACAAATCAGGATGTAGAGGCTTTTTCTCAAGGTGTCGTTATTGAAGAAGGTGTGATTACTCGTCCGGCGCAGCTTAATATAATTGAAAGTGCCGAAATTTCACAAATTGAACTTACCATTTATGAAGGGAAGTTTCATCAGGTAAAACGGATGTTTGAAGCTGTCGATAAAAGCGTTCTTTACTTAAAACGCCTTACGATGGGGGCGCTTCCGCTTGACCCTGGACTGGCATTGGGAGAATATCGCCATTTAACCCAGGACGAAATTGATAAACTAAAGGAAAACAGGAGTTAATATGTTACAGGATATTGAAGCAGTTATTTTTGATTTGGATGGAACCCTGGTGGATTCCATGTGGATGTGGAAAAAAATAGATGAAGAGTATTTAATGCGTTTTGGTCATACCCTTCCGGAATCTTTGCAGAGAGAGATTGAAGGGATGAGTTTTTCAGAAACAGCGGTATATTTTAAAGAACGGTTTCAGATACCTGATTCGTTAGAAAAAATAAAAGAGGACTGGCATCAGATGGCTAATGATAAATATGCAGCCCAGGTTCCCTTTAAGATAGGTGCATTAAAATTTCTGCAAAAATTAAAAGAAAACGGAATACCGACGGGAATTGCTACCAGTAATTCAAAAGAACTGGTAAATACCTTAATGAAAAGTCTTAACGCCAATCATTTATTTGACTCCATACGGACCTCCTGCGAAGTGAAACAGGGAAAGCCCGCACCGGATATTTATGAGCTGGTGGCAAGGGATTTAAATGTTTCACCGGAAAAATGTCTGGTATTTGAGGATGTAATTCAGGGGATATGTGCTGGGAAAAGTGCTGGTATGAAAGTTTGTGCCGTATTTGATGAGGCAACGAAAGAGTATGATCAGGAAAAACGAGATCTAGCAGATTATTATATTCAAAGCTTTGATGAAATTTGGGGCTTCGTAAATTGAAAAGGAGCATACATGATAAAAGAGTTTTTACCAATGAATCGGGACGAGATGGAACGACGCGGATGGCAGGAAGTAGATTTTGCTTTTGTAATTGGTGATGCCTATGTGGATCACCATTCTTTTGGACCGGCGATTATTAGTCGTATTTTGGAAAGTCAGGGTTACAGGGTGGGCATTATTTCCCAGCCGGACTGGAAACAGGAAGAAAGTATTATGACCCTCGGAAAGCCTCGTCTGGGTTTTTTGGTTTCTGGCGGCAATATGGACACCATGGTAAACCATTATACGGTAAACAAAAAGCACCGCAATGTGGATGCTTATTCGCCGGGAGGCGTTATGGGTAAGCGCCCTGACCGGGCAACGATCTGTTATGGTAATCTGATTCGGAAGGTTTACAAAAATGTGCCGATGATTATTGGTGGAATTGAAGCCAGTTTAAGAAGACTAGCCCATTATGATTATTGGAGTGATTCGATAAAGCGCTCCATTCTTCTGGATTCAGGGGCAGATTTGCTTTCCTATGGGATGGGGGAGCGAAGTATTTGTGAAATCGCAGATGCCTTGAATAGTGGTATCGCCATTCAGGATATTACCTTTATTGATGGCACGGTTTATAAGACTAAAAATCTGGAAAGTGTTTATGATGCAGTGATGCTGCCTTCCTTTGAGGAAATAAAAGAAGATAAGCATGAATTTGCCAGAAGCTTTTACACCCAATATTGTAACACGGATCCTTTTTCTGGTAAACGTCTGGTTGAACCATATAAAGAAAATGAATATATAGTGCAGAATCCACCATCAAAGCCTCTTTCCGGGGAGGAACTGGACCGAGTCTATTCCTTGCCTTACATGAGAACTTATCATCCGGATTATGAAAAATCAGGTGGTGTTCCGGCGATTAAAGAGGTACAGTTTAGCCTTATCAGTAATAGGGGATGTTTTGGTGGATGTAGTTTTTGTGCCCTCACCTTTCATCAGGGCAGAATTGTACAAGCCCGAAGTCATGAATCCATAATAGAAGAAGCAAAATTATTAACCAATGAGCCGGATTTCAAAGGATATATTAATGACGTAGGGGGGCCAACAGCGAATTTCAGGCAGCAAGCCTGTGAAAAACAAAAAACAAAGGGTGCCTGTGTAAAACAACAATGTCTTTTCCCTACTCCTTGTAAGAACCTTGAGGTGGATCACAGCGATTATATTTCGCTGCTGCGAAAATTAAGAGCGCTGCCTAAGGTGAAAAAAGTATTTATTCGGTCAGGAATCCGGTTTGATTATGTTTTAGCGGATAAAAACCAGAATTTTCTTAAAGAATTATGTGAGCATCACGTAAGTGGCCAACTTAAGGTTGCTCCGGAGCATATTTGTGATGCCGTTTTAAAACGAATGGGAAAACCGGAAAATCAGGTATATGAAAATTTTATAAAGGCATATAAAAAGACAAATGATACATTAGGGAAAAAGCAGTATGTGGTTCCTTATCTCATGTCCTCACATCCTGGCTCAACGCTTAAGGAAGCAGTGAAGCTGGCAGAATACATTCGGGATTTAGGCTATATGCCGGAGCAGGTTCAGGATTTTTATCCCACCCCAGGGACCATTTCTACCTGCATGTACTATACCGGATTAGACCCACGAACCATGGAAAAAGTTTATGTTCCCAAAAGCCGGAAAGAAAAGGAAATGCAGCGAGCTTTGATTCAATATGGGAATCCGGCTAATCATGAGCTGGTTATGGAGGCCTTAAAACTGGCAAAGAGAGAAGATTTGATTGGTTTTGATAAACGATGTTTGATAAGACCATCCAAATCATTTGGAGCAAAACAGCAAAAAGGCTCTGTAAAAGGCACGAAGAGCGAAAGAAAGAGTGGCGGTAAGAGCTCTTCTACCTCACAAGATTCTCATAGCAGGCAAAGTGTAAAGCGGGAAACCAAAAAAACAATTAGAAATATTCATAGAAAAAGCGGAAGATAAAAAATAAGTTTGATAAGGTTTACCTTTCTTGATTGAACGCGTATCCAGATACGCAGAGGGGAGCTAAGATGTTGCGATGTACCAGAGGAGAATATGGATATATCAATAAAAAGAGAAACCAGCAGCTACTATTTGCTTTACTGATGGGAGTGATTGCCATTGCAATTTATGTGGGCGGTTATATTGCGTCAGGATATAAGCGCTCGGATATTTGTCTTGTGCTGGCTATTCTGATGGCCTTGCCTGGTGCAAAGTTTTTAACTACTTTCATCGTTCTGATACCGTTTAGAACGCCTTCGAAAGAGGCTTATGATCAATGTCTGACTATCTTGAAAGAGAAAGGGATTCAGTCAGGTGAAGGGAAGGGGCAGGGTGAGTTGTGGTCGGATTATGTCTTTTCTTCACCAGAGAAGGTAATGAATTTGAATTTTCTTTTTATCAATGATGGTTATGTTTTAGGTGAACTGGGAAAAGAAGGTCAAAAATTTTCTGATATACAAGAATACCTTACAAAAGGAGTGAGAAATTGGGGGAATGATTACATGGTGAAAATCTGTAATACCCATGAAGAGTTTTTGCGTGCTTTGAAAAGCATTAAGCTGCCACAGGGCGAAGAAGACGGTAATCAGGACGAAAAAGAAAAAGTTATCGCACATTTGCTTTCACTCATTGTTTGACTTTGAACATCTAAAGCAAGTGGAAAAAAATTAAAATAGCTAGTGCATCAGCTCTAAATAACTGGACCAATTGGTGAGGAGGCTTTTTCATTCGTGCTCTTGGGAAATCATACCAGCGAATGGTTCGGTTATTTAGAAGATGATGCACTAGTATAGCATTCATTAAATTTGGCAAATTTAATGAACACTATACTAGATGGGAGTAAAGATGCAAAGTGTAAAAATCAGCAAAATTGAGGCTGGACAGCGCTTGGATAAATTTCTTCAAAAATATTTGAACCAGGCTCCAAAAAGCTTTGTTTATAAAATGTTACGAAAAAAAAATATTACCTTAAATGGTAAAAAAGCAGATGGTTCTGAAAAAATTGAGATTGCAGATGAAATCACGCTATTTCTTTCCGATGAAACAGTAGAAAAATTTCGCAAGCAGGATGGTTTTTTGTCAGAACAGCCTGCTTTTGCAGGTGATAATCCAGGACTTGAGGGAGCGATTAAAAAGCAAGAGGTTGATAAACCGGTTCATTTTGTGGAACCAGAAATGAATTTTAAAGAAAACATTCTGTATGAAGATAGTCATGTATTGATTTTGAATAAGCCGGCAGGAATTCTTTCGCAAAAAGCCAGAATTGAAGATTTTTCCCTGATTGAGTACATTACAGAATATCTTTTAGAAACAAATTTTCTTACCCATGAAACCCTAAGAACATTTCATCCGGGAATTTCCAATCGTCTGGACCGGAATACCAGCGGGATTATTGTGGCAGGTAAAACGACAGAAGGCTTGCAGATGATGGGAGAATTATTTAAAAATCGAACCCTGGATAAGTATTACTACTGTCTGGTGAAGGGGGTTGTGAAGCACGAGGAGCTGATTGAGGGCTATCTGCAAAAGAATCATAGCCACAACCGGGTAACCATTCATCATGAACTGGTGGAAGATGCCGATTATATTAAGACCCAGTATATGCCTGTGGCTGATAACGGAGAAATTACCTTGTTGAAGGTAAAACTAATTACGGGAAAGTCTCATCAGATTCGTGCCCATCTGCAAAGCGTAGGCCATTCGATTGTGGGGGATGGAAAGTATGGAGACGTGCATATGAATAAGAATTTTAGAAAAAAATTCAAATTAAAGCATCAGCTTCTTCATGCAGGAGAACTCGTCTTTCCTAAAATGGATGGAAAAATGGAAGCATTGTCGGAAAAGAGGATACTGGCTCCGTTACCGGATTACTTTCAGAAAATTGTGCGGGAATGTTTTGCGAAAGGAGATAAATTATGCCGTCTTGGAATTCAAGAGGACTAAGAGGTTCCACCTTAGAGGAACTGATTAATCTGACCAATGAAAAGTATCGGGCGAATAAGCTGGCTTTGATTCAAAAAGTGCCAACTCCTATTAAGCCCATTAAAATTGACTCTTCCACGAGGCATATAACCCTTGCTTATTTTGAACAGAAAAGTACGGTGGATTACATTGGAGTCGTACAGGGGGTGCCAGTTTGTTTTGATGCCAAGGAATGCGCTACGGATACCTTTCCTTTGCAAAATATTCATGACCATCAGGTTCAGTTTATGACTGAATTCGAACAGCAGCAAGGCATTGCTTTTATTTTAATTTATTTTAAGCAAAGAGATGTGTTTTATTATCTGAACTTTGAAAAATTAAAGGAGTATTGGGAACGGGCAGAAATGGGAGGAAAGAAGAGCTTTAACTTTGAGGAATTGGATCCTCATTATCAGGTATCTACCAATAATGGTGTGTTTGTACACTATTTGGAAATGATTAATCAAGATTTGGAAAGTAGAGATTGACAAGTAATTGTATATTGGTTATAATGAAAACGATTTTTCGTGGTAGCGAGATGACAATCTACAACTTTAAAGTAATAAAGCGAAATAAGCATTTCTAGCCTAAAAAAGCGATTTTAATGAGCCATCTTTATTTTAAGAAAATAATAACCATGGGAAAGACAATTGCATGGCAGACTTTATATCAATAAAAGCAGTAATAAATAGCAAAATGCTAGAAAAGGACGATGAAAAGGCAAAGTGAATATTACAAATTTCACTTTGTATAAAATAATCATGTGAGGTAAGATATGGAAGCAGATCAGTATAAATTATTACATACACCCGAAGGAGTCAGGGATATCTACAACGGAGAATGTGAACGCAAGATGAAACTCCGTCAGGATCTAATGGGGGTTTTAAAAAAATACGGATATAAAAGCATTCAAACACCAAGCTTTGAATTATTTGATATTTTCAGCAAGGAAAGAGGAAGTGTCAGTTCTCGAGAGATGTATAAATTTATTGACCGTGAAGGAAATACGCTGGTACTTCGTCCAGATATGACACCTTCTATTGCCAGATGTGTGGCAAAGTATTTCAAAGAAGAAGAAATGCCAATCCGCCTTTCCTACAATGGAAATACCTTCATTAACAACAGCAGCCATCAGGGGAAATTAAATGAAACGACCCAGATCGGTGCGGAGTTAATGAACGATGGTTCTGTAGATGCGGATGGAGAAATCCTGGCCATTACGGTAGACTGTCTTTTACAGGCAGGACTGAAAGAATTTCAGGTGGAAATAGGGCATGCGGATTTTTTTAATGGACTTATGGAGGAAGCAGCTTTTGATGAGGAAGAAATCATGCAGATGAAGAGCCTCATGGAAAGTAAAAATATATTTGGTATTGAAGAACTGGTTGAAAGTAAGGATTTGAATGAGGACTTAAAGACTCTCTTGAAAAAGCTGCCGGAATTATTTGGAACCATAGAGCATCTGGCTTATGCTGGAAACCTTGTGAAAAATGAAAAATCCCGGAAGGCTCTGGCACGACTGGAAGAAATTCTTCGGATTGTGCAGTGCTATGGTTTTGGTGATTATATTACCATCGATTTAGGGATGTTGAGTAAATACAATTATTATACTGGTATTATCATGAAAGCCTATACCTTTGGACTGGGAGAGCCAGTTGCTCAGGGTGGTCGTTATGATAATCTGATCGGCCAGTTTGGAAAAGAAGCACCGGCTGTGGGCCTGGTTATCTTAGTGGATCAATTATCCTTTGCTCTTTCCAGACAAAAATTGGAGGCGCCAGTGGAAGAGAATGGAATCCTGTTTCTGTATTCCTGTCAAACCCGAATGGAAGCCATTAAGATTGCCAATACTTTACGCGGGCAGGGAAGAATGGTAAATCTTATTTTAGAGGAAAAAGAGCAGGAATATGATGTGTACAGAGAATTTTGTAAAAAAAGAGGGATTGGATATGCGCTTCGTTTCTTGAATCAGGAACAGGGGACTTGGTTTGACTTGGAGAAGGCAAGTGAGAAAACGGTGAAATTCGAAGAAGTTACGGAGCTGAAAGGCTGCTAAATTGTAAATGTACAGAAATGTGTATTGAAGTTAAGTGCGCTACAGCACAGATTGGAGCCAAGAAATATGAGATATTTGACATTTGCTTTAGCAAAAGGAAGAATTGCGAAACAAACACTGGGAATCCTGGAACAAATAGGTATTACCTGTGAAGAGATGAAGGATAAAGATTCCAGAAAACTTATTTTTGTGAATGAAGAACTGAAGCTTCGCTTTTTCCTGGCAAAGGCAACGGATGTACCTACTTATGTGGAATACGGAGCTGCAGACCTGGGCGTGGTTGGAAAAGATACCATTATGGAGGAAGGTCGGAAGCTATACGAGGTAACCGACTTAGGACTGGGGAAATGCCGCATGTGCGTAGCTGGTCCACCAGAAGCAAAGAAATATTTAAGTAGTGGTGAAATGATTCGTGTTGCCACAAAGTATCCTAACATTGCCAAGGATTATTTTTATAACAAAAAACATCAGACCGTAGAAATCATTAAACTGAATGGTTCGATTGAGTTGGCACCCATTGTAGGGTTGGCGGAGGTTATCGTTGACATCGTGGAAACAGGCTCAACGTTAAGAGAGAATGGATTAGTTGTTTTGGAAGAAATTTGTTCATTATCTGCCCGAATGGTAGTAAATCAGGTAAGTATGAAAATGGAGCATGAAAGAATATCCCAATTAATTAAAAATTTAAAGAAAATTTTAGTGTGAAATAAAGGAATATCCGGATACAAGATTCATTGAAATTCTTGATTTTCAATCAGGAGGATTTAGGAGTATGTTGACAGTGAAGGAGGAGTCGCTTTGAGAATATTAAAATTGACCCAGGAAGTTAAAAAGAATATATTGGAAGATTTATTGAAACGCAGTCCGAATAATTACCGGGAATATGAAGCTGTTGTTGCGGAAGTGTTAGAAGACATTCGGGAAAATGGTGATAAAGCAGTCTTTGCTTATACAAAGAAATTTGACGGCGCAGAGATTACAGGAGAAAATATCCGGGTAACCGAGGCTGAAATCAAAGAAGCCTATGACCTTGTAGAGCCTTCTTTAGTGGAAATCATCCAAAAAGCAAAGAAAAATATCGATGAGTATCATTCCAAACAAAAGCAGTATAGTTGGTTTGACAGTAAACCGGATGGTAGTATCCTGGGACAGAAAATTACGCCAATTGAGAAAGTAGGAGTATATGTACCGGGTGGAAAAGCAGTGTATCCATCTTCCGTATTGATGAATGTGATTCCAGCTAAAGTTGCCGGAGTTGAAAAAATTGTTATGACAACCCCTCCAGGCAAGGATGGGAAGGTAAATCCAAATACTCTGGTTGCAGCTATGGAGGCGGGAGTTACAGAAATTTATAAAGTTGGCGGTTCACAGGCGATTGGTGCATTGGCTTATGGGACAGAGAGTATCCCTAAAGTAGATAAGATTGTGGGTCCTGGGAATATTTATGTGGCTTTGGCTAAGAAGGCTGTTTATGGACACGTAAGCATTGATTCAATTGCGGGTCCCAGTGAAATCCTAGTTCTTGCCGACGAGACCGGCAATCCCAGATTTATCGCCGCTGATTTACTGTCCCAGGCAGAGCATGATGAACTGGCTTCTTCCATTTTGGTAACCACGAGTGAAGAGCTGGCAAATCAGGTGGCAGTGGAAGTAGAAAACTTTGTTCAGATTCTTTCTCGTAAAGAAATTATGACCAAATCCCTTGAAAACTATGGATATATTT
>JAVBLX010000026.1:0-19856 GCA_031553075.1 Acetivibrio sp.
TATCCACCCACTCTTTCGGCGTTCGAAACAAAAAAAGGAGCGTCCTGATTCCTCAAAACACTCCATTTCAACCCTACCTTATTTATGCCGATTCTTCTGCAGAAACTCCGGAATCTTAATCCCGCCCGTTTCCTCCTGTTCATTCCCAGGTACTGGTGCCACAGGCTGTGTTTGCATCGTATTATTTACTGGCGGCTTATATGTATTCACAGGTGCCGAATACGCCGGTGCAACATTTCTAGCAGGTGTATAGTGCAGTCCGCCCACTCCCATACTCCGGTTCTGTCCATAAGACATACCTCTTGGTATATCGCTATCCTGACTATCAAGTCCTGTGGCAATAACCGTAATCGTAGCAACATCTGGTGCAGATTCATCAAACATGGCACCAAAAATAATATTGGCTGTATCCCCTGCTAATTCTTGAACATAAGTTGCCGCTTCATTGGCTTCAATCAAACTGATATCACCAGAAATATTAATAATAACGTGAGAAGCACCTTGAATGGTTGTCTCCAAAAGAGGACTGGTAATTGCCTGCTGTACAGCTTCAATACATTTGTCATCGCCTTTTCCTACACCAATTCCGATGTGGGCGATTCCCTTATCCTTCATAACCGTCTGTACGTCAGCAAAATCCAAATTAATTAAGCCTGGAACATTGATTAAATCGGTAATTCCCTGAACACCCTGCTGTAACACTTCGTCTGCTTTCCGAAGAGCATCTGGCATTGTGGTTCTTCTATCTACAATCTCTAATAATCTATCATTTGGTATTACAATTAAGGTATCTACGTGTTGTTTCAAACGCTCGATACCGCCGATGGCATTGTTCATCCGGGCTTTTGCCTCGAATTTAAATGGCTTGGTTACGATTCCGACGGTGAGGATTCCCATGCTTTTGGCAATCTCTGCTACTACGGGTGCAGCTCCAGTTCCGGTTCCGCCACCCATACCACAGGTAACAAATACCATATCCGAACCTTTGATGATATCAACAAGCTCATCTCTGCTCTCTTCCGCAGCCTTTTCGCCAATCTCAGGCTCTGCACCGGCTCCAAGTCCTTTTGTCAGTTTTTCTCCTATCTGAATGCAAACGGGGGCTTTGCAGTTTTTAAGGTGCTGCTTGTCCGTATTAACACAGATGAATTCCACTCCGGCAATGTTCTCCTCTATCATTCGGTTAACCGCATTATTTCCTGCTCCGCCAACTCCTACCACAATAATCTTAGCAGCGGAATCTGCTTCATTTGATCTAATTTCAAGCACGGTTCTTCCTCCTCTTCATTCCTCAATTCTATCTTTTCCGTCATATTAATCTATCTTAATGTAGTTATCATACCTTTTTAGTATTTTCGATTTTTTAATCTCATATTATATAATATAGTTATTCCCAAGAATAATCAACCCTAAATTTGTTTTTTTTCATGTTTTTTAGGATAGTACGCGAAAAATCACTTTGTCTCCTGAATTGTAATTTTCCATATCAATACTGCCCTTTTTGTTTTCTGATAATACATCGGGCAGAATTTCTGAAAGTGCGGAAATGGATTCATCATAAAAATCTCTTTTTCCTAAGTAAATCTTAATTCCCTGAGCGGTAAGGGTTACTTCTTTTTTATTGTTAAAATACACCTTGTCCACCGGAAGTTCATAGCGTTTGATAACCTGGGAAAGCTCCAGGATATGGTCAAATATCTGCTCATTTTCCACTTTCAGCTTATCATACATGGTAAAACCAGAAAAATTCAAACCTCCTATCGCAGGAATCGACTCCTGTCGTTCCGTCGAGCTGTCCAGGATAATCCCATCCTTATCAAAGTATAAATATTGGCCCATGTATTTCACACAGGCAATTAAGGATTTTTCATAGACATGGACGGTTATTTCATGGCTATTCACCCGTTTTATGGTGAGTTTTTCAATAAAGGGAATCTCATCCAATCCCCAATACCGATATTTTAAATAAAGTAATACGGAATTCTTTTCTACACAGCCATTCCCCAGTTCCCTGCGAATTTCTTCGTCTGAATAATAATGACATCCTTTTACATTTACCGTTTCAATCCGGTTATAGAAGGAAAAAGCACCTATCGCTGCAAGCAGAACAACTCCGGCAATCAAGTACTTTTTCCAGCCATCTTTTCTGGACTTTTCCATAAAAATCACCTTTCGTACCGTACTTGATTGGAAACACTTAATACCAACCCTATTTCAACTAAAAGTACTGCCACGGAAGTACCTCCATAACTGATAAATGGTAATGGAATTCCTGTCGCGGGAATGGAATTTGTAACAACCGCCACATTAATAATTACCTGAGCAGCAATGTGAATCAGCACACCACTGCAGATTAATCCACCAAACAAATCCGGCGCATTAATGGAAATAATAAATATTCTCCAAATGAGCAGGATAAATAAAAGAATCACTGTAATTGCACCAAGCAGCCCAAGCTCCTCACAAATAATGGAAAAAATCCAGTCATTTTGAGCCTCCGGAATATAGCCCAGCTTCTGCATGCTGCCGCCCAGACCTTTTCCGGTAAGTCCGCCAGATGCAATGGCATATAGCCCCTGAAGAATCTGAAAAGCACCATCATGATTCTCTACATCCAGCCACATCTCAATACGTTCCATACGAAACTGCTCTCCCAGAAGCAGGAAGGCAGCCCCGGCAGTCAGCATCATGAGAATTGCGATAATGAAATATCCCTTTTTCCGACTGGCCACAAAACAGATTCCGCCTAACAGAAGGCATATAATAATGGCGGTACTCATGTTTTCTTTTCCAATCAATATAATGAGCGGCGATATGTATATAGTGATTTTAAAGAATCCTGAAAATTTATCAATGGATCTGGGTGCCAGGTAAATCATATAAGAAACAAACAAAATTACTGCCACCTTGGAAAGATCCGAGGGCTGAAAGGTACCAAGGGGGCCCAGACCAATCCAGCGGCGCTTTCCATTAATCAGCTTGCCAAAAAACAACACATAAACCTGTAAAAAAATGGATACCAAATAAATCAATGTTACCAGCCTTATTTTTATCACTGGAAACTTACTTAAAAAGAACCGGTAATCCATCTTGGACACAATCAGCATTACTACTATGCCTGCCAGTGCCAAACTACCCTGCCGCTTCAAAAAGTACATGGAATCACCCATGGAAAGCTCTGCCGGGTATGCACTGGTACTATAAATCATAATCAGACCAAAGGCCGTAAGAAATAGAGCCAAAAAAATCAGACTATAGTCGTAATAATTGGCTTTGACCACTTTTTCAGTTCTGGTTTCACTATAAGCTCTTGCCATACGGATACACTCCAGTTACATTTATTCTACAGATTTCTAACATATTCCTTAAACTTTCTTCCTCGTTCTTCATAGTTCTTAAACATACCCCAACTGGCACATGCTGGTGAAAGGAGAACCACATCTCCTGGCTCGGCTTCTTTTGCTGCCGTCTTAACCGCTTCCTCCAGGCTATCTGCCATAATTATGTCATGGAATCCGCATTCCTCTGCCTGTCTGGCAATTTCTTCTCTAGTGGCTCCTAAAAGTACCAGACATTTCACTTTCCCATCAAACGCCTGAATCCATTCCTTATAATCCGAGCCCTTATCATAACCACCACCAATCAATACCGTTGGTGCAACCATAGCCTCAATTCCTTTGATTGCCGCATCTGGGTTGGTTCCCTTGGAATCATTATAATATGTAACTCCATTTACTTCTGTCACGTATTCAATCCGATGCTCTACAGAGGTAAAGTTCATAACCGCTTCCCGGATGGCCGCCATTGGCACACCAATATGAGAAGAAATAGCGATGGCCGCCATAACATTTTCATAGTTATGGGTTCCTAATAATTTTAAATCTTTTATATTACAAACAACATCTTCTTTTCCATTTTCCCGGTAAACAAAATCACCTGCCGGACTTAAGAATATTCCTTCTGGAAGCTCCTGCTTACTGCTGAAGAAAAATACCTTTGGGGTAAGCTTCACTGCCATTTCCCGTAAAATAGGGTCATCATAATTAAGCACACAGGTATCATAAATTCCCTGGTTTTTCGCAATCCGTTTCTTGGCTGCAATATATTCTTCCATGGTATGATGGCGATCCAGATGGTCTGGTGTAATATTTAATATAGCACTTACCTCTGGACGAAATTCATGAACGGTTTCCAGCTGGAAGCTGCTCATCTCGGCAACGGTAATGGTGCTTCCTTTTGTATTTAACACCATGTCGGTATATGGAATTCCGATATTTCCCACAACATAAACGGAAACATAATAGTTTTTCATAATTTCCCCAACTAAAGCTGTTGTGGTAGTTTTTCCATTGGTTCCGGTGATTGCTGCCATTTTCCCTTTGCTGTATTGGAAACCAAGCTCTATCTCACCCCAGATGGGGACACCTCTTTTTTTCATTCGCACAAGATAAGGCAAATCCGTAGGCACGCCAGGACTTATTACCACCAGGTCTACCTGTTCTTCCTCTTCTTGAGACAAATCGCCAATCACTACGTTCAAATTCAGGCTTTTGGGAAATTTATCCTTTACTTCTTCCACAGTTAAATTAACATTTCCATCCTGCAGAATGATTTCTGCACCTTCATTTGACAAAAGCTTCACAGCAGCAACACCGCTGATTCCGCTTCCAACCACCAAAACCTTTTTTCCAACTAAATCTTCCATACTTAAGCTCCTCTCTGTGCTTATCAGTACATACCCGTTCTATTATAATGCCAACAGTCCTACCAGACAAAGCATTGCCGTAATAATAGAGAATACTGCAACCACTCTGGTTTCAGACCATCCACAAAGTTCAAAGTGATGGTGAATTGGTGCCATTTTAAAAATCCGTTTTCCGCCGGAAATTTTAAAATATCCCACCTGAATCATAACCGACAGCACTTCCACCAGATAAATGAGTCCTACTATAATAATGAAGAATGGCATCCGCAGGATAATTGCTGAGGCCGCCACAAAGCCGCCCAAAGCCAAAGACCCCGTGTCACCCATAAATACCCTGGCCGGATATACGTTATATACCAGAAAACCTAAAAGGCTTCCCACTACTGCACAGGTAATAGGAGAAATACCACTTCCCACGCCGATGGCTACCACAGTAAAAAAGGTTCCTACCAAAACGGTTACGCTGGAGGCAAGACCATCCAGACCATCGGTAAAATTAACCCCATTTACCGTTCCAATGACTGCAATAAAAAGCATTGGCAGATAAAGCCATCCCAGATCCACGTATCGCCCATTGGTAAATGGAATCAACGTAAGGGTTCCAAGGTCCAGCACCTTTAATAAATAATATGCAAAAATACCCGTCACTAAAAATTGTCCTAACATCTTTTGCCATGCTCTAAGTCCCATGGAGCGTTTCATAACGATTTTGATATAATCGTCCATAAATCCAATCAGTCCAAATCCAAGTGTCACAAATAACACTGGAAGCAACTCATTATTCCCAACTATGTAGAAGAGAGAGGTTGCAACAATACTGATTAGTATTACAATACCACCCATAGTAGGGGTTCCCGATTTTTTCAAATGTGCTTCCGGTCCATCTTCTCTGACAAATTGACCAAATTTTAACTTTTTTAAAAAAGGAATAAAAATCGGGCTTAAAAGCACGCTTATAGCAAAGGAAATAAGTACCGGTACTATAACTCTGAAATCCATTTATCTTCACCTCGTATTTTCTTAACATTTCTGCATTAAATCAATAACCTATATATTATATTCTATTTTTAATACAGAATCAAGTCACTATTTTCTGACCAGCTGGTGACGGTATCACCTTCGGTATATTCCGGGTCAATCCCCAGATAGGGCAGAATATTCTCAAACAACTCCCCTACTACAGGTGCTGCAATCGTTCCGCCATAATATATTCCCACTGGTTCGTCAATCAGCACCAGTGCCATAACCTGCGGGTCATTTGCTGGAGCAAAGCCCAGGAAAGATGAAATATATTTTCCAGTTCTGCGAGGAAGCTTTTCAGAAGTGGCGGTTTTCCCACCAATTCGGAATCCGGCTACATACGCCTTGTTTCCTGTTCCTTCTGATATAACGGATTCTAAAAGCTCCTTCATCACGTCTGAGGTTTCCTTGGATACAACATGTTCCGTTGTCTCGTATTTTAACTTCTTAGCAAAGGTTTCTTCCGTATTGGTAATGGTTACGCCAAAATGAGGAGTAACCAGGGTTCCGCCATTCACCACCGCACCAGCGGCTCGAAGAAGCTGAAGTGGGGTAATCTGAAAGGATTGACCAAAGGAAACCGTGGCCAACTCCACCGCTCCTACATTTTCCTTTTTATGCATAATGGAAGCTGCTTCTCCAGGTAAATCGACTCCTGTTTTAGCAAAAAGTCCCAGCTTTTGAAAGGTTTCATACATTCCATCTATACCTACACGGGAACCAATATCAATAAAGACCGGATTACAGGAATTTTGGATTCCCTCTACAAAGCTTTCTGCGCCATGACCTCCGGCCTTGTGGCACCGAATAATCCGGTCCTCTACCTTAATATATCCAGGGCAGTAAAATCGGTCTTCTTTGGTCACCACACCTTTTTCAAAGGCAGCTGTCGCTGTTACAATTTTAAAAGTAGAACCTGGTTCATAAGTATCACTGATACATTGGTTTCTCCACATTTGATTCAACTGCTTTGTCTTTTCCTCTTCGCTTAAAACCACTCCGTCCTCCTGTGGTAGTAAATAAGGGGCATTCAAGTCAAATTCTGGGGCATTCACCATGGCATAAATTTCACCATTCTGAGGATTCATAACAATAAGCTTAACATAGTTTGCGCTTTTCGCCTCCATCACCTTGAGGGCTACCTGTTCGGCATACTTCTGAATATTCATATCCAGACTCAAATATAGATTATTCCCGGCAATTGGCTCAATCCGATTTTCAGCCGCATTTTCTATCTCTACTCCTCTGGCTGTGGTCAATGTCAGGATTTTGCCGTCCAGCCCCTTTAAATAGGAGTCATATTTCACCTCCAATCCCACAATTCCCTGATTGTCACTTCCAGTAAATCCTATCACATGAGATGCAAGGCTTTCAAAAGGATAAAATCGCTTATAATCTTCGTCAACCATAACGCCATCTAAATCATATTCCCGAATTCGGTCCGATATTTCTTTGGCAACATTGGATTTGACTCGTTCGATAGAAGACCTTTTTTCTACCCGCTTTCTTACCATCTCTTCTGAAAGTCCCAACTCCTTTGACAGAATTGCAATCACTTCTTCCGGATTGGTGATTTGATTGTGAATAACAGAAATGGTGGAAACCGGCTTATTTCCTGCAATTTCCACTCCATTTCGATCATATATTTTCCCGCGCTCTGCTTTAATGGAGCGTTCTCTTTCATGAACCTCCTTTGCCATCGCACCATAGTGTACACTTTGAAATATCATCAGGTATCCCAAACGCCCTATCAGTACAACCGCCAAGACAGATACTAAAATCACAACAAACAGTAAACTCCTGCGATTGTGGGATTTGTATTTTTCCATAAAAAAACCTCGATGATTTGTCTTATCTCTTAATCATATTAAGACTCTTTTATATGTATGATAATTATTGTGCGGTTGGACCTTGATTTGTACCTGAGTTAGTATTTGAGCCTGTATCTGAATTTGCGCCTGAATTCACATCTGAGTTTGCATTTGAATTTCCGTCTGAATTCACGTCTGAGCTTGTACCTGAACTTGTATGTGAACTCGTATCCCCTGCGGTATCTGGAGTTTTCGTTCCAGCTTCTGGATAAACCCCCAGAAATGGAAGTACCTCTCCCATTATATCACCAGCTAATTTAGTGGCAATGCTGCTATGAGGCTGGTCATCTACATGAGGCTGGTCCACTAATAAATAAATCATCACCTGTGGATTTTCAATGGGAGCAAAACCAATAAAAGAAACAATATAATTTATTTTATCACGAGGAATCTTTTCAGCCGTTCCGGTCTTCCCACCGATTTCAAACCCTGCTACCTTAGCTGGCATAGCGGTTCCTGCTTCTACTGTTTCAAATAAATATTTCCTGATTTTGTCGCTGGTAGTGGCTGAAACGGTTTTTTTAATCAAATTTTTGTCCATTTTCTCAACCGTTGCCCCATTTTCATTTTGAATCTCTTTTACAATGTGTGGTTTATAATAGTTTCCTCCATTAATCAAAGAAGAAAAGGCCGCCGCCATCTGTACCATTGTGACCGTATTAGCCTGGCCAAAGCTACAAGTGGCAAGCTCTACCGGATTCAATTTTTCTTCCGGGTAAACAATGCCAACTGCTTCTCCCGGCAAGTCAATTCCAGTCTTTTCGCCAAACCCGAATGTTTTGCTATATAAGCTGAACTTTTCTCGTCCAAGATGTTCTACAATTTCCATTAACGCCACGTTACAGGAAAGCATAAGAGATTGTTCCAAGGTAAGTATGCCGTGACCGGAAGTGACATTACAGGCAATATCCCGATCTCCAACATGCTTTTTTCCGAAACATTCAAAGGTATCTGATTCCTTTGCCACATCTTCATCCAAGGCAGCTGCCACTGTAAATGGCTTAAAGGTTGAACCCGGCTCATATGCATCGCTAATGCAGTAATTCCGCCACAACTTGCTTAAGGCTGCACTCATCTCTTCCTCCGGCATATCCTTTAGTTCTTCTTTTGTATAATAAGCTGTTAAGTCTCGTGGATTATTCAGATCAAATGCTTCATTGGAAACCATGGAATAGATTTCTCCGTTTTGAGGATTCATTAGAACCACCGCAACATTCTCTGCTCCAGGCTCTTTTAAAAATTCACTCACCTTTTTTTCTACCACCCTTTGTACATTGGCATCTATGGTAGAAATAATATTATTCCCATTAATCGCTGGTTTTACCGTGCGTTCTAATTCCAGGTCAGCATTAAAATACCCGTAAGACCTGCCATTACTTCCACTCAACTCGTCGTTATAAAATTCTTCAATACCCCATGTTCCAATATTGGCATCTCCTTTTTGGATAAAACCAATTACATTGGAACCAACTGTACTCAAAGGATATTTTCGGATATATTCTTCCTCAAACCACACTCCATTAATTCTTTTTTCTCCATCTGCTTTTTCCATTTCCTGGAACTCTTCAACCGCTTCATAATCAAGACCTTTGAATTCCTTCATGGGTACATAACGGGATTCGTTTTTTTCTTTCAAAATCTCTTCTACTACTTCTCCATCCAGTCCAAAGCATTCTCTTAAAGCCTTTAAGGTAGGTTCTTTATATTCTTCCTTTTCCAGCATTGCCACCGGGTCCAGAACTAAATTGTATACCTTCTCACTGATCGCAAGCTTGGTCAGATTCCGGTCCAGGATATCTCCTCTCCGATAAGGAAGTGCATTGCTGACATAGGTCTGCTGGGAAAGCACCTTCCTTTCATATCGCTCGCCATCTTCATTTGTAATGATATATATTCTAACTAAAAGTCCTATAAAAACAAGAATTACAACGCAAAGCACAAACAATAAGGTCGTCTGCATTTTGGATGTAAATCTTTTTTCCGATTTTTTATTTTTTTCCATTTTGGGCTCCTGTCTGTGTGTTTTAACACATCTTATCATTTTCCAATCAACTGG
This sequence comes from Acetivibrio sp., assembly GCA_031553075.1. Taxonomy (GTDB): domain Bacteria; phylum Bacillota; class Clostridia; order Lachnospirales; family Lachnospiraceae; genus DIGJ01. The sequence goes on from JAVBLX010000026.1 coordinate 9,653, forward strand.
TCAATAATGGAACCTTTTTCTTCCGGCAATTCTCCATATTGTCTTACCACATTACTCTTAATGTTTTCGTAAGTCTTCATTTGGCTTTTATCTGGACGCACCATCCCCAGCTCATTTACAGCCACATCATAAACATATGCCAAATCTATCGCTGTATCAACCTGATTATAGGCAGCATCATTTTCAATTTTCATATGAACGATTGTGTTCTCCATGGAAGCAATCTTCTTGCCCATTGTATGGATGTCATGCTGCAACTGGATGTAAGATACGCACACATATAAGACAACACTAATTGCGGCCAGCAAAAATACCATAGACAAAAAGTCCCAACCGGCTGCTGCATGACGAGACTGCGCCCTCTGTGCCTGTCTGTTTCTGCGTATTTCCTGTTCTCTTTCGTGTTCCCGTTCAATTCTCTGAGCATAATTCAGTTGTCTTACTGTGCTTCCTTGCACATAGCTGTCGTAATAATTAACTCTCCGTGTTTCCAATTTGCTCACTTCCCTCTATTTATTCATGCTTTATTGCATTCGCTTTATTGCATTCGCTTTACAGCTTTTGCTTTACCGCTTTTGCTTTATCGCTTTTGCTTTATCACTTTTGCTTTACTACTTTTGCTTTATGCATTCGCTATATTGCTTTTACTACATTGCTTTCGCTATATTCGCTTTTATGCCTCGTGCCTCTCAAACACTCTCAATTTTGCACTTTTTGCTCTGCTGTTTCTCTCCATTTCTTCTGCTGATGGCAGGATTGGTTTTCTGGTGATCACCTTTCCTTTTGGCTTATTATTGCATACACACACCGGAAAATTCGGTGGGCAGGTACATGGGTTTTCGTTTTTGCGATATATGTTTTTTACAATTCGATCCTCCAGGGAATGAAAGGTAATAATACAAATCCTTCCGTCCTCCGAAAGACAATCTATCATCGTATTCAGTGTATCACGCAGAACTTCCAGTTCCCGGTTAAGCTCAATCCGAATGGCCTGAAATGTCTTCTTGGCCGGATGCCCCAAATTCTTTTGAATCTTCATGGGAATTGCCCCGCGAATGATGTTGGTCAGTTCATCGGTGGTCTCAATGCTCTTTTCTTTTCGGTAATTCGCAATATGCTTTGCAATATTCTTAGCAAATTTGTCTTCACCGTAGTCACGAATAATATGGAATAGTTCTTCCTCGCTGTATTCGTTTACAATCTCACGAGCGGTTTTGGTCTGGCTCTGATCCATCCGCATATCAAGAGGTGCATCAGCCATATAGGAAAAGCCTCTTTCTTTTGTATCCAGTTGATGAGACGAGACTCCCAAATCTAACACAATACCATCCACCTTAGAAATACCCAGTTCATCCAAAACTCTCCGTATATCGCAATAATTGCTTTTTACAATGGTGACTTTATCTTTGAATTCGTCCAGTCGTTTTCCAGCAGCCTGAATCGCTGCATCATCCTGATCAATTCCGATGAAGCTTCCTTTAGGTCCCAGCTGTCTCAGCACCTCAAAGGCATGTCCTCCACCACCTAGCGTTCCATCTACATAGATGCCGTCTGGCTTCACCTTCAGATTATCAATGGTTTCCTCCAAGAGAACCGATACATGATTGAATTCCATAAACTACCTCTCTTATCATGGATTAAAAGCTCAGTCCAAACTGGGACATATTTTCTGCTACATCGTCCATATTGTCATAGCAATTATTGGATTCCCATCTTTCTCTGGCCCAGATTTCAATCTTATTTAAGACTCCGACAAATACCACGTCTTTATCCAATGCTGCCTGATCTCTCAGCTTTTGCGGTAGCAGGATTCTTCCCTGCTTGTCCACTTCGCAGGTAGCTGCACCTGCTAAAAAATATCTTTGTAACTGTCTTGCTTCCTTATTTCCCGGAAGTGTTTTCAGTTGAGCAATAAAGGCTTCCCACTCTTCATTGGGATACACAAATAAGCACCCATCTAAACCTTGAGTCACTACGAATTCGTCACCAAGTGATTCTCTAAATTTAGCAGGTACGATGATTCTTCCCTTTATGTCAATGGTGTGATTAAATTCACCCATAAACATAGTGTTCACCTACTTTCAAATCATCTTTTTGTGTATGGTAATTAGTATCCACCACTTTCTACCACTTTGCTCCACTCATGTTAATATAATACACTAAAGAGCGGTATAAATCAACCTTTTTGTTCATACTTTTTATTATTTCTTAACAAATAATTCATTTTATGTTCGGGGTTTTATGGGGTTTTTAAAGGATCACCACAAGATAGTGGGGGAAAGTGGGGGATTTTTTTGCAAATAAAACAATATGTTGGAAATGCAATTAATTGTAGAGAAAGGAGCTCGTATGAACTTGGGAGTTAGTTGACAACCGGAAGGTAGTGGAACCCGGACACGACTCGAGGAAGGTCTGTAGGCAAAAAGGATATACTAAGAGAAATAAGACTAACTGTAAACACTTTAATAATGTTGGATTATAAAACCAATTCACCATTAAGGCATTAACAAACAGTCTTCCTTCTTTTTATATAAGATTAAACAAGAAACTTCCAGTAAGCGACATACATACTGGCTGTTAATCATGGAATCTACCATCTACTAAATATATTTTTGGTTATAGTACCTGACAACCAGTTAGTTCTTTATCCATCTAGTGTGCTGTATCATTCATCTTTAGCTAAACAGTGCTGAATATTTTGTCAGCTGCAAGGCGGAAGATGGAGGCGTAGTGGGCAATGTGGTCAACTTAGTATAAATGCTGAACTTTGCTACGAAAATAAAATTCGGTAGCAGACTTGAACCTTGACAATTAATGTTTTTAACAGATTATGAAAGCATAGCAAACAGAGCGGCTTATGCCACTTTTTAAAACAATGCGATGTATTTAATGACTAAGCTGGTTGTTCTATATGATAACCATGTTTTTCTAATTCATGAATGTATCTCGAAAGTTGTTTTTGCTCACAATTTTTTCGTCGTATCTCGAAGCAGGATTCATCAAATAGAGTTCCTTGTTTCAACATGGTATAAATAATTACTAATAGTTTCCTTGCAAGTGCAACAATGGCCTTCTTCGCTCCTTTTTTCTGCTTGATCCTCCAATACCATGCGGAAAGATAGGTATTACGCTTACCAGCAATTACCCATGCAATTTCACAAAGCATGCTTTTGATGTAGGGATTCCCTTTCGTAATGGAAGTGCTTTTTCGTTTCCCGGCACTTTCGTTATTACCAGGACATAATCCCGCCCATGAGCAGATGTGTTCTGCAGTTTTGAAACGACTCATATCAATACCAATTTCAGCAATGATGGCGGAAGAAGCCGTGGTGCTGATACCATAAATACTGCTAAGCTGTTCCACCTGTAAAGTAAATGGAGCCATCTCCACATCTATTGCCGTTTCAATTTCTGTAAGGTGAACTTTTAAGGAATCATAATGATCCATTAGCATTTTTAGAAAATCCTGCTGGTGTTTGGAAAGAGTTCCGTTAACGGCAATCAGAATCTCATTGATATGGTTTCGAGTTTTGGTTTTCAGACAGGAATCCAGTACCTCTTTGTTTCTCCCGGAAGCACCGAAAATATCTGAAATAAAAGAAGACAGGCGGAATCCAGAACTTTGAAGGAATTTTTCAACACGGTTTTTTTGGGAAGTGATATCACGGACAATACTTTTTCGATAGCGGTTTAAATGACGGAATTCACGGATGTTTTTATCCGGAATAAAACTGCCATTTAATAAGCCGGCACGCAAGAGGGTCGCAATCCATTCAGAATCCCGCATGTCGGTTTTCTTCCCGGGAACATTCTTCATATGTCTTGCGTTTACCACTAGCAGAGTGATATCACCTGAAAAAGCGTCCTCAAGGATTTCATAAATCGGCTGCCAATAGATACCTGTACTTTCCATGGCAACATGATGGCAATCCGACGAAACAATCCAATCACGCAGAGCTGCCATGTCAGGGATTAAAGTCGTAAACACCCTGATTTCAGAGTTTGTGGGTTGTCCAAGAGGACCATTGAGCATACAGGCCACGATTTTATCTTTGTGAATATCAAGACCGCAACAGATTTCCAATAAATCTCTCATAAAGCTCACACTCCTTCCTTTAATGAGGCAGGAGATTTGCCCGAGATAATACGGACTTTGCTACTCGTGCTATCCACAAAGTGGTGCGACAATATGCTGTTCTCAAGGGCAAAACGCTTACGTTGAACAAACGGGGTGCAAATCCTCCAATGTGCAATCAAACTTGTTCCTGCCTATTACTATTATACAGCAAAAACAAGCTAAAAAGTAGTGGAGCCAAGAAACCTATTTTCATTATAGGCTGTGATAACCTTTCATGATTCGTTGACAACTGAATAATGTAATTATACTATTTAAAAGGACATTATAAAGCAGTACTTTACAAGACCTGATTGAGGCAGGCCTATAATAAATCATTATCTGCAATACTATTTCATGACGATAAGCACGATATCAACAAGAGCCATGTTTCTTATAATCATATACACGGTTTTCTATTGGTATAGTGGGTCAGCCTAGAATTCTTGAGCTTCCGGCTGACTGTTCGACCTGGTTGAATCTGTGAAAGGCTACGTTTAGCTTCGCGGACAATATCCTCCAATATCATCCAGATATCATTTACCATCCCATCTACATAAATAGGAAATTTGGCTGCTGTCTTTTTGGCAAAAGCGTTATTAAGATAAATCAAAACCTCTTGAGCACGTCCCAAAGCAAAGGCTGGAATAAGTATCTTATTGCCGGATTCTACCGTCTCAACAATCTTTTTCAGCAATCCCGCTAATTCCTGTTCTCTGCTGCTATGCAGACGGTTTCCATACGTTGATTCTAAAATTGCAACATCCGGCCGAAGCTTTCCCACCGCCGCACCTCCAACTGCCAACTGAGGTGTCATGGAAAAATCACCGCTATAGAAAAAACTGCCCTCCTGGGTAACCAAATAAAAACAAACTGCACCTGGAATATGCCCCGCCTGATACATCCTGATTTCAAAATCGTCAAGAAAAGGATAAATATCATAGTTGGGTGAATAACACAAGGTTCGATTTAACATATTTTCTACATGAATTTCCGAAAAAATCGGGATATCATCTTCCCGTAAATCCATGATTTTCAAGCTGTCATACAACAATATTTTCGCCAATTCCTTCGTCATATGAGTCATAATGATCGTTGCTTGCGGAAACGCATTGCTGATAATCGGCAAGGCTCCAATATGATCCATATGAGCACGAGATACTAAAATCAAGTCCAGTCCGCCTGACTGCCTGATGATCTCCAGATTTGGCAAGGCATCTCCTGTCATCCGTATCCCACAATCAAACAGAATGCGTTTCCCTGCGATTGTAAGCAAAATACAGCTTGCCCCTACTTCGTAGGAACCACCACAAAACCTTACTTCCATGTTTATGTCTCCCATCTGTGCCAAAATGCACGTGTAATATTTATCTAAATGGTAACAAAAAAGAGAGAATGTACATCTCCCTTTCATAATTTTTTCTCAATTTTATGTTTTATTACTCTCATTTTACGTTCTCCAGCTTCGCATTTCATCCCATATATCCTTACTATTGTTTGTCCCCCCTGGCCACAAACCAGCAAAAACACATATCACAAAAACTGCACTTCTGTTTACTACCATTTCTACTTCTTCATTTTATTCTTTCTACGCTGTATCATAAAAGGTACCCCACATATCGCAGGTATTATCCCCATAAAGCTCACCTTGTCTAAATATATTGATAAAATTACAACAATCTCCATTAAAATAGGCACAAACAACCATCTTTTTAATGTCTTGCCAACTACGATTCCATAAACGTAAATCAATGCAAGAATACTATACATAATCGATACTAAAATCAATAAAACATTCACAATCTTTTCCCCTCTCGTAGCATTGCTAATAATTTCATTTTAACATTTTTTGACTATGTTTCATAGCACATTTTTACAATGTTTTATCATAAATTCCTTTATCCAATATCTCTTCCCAAATCATCAATTGATAACAAAGACTATAATAGTTCTGCCGTTCCGTCTCTTCCTTCACCTGCGCTTCATAACAAGCCAGCAACGCACCTCGTCCTTTCTCATATTGTTTTGCTACATTTACCCTTTTCTTTGAAAGCACCGCCAAGCTCAAGGCACTTGCATTTTGCTTCTTGACTGTCTTTTTATATCCGCTAATCACACTTTTTGCATATGACGCAATATCCTCTTCCAACTCCATCAACTGCAAATACCCATCTGAAAGCTGAAGCATCCCTTGCTGATAAGAGAGACTCCCGGTATCTGCTGCAAAGGAGTCAAGATACTTTTCATATCCAGCCACTGTATTTTCCAATTGAATATATTCACCATTGTTACTTTTTATCGTCGCAATCAATGTATTCACCGTCATCGCCTGATGTCTTGGCACAATATCCAATGAAAGCTGTGTGACATAATTATCCATGGCTGTTTTCACTCCAACCTTTTCCTGTCCATCCTGATAATCCGCGAGCACACCTTCCAAATCTGCATGATTCTTGACAATCCTGACATTGATATCGTCTATTTCCTCTTTGGTTGAACGACCTCTTTTATATTTCACATCTTCAATCCGGTAAAGAACATTTAAATAAGTGGCATAGGTATTATAATACTTTTGCTGCTCTTTCAGTAATTTTAATTGGAGCAGCTGTTTCTTCATTTGATACTCCAAATTCTGATCCATCTGCTTGACCAATAATGTTTCATTTCCTGGATAAAAGGAAAGCAAATCCTTTTGTAACTCCAGCTCTGCCATCTTCGCATCACCAAGACCATTGGTAAGCCCTTCTTCCAGACTCACCTCAGCCAGATTGTATTTAAATAATTGCTGCTGCAAATTCAGCATCGATCTTTTATAGGATATATCCTTTTCCTGATATGCCGTTTTCAGCCCTTCAAAATTAGCGCCATCGGCTGCTTGTATTTGTGTTCCATTCATAAGAATACAAATGCAAAGAAGCACGCAAGCCATTCTACTGTACTTTTTCAACTTTTCTCCTTTATGACTTTAGAAAATCCAACTTTTCTAATATAAATGTTAAGATATTCTTGTTTCCGGTTATTACCTGCGCCTGACAGCCCATTCCTGCTTTTAGCTCGGCAGACTTACCACTATAATCATACAATGCCTTATGATCCAGATTTGCCTCCACCAAGTAGTATCCCGTTGTATTGTTACTGTCTACTTTTATATCCTTTGAAATCTTGGACACTTTACCCGTTATATATCCATATTCCTTATTGGGCAGGGCATAGACATTGCATTTGATTTCCATTCCCTCTTCCAGTTTTCCAATATCGCCATTGCTTACATAAATGTTCACTTTATATTTACTGTCATTATCCGGAATGATATCTAAGACTTCTGTTCCAGTGGGAAGCAGATTTCCTTTTACTAATTCAATGCCACTATTCACCGTACCATTAATCTGCGCCCGAACAATACTGCTTGCAATGGACTCTTCCACCTTGGAAAAACTTTTCTCCAATTCGGTCTGGCGATCTTTGTATGCTTGTATCTCATTTATTGTCGTTTGCAGCTCCGTATTTTTCAGGTACAATAAATCCCCTGATTCCGCATTTCCGTTCAGTGAGTCATATACAAATGCCTTTTCCCCTTGCAGGGTCAGGCTTTCCTCATTTCCTTCCAGATTCATAATACTCTCATTCAGAGCACTGCTTTTACTGTCCAATTGCGTTACATATTCAAGACTGAAATTATCTACCGCACTTTTTCGTTCTGATTCATTCGCCTGATATAGCATCTCTTTCGACAGCGTATTGTCCTTTGCCAGATCAAGTTCCTTTATTGTTTTGTTAAGCTCTGCAATCTGTGCTTTTATCTCTGCCAGAAAATTTGTTTTATAAGTCTTAATTGACTTATCCGCTTTTTCCATTACCACCTTAGATTGGTTTATCTCCCATTCCGATACTCCATAATCTTTCAGTTCCAAATTTATTTCATAATCTTCCTTCGCCTGATTATAGTCAGACGTAAGTTCCGTAATTTTCATTTTATAGTTTTCATATTCCATGCTGAAGGAGGTTTGTTTTGTAAAATAGCTTGTATTGTCATTTACACTCTGCTGTAAATCCTTCAGCCCATCTATCTTTTCATTATAATACTCCAGCGAATTGATTACCCCCTGCTCGGTTGTGGACAGATCAATCTCCTGTTCTCTTTTGTCATATTGGAGGTTTAATGCTTTATAATCGCTCTTATATTTTTCATAAAGGTTGTAATATTTGAGCTCAGCACCTTGTTTAGAAAATAGATTTTTTCCTAATTTAATGGATTCTTTCAACTTATTTATGTAGGTATACTCTGATCTGGAATTCGTCAACTGCTTCGTCACCAGCTCCAAGCTGAGCATCCGTTCTTCTTCGGAAAAATCAATGCCTTTCTCTGTCATTTTATAATTTAGGTGATAAGACAAAAACTTTGTATAGTACTCCTCTTCTTCTGGAATATCTTGAAAAAGATTCTCATCTGCTTTGATTGATTCTTTATATTTTTCTAATAACTCGATCGTTTTGCTGGTATCGTTGATCTGATTTTCCAGATAGTCTCTTTCGGTTATCAGGTCTTTATGCTCAATAACATAGAGGATATCTCCTGCCAATACGGTATCACCGTCTGTAACCTTGACTTCTTCAAGGGTTCCACCATATTCGTTTACAATCGTGCTCACTTGTTCATTAGGCCGGAGAATCCCCTCAGATTTTACAACTACATCGATTCTGCCAAAGTACATCCAAATGAGCGCAATGGTCAGCATAATTAGAATGGAATATATAAATATGATGGAAATAATATTCGGTTTTGAATCATATACTTCTTTGCTGTCGGACATGTCCTTCATGTCCAGAATCATTGCTTTCATTTGTGACTTCTCCTTTGGTTCCTGGTTATAAATATTGGGATTTAAGCCCATATATATCTATTAGCATTTTCTCGTTTTCTTTTGATCGAACTAAATATGCACTTATTATTGGTTACAAACCGTTATTAGACATATATTGATTCATTTTTTCTATTATATCTTGAATCTTTACTATTTATATTTGAATAATACACTTAATGAAACGTTCGTATTCCTTTATCCCTATTTTCATAGTATATCTAGGCATATTACACCTAGATATACTAAATAATAAATTACTTCCCTCGTGTAGTAATACTTTTACTTTCAAAGCTATATTCTACTTTTTTTTGCATTTGATTAAACAAGGTATGATAATCATTTTAAAGAAAACATATCCCAAAACGCTAATTGAAACTGACATGTAAACCGACAACAATACAGCTACCAAATGAGTGATGTTGGGATTACTCCATAACTCATAGCAGGTCACTATAAATATAGCAATTGCTCCAACAAGTATTCTCTTTTTTATTTTGGCTAAATTCTGTTCATTTTCCTTTTGTACTTCCTTTTGTTCAGTTTCTTTCAATTATAATACCTCCTTAAAACTACTCACTCTATTAGGAAAAAATTTATGGAAAAGGACAACCTGCCCCCACATACAACCCTACAGAACCAGCTAAAATAGCTGTATGCCCCACAACAGAAGCGTCCCTTGTTACAGCTGCAACAGGCAAAGACACAATTGCACCAATCATTGCAAACGCTAGTCCACCAGCAACAGATGATATTAGTCCACCACCATCAATTATGGATAATTCCGCAACCGATAATTCGTTCATATTATCTACCTCCCTTGATTAAAAACTGTCATACAACGCTGAAACTGCGGTCCCTACAATACCGCCCACTACTATTCCTGATACCGCTCCTATTGCAGTACCAATTCCGGGAGCAACCGCTGTACCTGCTATTGCTCCCTTCACTCCGCAACCTACAACATGTGCAATTGCTGTACCTGCAAATGCTCCCGCAACAATTGCACCAAAGCTTCCGCCCTCAATACTTTCCATTTCTTGAATTTCAAGTTTTTGAAATCCCTTGTTCAAAACCATTTCCATTGTCTCAAATCTCCTTTTCCTAGATATTTTTTATTTACACCTACTTGAAAAAGTGATATACTCACCCTAGTGTGCTGTATCATTCATCTTTAGCTAAACAGTGCTGAATATTTTGTCAGCTGCAAGGCGGAAGATGGAGGCGTAGT
>JAVBLX010000060.1:0-2725 GCA_031553075.1 Acetivibrio sp.
TTTCAGTCATAATTACCAGATTAAGCGTATTATACACTTATTGAAACAAAAAATCACTCATTTCTTTCAATAAAGATTGAAATGAGTGATTATAAGTGGAACTTACTTTGCCAAAGTGGACTTTACTTTAAAATTTAACCTATCTTACAGTTTACTTACAGCTTCTTATAACTTCTTACAGCTAACCTATCTTACCGTTGCAGTTGTAAACATCTTATCTTACCGTTGCTCCAAAAGGCATTAAAGCCAACTTTGACAGCTTAAACATCTGTAAGCCAAACGGTATTCCAACCACTGTAATACACATTATACACCCAATTACCGCAAATTCAACTGCCATTGGGATTCCTGAAATTAAAAGCCAGATTATATTCACCAGCATTGATACCGCCCCTCCGCCATACTCTACTTCTTTTCCAAAAGGAAAAAAGCTTAATCCTGCAAATTTAAAGCACTGCATGCCAATGGGGATTCCAACTATGGTAATGCACCATAAAAGTCCTGCTAAAAGCCAGCTTAACCCACAAATAAATCCACCGAAAACAAACCACAATAAGTTTCCTAAGCACCCCATAATTACACCTCCCTGCTTTCTACATCAATTACCTGTTCCATCCGTTCCAGTTGAAGCAAAATGCTTTCCACTCTTCTGATTGCATCCTCCACCTCTTCTTTTGCTTTTCCGATTTTTGATTGTACCATCCAGTCAGAAACGAAACCATCAAAGAAATAATCGGCAAACGTCAGAAACCCACCAATTTCCATTGAAAATTCCGCCGGAACCTGCACATCACGAAGTTCTCTTTGAAACCTCTGCAATTTTTTTTTAGCAGACTCCATAAGCTCGGATGCATCATCCATCTTGGAATGCTTTACCATGGTAGAAACAAAACCACCGCCAAACATATCCCATAGTCCCCAGTTACCCGCACTGGATAACTTTTCGCTGGCCTGATATAAATCGGCAAGCGCCTCTTTTCCTGCATTTTTTGCCTCACTGATTTCCTTTACTCTTTCTTCTTTTTTCACCTTTTGGCTCCCTTCTGTGCATTTCTATGCACTTAAAAATCAGAGGAGGTAAATCTTCCTCCCGTTTTCCCAGCCACCTTATTGAAGCAGAATTCAGGTTAAATTTTTACAAAAAAAGACCTTTACCATGACAATTCTGCCACAATAAAAGTCTTGCACATCTCATTTGATACGGATGCCCTCTCGGCATCGGCTGACGATTTCAAATACACCTTACGGTGTTTGGCTACTCCCTTTTATTAGGATGATGTTAATATAGCACAGCTTTATTTTCTTGTCAATATAATATCTACCCAATCTATCACTGTTAATATCTACCCGATCTATCACTGTCTACCTTATCTCATCACTGCCACTAATCCGCCTAATCACCTCTATACACATACGTCCATTATGATAAGGGCACTTCCAGGGTTCCACAATAAATTTTTCCGAATTCGGATTTCCGTGCTCGTCTACCGACCAGAACCATTCCGAATTTGCACGGTCATCTATAAAATAGGTCTTTATGTAATTCCAGATATCGGTTACTGCCTCAAAATATTCCGTCTTAGTAGAATCCTTCTGATAACGATTTAAAAAGCCCACCATCGCTTCCGCCTGAACCCACCAGATTCGTGTGGTATCATCCACCCCATCTTCACACTCGTTCAAAATAGAATGTTCTACATAAGCCCGTTGGAATACATGCTGAGAAAGAGACTTGGTAATTGATTCCATCCTTACCGATAATGCTTTATCCCCCAGGATATCACAAGCACGGTCAACAAGCCAGGCAGTTTCAATATCATGCCCATAGGAATGTAAATCAATTAAACTGTTCCACTCTTTATCAAAAAACACTTCCTGACGCTGCTTCTGCCAATTATATACCTTACGCTCCACCAGGTTCAAAATAGCTTTTATCTGGGAAGCAACCTCTTCCTCCTGTCCTACACGATAAAGCTCTGTATATGCCTCCATTACATGAAGCAGAGTATTCATCGTTTTTTCAGCCATAACCCCATTTTCCGATAATTTTTCATTGGAAACCGGATGGAAAGAGATATCAAATGCCTCCATATAGCCGAACTGATCTTTACATCTTTTTTCAATAATATCATGAAGCTCTCCAGCAAGTGAAAGGGCCTCCACCTCTTTCGAGGCATCATAATAAGATGCCAACGCATACACGGCAAAAGCCTGGTTATAGGTATGTTTCGTTGCATCTACTACACTTCCATCGTATGCAAGTGACCAATAGATTCCTCCATTCTCTTTATCCAAACAATAATTTTTCAAAAACTGAAACGCGTGTGTCGCTTCCAACAAAAGGGATTCATCCTTCAAAAGCAGATATGCATTGGAAAAAAACCACAAAATACGGCTATTTAGTATACACCCCTTTATTGCACTCTTATCCACTTCCAAATCAAAATTCATGGCACCATAATAACCACCATACTCATCATCCCTTAACTTCTTCCAAAAAGGAATGATAACCTCTTGCAAATGATCCTTTACTTCATTCGATAACATCTCCATTTTCATCTCTACCCGCCTTACGTGTTGCGTCACGTTTATTTTCCGGCTAAATACACATTTTTATTCAGCCGATGCATCTTCAAATATACTTCTTATTAAGTATAATATAACGGATTTACTTTAGAAAGTCAATTATGTTTTAATTCATTTTAATCCATTTTAGTTTTTTTTA
>JAVBLX010000176.1:0-36457 GCA_031553075.1 Acetivibrio sp.
CAGCCACAGTCTGGATGCTTTGCCCTAGACCTTCTTGCCCTGCGAAGGTGGATTTTTTTCCATCCCATCCCCCACGTTCCCGCCGAACCTTTCCTGGGCTGCGTCCGGTTTTCCCAACCCACTTCAACAACTAACTCCCAAGATAGTTGTTTCAGGTGGGGTGAACAGCTTATAATCAAGCAGTAGAAGTGGTATTCTTAAGTAATAAAGATAAAATGGAAAAGAATGACATATTACTTGATGAAAATATAATCTATGCGTATACTTGAAAAGAGACTTTTATAAACTTGGGGGAGAAAAGATGGAAGAGAAGAAGATAAGTAATCTTTGGACAAAGGATTTTTCGATTTTAACAATTGGCAGTTTCATCTCATTATGTGGCAATAATATTGCTGGTTTTGCATTAGGTTTATTGATTCTGGATTATACAAAATCAACTTTTTTATATGCGATTTATATGGCCTCCTATACATTGCCAATGATTTTTATGCCCATTTTAGCTGGGCCGTATCTGGATAAATTTTCAAGGAAGAAAGCCATATGTATACTTGATTTTATATCAGCGTTTGTATATGCACTTCTTGCCTTGATGTTGTTCAAGAATATATTTAACTTTCCAATATTAATCGTGTGCTGCTTGTTTTTGGGCTCTATTAGCAGTGTGTACAAAACGGCTTATGAAAGTTTTTTTCCACTTTTAATTACAGAAGGAAATTTTCAAAAAGCATATTCTATTTCCAGTATGCTGGAGACGATGGCAGCCCTAATGGTTCCGGTATCTGCGTTTTTATATAATTTAATTGGGATCGTACCGTTATTTATAATAAACATGATAACATTCTTATTTGCAGCAATTGCAGAAACACAGATTAAAGCAAGAGAAGAGTATTGTGAGACAGAAAATGGAAAAGAAATCTTTACAGGAAAACATTTTTGGGAAGATTTGAAAGAGGGAATTGTCTATCTGAACAGTGAAAAAGGTTTGCTGGCAATTGCCCTGTATTTTCTTTTCTATAATATTGCGGGAGGGGCAGCAAATGTTATTGAACTTCCCTACTTTAAGGCAAATTATCCGAATGGTGAATATACATATATGTATGTTTGGGGATTTGCTCTTCTTGGCAGGATGATTGGAGGTTCTTGGCACTATAGATTTAAAATGCAACAGAAAAATAGATTTAAAATGGTTCTCGTTATATATCTTGTGATTGCTCTTATTAGTGGAACTTATTTGTATACCCCTTTGCGTACCATGATGATTTTATGTTTCATAACAGGAATTTTAGGAATTACCTCTTATAGTTTGCGGCTTTCGTCCACTCAAAGCTATGTTCCTAACGAGAAGAAAGGACGTTTTAGTGGGGCGTTCTTATTTATGGAAACCATCGGTATTTTAGTTGGTCAGCTTTCAGCAGGAGCGCTGTCTAATGTTATCCCGGAACGGAGAGTACTTTTTGTATTTATGGTGGTTTCTGTGGTGGCTCTATTTGTTATCATGGGAAGGTATCGCAAAGAGGCTTCGTTTATATATAATCGTGAGAGATAGCAATTGCTTGTTTCAATATGATAGGTGTGATAAACTAAGTACAATGAGAGGTGAAGGAGGCTTTATTTATGAAAAAGGTACTTCCTATAGGGACAGATGACTTTAGAAAAGTTAGAGAAGATAATAACTTTTACTATGTAGATAAAACATTATTTATAAAAGACTTTATTGAGAATCGAAACGAAGTTACTTTGATTACTCGCCCAAGACGTTTTGGGAAAACCTTAAATATATCTATGTTACGGGAATTTTTTGATATTACCATGGACAGCCGTTCTATCTTTGAAGGTTTGAATATTATGAACACAGTATATGCTGATCAGATCAATACAAAGCCAGTACTATATTTTTCATTTAAAGATTGTAATGCAAATAATGAGGAATTCTTGAAGTTTAAGATTAGCGATGCGCTTTTTATAGAATATAAAAGGTATTACGAGCTTTTTGCAGACTTTTCCAACAAAACGGCCGATTATCAGCGATATATGATGATTTATGAAATGATGTTAAAGAATGAGATTTCGTGGGAGTTTTTATCCATTGGAATTGTAACCTTGGAAAATATGGTGACGAGCTATTTTGGAATAAAGCCAATTGTGCTGATTGACGAATATGACCAGCCAATTATGAGTAGCTACGAGAACAAATATCATCATAAAATAAATGACTTTTTTGCGGGATTTTATGGCGGAGCCTTAAAAGGCCAGGAAAATTTATCCCAGGCACTGATGACAGGAATACAGCGAGTTGTAAAAGAAAGTATCTTTTCAAAGCTTAATAATGTAATGGTCTATACCGTATTAGATGAAGCCTATTCCACTTACTTTGGATTGGATGAAAAAGAAACGGAAAAATTGTTGGAATATTATGGGCTTAAGTTAACCAATGAAGTCAAAAATCAATACGATGGATATTTGTTTGGCAGCACACACATTTACAATCCATGGTCTATTCTTAATTATGCAAATAAAAAGGTTCTGTCACCTTATTGGATTAATACATCTACGAATTATCTGGTGAAGGAAGCCCTTTCTGAAGCAGATGAGTCTTTTCAGCTGAAGTTTAGTAAGCTGATTATGAATGAAAATGTTAACGTGAGTATTTCTCTTGAAACCTCGTTTATAGAGTTAAAGAACAACAGTACTTTGTGGGGCTTGTTAATTAACTCCGGTTATATCAGTATTCTGGAACGGATAGAAAGTGAGTATGTAACAGTTCGGATACCCAATGGCGAGGTAAAGTCGGAATTTCAGAAGATCGTAGCAGAGAGGGCAAATATTCAGAATGATGATTTGAAAGAAATGTTTAATTGCCTGCTGCGGATGGAAATGGAAGGTTTTTTGGAAATTTATAAGAAAATTGTTGTTAATTGTACCAGTTATTTTGATGCAAAGGAAAATGCATATCATATGCTTTTCTTAGGAATGTGCATCACTCTGCAGGGAATGTATAAAATTACCAGCAATATTGAGTCGGGGTATGGACGCAGTGATATTACCATGGAATCCCTGGCAAAAGAGCGGTTCCATGTAATCGTGGAATTTAAGCAGGGAGAGAATATTAATGCTTTAAAGAAACAGGCATTGGAACAGATTATTGATAAGCAGTATTATGCCGGACTGTCGGGTAAGGTGCTCTGCGTTGGTATTGCACATGATGGAAAACGTTGTGATATTGAATATGAACTGCGTCTAATGGATTAAGGTGATAAACTCTACCAACAGTTTACCTTGATTCTACCCACTGTCGGTTGCATAATAGGGGGACAAATATTAAACGAATAACGATGGACAAGCCATTGGATCATATAAAATATCTTGAAGATGAGATGAAATGGGAGGAAGATATGAAAGAGAAAAAAACAGTTTTATTAGTTGTTGATGTGCAGAAGGCCATAATGGAGAACCATCCATATAATGAAAAAGAAGTTCTTTCCAATATTCGTCGATTGATTAACGAAGCACGAGAAACAGGAATGGAAGTTATATATGTAAGACATGACGGAGGTGTTGGAGATGAGTTTGAATATGGTACTCCAGGATGGGAACTGGAATCTACTATAATACCCAGAGATGGAGAAATGATTTTTGATAAAAAATATAATAGTGCCTTTAAAGCTACCAGACTGAATGAATATCTACGTGAAAAAGAAATTGAGACAATTCTTTTGGTGGGAATGCAGACCGAATACTGTATTGATACCACATGCAAAGTTGCATTCGAATATGGATATAAAGTGGTGATACCAGAAAGTACAACAACTACATGTGATAATGAATTATGCTATGGGGAACAGATGGCAAGATATTATGAGGAGAAAATCTGGAAGGGGAGATTTGCTAAAGTTCTGCCGATGAAAATTGTGTTGGATGAATTTTTTGAGGTAAATTCAAGATGAATTTGAAAGGAATAAATAATTTATTATCATTAAGAAAAAGTAGGAAATTAATTTATGGAGATACGAAAAGCAGACATTAATGATTTAGATGCTATCATGAAAATATATGATTGTGCCAGAGATTATATGGTAAAAAATAATAATCCAACCCAATGGGGAGATGGATATCCCGAAAGAGAACTTTTGGAGGATGATATTCAAAAGCAACAGTGCTATGTGTGTCTGGAAAATGGAATCATACATGGTGTGTTTGTTTTTATTATTGGAATTGATGCTACTTACATTGTGATTGAAGATGGGGCTTGGATAAATGATGAGCCATATGGAACCATTCACAGGATTGCAAGTGATGGAATGGTTCATGGCATTTTTAAACAGAGTATCGATTTTTGTAAGGAACAGGTTGACAATTTGCGGATTGATACCCATGAAGATAATAAGACGATGCAGCACTTGATTCTAAAAAATGGTTTTACCCGATGTGGTATTATTTATGTCCGAGATGGAAGTGGGAGAATCGCTTATCAAAGAGTTAGCAAACATCTTTGATAAGATAATAAAATGAACCTGCTTTCCGCTATGGAACCTTAGATGAATATTGCTTTGGCGTAACACCCTTATATTTTTTAAAGGTTTTCACAAAATAGCTGCTGTCATTAAAGCCACACTGAAATGCCGCCTCGGTAACGGTTAGGTCTAAAGTAGAAAGAAGAAAACAGGCCCGTTCAATGCGATAATAATTCAGATAATCCATGGGCGTTTTCTGTGCTACGGCATGAAAATAACGACAGAAATACTTAGGTGTCATGCCGGCAATCTGGGATAAATCATCAAGTGTGATGGAAGAAGAATAGTTTTGCTCCATATATTCCAATACCTGTTTCATAACAGCCGTTTTTTTAGAACTACGATCAGATGATTTTTCGGTTTTCTGAAAATAACTCTTTTCAAAAATAATACCAAAAAGTTCATATAAAGTTCCTACAGTGATTAATTCACTGCCGGGAGCTTTTTTTTGTATGGATTTAAATAAATGGCCAACAATTCTGGAAATAGTCCGATCCTGCCGGGTGAAATGTTTATGCACGGTTATATGATGGTGAGTAATACGACGCAAGTAATTGCGGCAAGTATCTGTATGCATCAACAATGGCTTAATATCAAAAACAATACATTCATAAATACAATGTTCAGGGAATCCGCCGTGAATGACTCCTTCGCTGATAAAAATCGTGTCGCCAGCACCCGCCTGGATTTCTTCATCATCTAAATGAAGCACCAGACGTCCTTCTAAGACCTGAATGATTTCAAATTCTTTATGCCAGTGAAAAGGCATGTTGTAGCGAGGATGCTGCTCGTCCACATGATAATATGCAATGGGGAAATCAGAGGTTCCATGTTGCTTTTTTTCGTTATAGTCAAGATAATGCATAAGCTGCCACCTTTCTTATCGGTTAAAAGTGAATATTATTATATTTTTATCTACTATATCACAATCATAAATAAAAAAAAAGAGATATAATACAATTATCAAGCTAAAGGTAATGAGGCTAAGGCATCAAAGTATAAGACATTGATATTCATACAAGATGAATTAAGAACAATCACTCAAAAAGGTGTTTCAGAAAAAGGAGGAAATCAGAAATGGCAAAAAACAGATTAATTGGAGATTATCCGGTAATTGGGATTCGTCCTACCATTGACGGCAGAAGAGGGTATTTAAAGGTAAGAGAATCACTGGAAGAGCAGACTATGAACATGGCAAAATCTGCGGCATAGCTTTTGGTAGAAAATTTACGCTATTCCAATGGAGAACCGGTAAAAGTTATCATCGCTGATACCACCATTGGTCGTGTAGCCGAGGCAGCAGCCTGTACCGATCAATTCAGAAAAGCAGGGGTAGATATCACCCTTACCGTAACTCCATGCTGGTGCTACGGTGCAGAAACTATGGATATGGATTCTAAGACCATCAAAGGAGTATGGGGATTTAATGGAACAGAACGCCCAGGAGCAGTATATCTGGCTTCCGTACTGGCGACTCATGCCCAGAAAGGACTTCCTGCTTTTGGTATTTACGGACACGACGTACAAGATGCAGATGACACCAGTATTCCAGCAGATGTAAAAGAAAAACTTCTTCGTTTTGGTCGTGCCGCTGTAGCCGCTGCAACCATGCGAGGTAAATCCTATTTGCAGATTGGCTCCATCTGTATGGGAATTGGCGGATCAATTATTGACCCGGCCTTTATTGAAGAATATCTGGGAATGCGGGTAGAATCAGTAGATGAAGTGGAAATCATCCGTCGAATGACGGAAGGCATCTATGATGAAGCTGAATTCCAGAAAGCACTGGCCTGGACAAAAGAAAAATGTGGAGAAGGATTTGACAAAAATCCAGAATCCGTACAGAAGACCAGAGAAGAAAAAGACCGTGACTGGGAATTTGTCGTAAAGATGATGTGCATAATCAAAGACTTAATGAATGGAAATCCAAACCTCCCAGAAGGTGCAGAAGAAGAAAAAGTGGGACACAATGCCATTGCAGCCGGATTCCAGGGACAGAGACAATGGACCGACTTCTACCCAAACTGCGACTTCCCAGAGGCAATGTTAAATACTTCTTTTGATTGGGAAGGACCAAGAGAGCCTTACATACTGGCAACAGAAAATGATGTATTAAACGGAGTCGGTATGCTCTTTATGAAGCTTTTAACTAACCGTGCTCAGATATTTGCCGATGTGCGGACCTACTGGAGTCCAGAAGCAGTAGAAAAAGCAACTGGATACAAGTTGGATGGAATTGCCCAAGAAGCAGGTGGATTTATTCACTTAATCAATTCCGGTGCAGCCTGTCTGGACGCCAATGGTCAGGCAAAGGATGAAAATGGAAATGGTGTGATTAAGCCATGGTATGACATTACGGAGGAGGATCAGGATGCTATTCTGAAAGCAACTACCTGGAACTCTGCTGATTTTGGATATTTCAGAGGCGGTGGATATTCTTCCCGCTTTGTGACCGAATGTGAAATGCCGGTTACCATGATTCGTCTCAATCTGGTAAAAGGACTGGGACCTGTGCTGCAAATCGCGGAAGGATGGACGGTTAAGCTTCCAGAAGAAGTAACCGACAAGCTTTGGAAAAGAACCGACTACACCTGGCCATGTACCTGGTTTGCACCAAGAGTTACCGGAACAGGAGCATTTGCAACAGCTTATGATGTTATGAACAATTGGGGAGCCAATCATGGTGCGATCAGCTATGGACATGTGGGTGCTGACTTGATTACCCTTTGCTCCATGCTCCGCATTCCGGTTTGCATGCACAACGTACCAGAAGAAAAGATATTCCGCCCAGCAGCATGGAATGCCTTTGGAATGGAAAAAGAAGGACAGGATTATCGGGCATGCCAGGCATACGGTCCTTTGTATAAATAAAGGAATTGATTTATGTGCTGAAGGTGAAGCGAAATTTTAAGGCACCATAATGGGAAGTGTGGAAAAGATTAAGGCAAAAAGTTGGGAGTCAGGGTGAACAATAGATGTTAAAGAAAGGAAATGCAGATACATGAATAAAAAACAAGTACTGGCCGTAGACTTCGGCGCATCCAGTGGGCGAGTTATGCTGGGAAGCTTTGACGGAGAGAAGATTCAGGTGAAAGAACTTCACCGCTTCTCTAATGATCCGGTTATTCTGGGAAACACCATGTATTGGGATTTTTTAAGATTATTCCATGAAATTCAGCAAGGACTTATCAAATCAAAGCCCTATGGGAAAATTGATAGCATTGCAGTGGACACCTGGGGCGTGGATTTTGGTCTTTTGGATGAAGAAGGCCGTTTGTTGGAAAACCCAGTTCACTATCGGGATGAACGAACCACGGGGATGCTGGAAGCCGCATTTGAAAAGATGGATTCCAAGCATTTATATCAGATTACCGGAAATCAGTTTATGGAGATCAATACAGCGTTTCAACTACTTTCTTTAGTAAAGAAGCGGCCTAAGCTACTGGAACAAGCCAGAACCCTTTTGTTTATGCCGGATTTATTTCACTACTTTTTGTGTGGTGAAGCAAAAAATGAATATTCTATTGCGTCGACGTCACAGCTTCTGAACGCAAAAGAACAGACCTGGTCCCAGGAAGTTTTTCGTGCCTTGGCTTTGCCATTGCATCTGATGCAGGAACTGGTTCCATCCGGAAGCCGTCTGGGGATTATCCGTCCAGAGCTTCAAAAAGAACTGGGAATCGGACCAATGGAAGTAATTGCAGCAGCTGGGCATGATACTCAAAGTGCATTGGTAGCCATACCAGCCCAGGAAAAAGATTTTATTTTCATCAGTTGTGGAACCTGGTCTTTATTTGGTACTGAGCTGGATGCTCCTATTATCAATGACAAGGCAGAGCAATACAATATTACCAATGAAGTCGGCTTTGATGGGAAGGTTTCCTTCCTGAAAAACATTATTGGCCTATGGCTAATTCAGGAAAGTAGAAGACAATGGATTCGCGAAGGCAAGGAATACAGTTTTGCTCATTTAGAGCAAATGGCAGCTCAGGCCGTTCCTTTTGCTTCTCTGATTGACCCAGATGCACTTGAATTTGTCCCGGCGGGAGATATTCCGGAACGAATTCGAGAGTACTGCCAAAGGACTGGTCAGATTATTCCTGAAACCGAGTCAGCTATTGTCCGCTGTATCAATGAAAGCCTGGCTTTAAAATATCGGTCAGCGTTGGAGGAAATCAAGGCCTGTACGGGGAAGCATTATCAAGTAGTGCACATGGCCGGAGGAGGAACCAAGAGCGCCCTTCTTTGCCAGATGACAGCAAATGCCTGCGGATGTCCGGTGATTGCCGGACCAGTGGAAGCAACTGTGTACGGCAATGTAGCAATTCAGTTGATGACGGTGGGTGAAATTAAAAACCTGAAAGAAGCCAGGTCAATCATTGCAGCTTCGGAAGAAACGGTGGTTTATCAACCGGAAGACAGGGAAAAGTGGGAAGAAGTCTATATAAAATATAGAGATTTATTGTGAAGGAGGCATTGCCATGTTAAAAGGAGTTCCTAATATTATATCCCCCCAGCTGTTAAAAGTCCTTCATGAGATGGGGCACAGCGATCGATTAGTGATTGCCGACGGTAACTTTCCAGCGGAATCCATGGGGAAGGATGCTATCGTTATCCGTCTGGATGGTCATGGTGTGCCGGAAATTTTAGAAGCGATTCTTAAATTATTCCCGCTGGATTCTTACGTGGAAAAGCCTGTAAGCTTGATGGCGGTTATGAAAGGCGACACCGTAGAAACACCAATATGGGATACTTATCAGGAAATTATTAAAAAATATGACTCTCGCGGTGAGGATGCGGTAGGACAGATTGATCGCTTTCAGTTTTATGAGGAAGCAAGAAGTGCTTATGCAATCCTTGCGACCAGTGAAAAAGCGCTTTATGCTAATATCATGCTGCAAAAAGGAGTTATATAACAGTAAGATTTTAAAAAAAAACAGTAAGATTTTCCATATTCAAGATAACTCCCCGTAATGTATAGTAAAAGGGGAGTTATTCTTTTTTGGGGGGGGTAATTATGAAAAAAAAACGCGAAAAGACTATAAAATATTTTGGGATTCGTGTAAAATTAATAGGAGCATTTTTAGTACCCGCGATATTTATTCTTTTGTTGGGAGGTCTGTCTACACAAAAGGCTTCTCAGGCGATTATCGCTAACTATCAAACTTCTACCTTGGAATTAGCGGAAAAATCAGCTGAGTATTATGACATATTATTAGAAAATTGTGAAGCGAAGCTAAAAGAACTGGCAACTGACAATGTTCTGGGAAACTATTACAGCGGGCAGTATATTGACGATCCAGCGAAAGAAGCTGATGTCAATTCTCAACTAAGAAGTAAATTATCCAAAATGATTTCCAGTGATAATAACATTCTCACAGGAGCAGTCCTTGCACCCTATGGTCGTCCCCTTTCTTCCACGGGACTTTTGCAGGGAAGTGATTATAAAAATTTTATCGAAACAGAAGAAGGAAAATGGCTATTGGAACATCCTGGAATGCCTTACTGGAGCGGACACCACACTTTATTAGACCAGATACTTTCCATTGATGGGGATTCCTATGGATTATCAGTGGGACATGCCGTTGTGAATATGCAAAATAAAGTGGTAGGTTTTGCAGTGGCGGATATTAAAATGGAATCAATCAGTCAGGTGCTGCAATCCATATCCTTACCGGAAGGGAGTATAGGTGCCTTTGTAACACCAGGTGGGCGAGAGATTTCTGGAGATGGGGAACGAGAAGCAGCATTGTTCTATGACAGTGAATTTTTTACTCAGGCCATGGGCTTGGAGGAACGGTCAGGAATCCGGATGCTGGAATTGGAAAAAAAGTCGTATTTGTACATTTATTCCAAAGTCGGAGAGACTGGGTGCAGTGTTAATATTTTGATTCCTCAGGATGCAGTAACCAAGCAAGCAGATGAAATTAGAAATCTGACCTATTTCATTGCATTCATTGCCATAATTACGGCGGTCTTTATCGGTGTGTTTTTAGCATCTGGTTTTTCGGGAGCCATTGATAAAGTGAACCGGGCGGTAAGACGTGCAGCAGAAGGAGACTTGACGGTTAAAATAAAAATGCGCCGAAAAGATGAGTTTCGGATTCTGTCAAATTACATACACAGTATGTTGGAAAGCATGAAACATCTCATTTGTAATTCTCAACAGGTATCTAAAATGGTACTGGATTCATCCAATCATGTAAGCAATCAGGCGGAGGAAATGGTGAATATATCCCGTGAAATTTCTCGAGCAACTCAGCAAATGGAGCAGAACATGGGAGAGCAGTCGGATGAGGCGGTAAGCTGCCTGGCTAAAATGAATCAACTTGGGGAAAAGATACAGAATGTCTATGGAAATATGGAGAGAGTTTCCGTATTTTCCAATAATACTAAAAATACAGTAAGCCGAGGCATCGAGGCGGTATCTCAATTGGAAACAAGAGTAAAGGAAAACGCTGAAATTACCCAGACAGTGCTTTACAATATTGAAAAGCTGGAACGGGAATCTCAGTCTATCGGAGGAATTATTGAGACGATAAATGGAATTGCGGAGGAAACAAACCTTCTTTCATTAAATGCTTCAATTGAAGCAGCCCGTGCTGGCGAAGCGGGAAGGGGATTTTCTGTCGTGGCAGAAGAAATCCGCAAGCTTTCGGATGCCACTCTGGCAGCTTCCAGAGAAATATCGCAGATTATCACAGGGATTCAGGACACGACTAAGGTTACAGCCAGAACTGCAAAGCAGACCGAAGAAATCAGGGAAGGGGAGGAGTTGGCATTGGAGAATGCAGTGACTACCTTTAAGACCATATCGGAGCAGGTGGATGATTTAAAAGAAAACATTGATGATGTGTTTTCTGGTGTTGCTGCGGTAGAAG
The DNA here is from genome assembly GCA_031553075.1 of Acetivibrio sp. Lineage (GTDB taxonomy): Bacteria > Bacillota > Clostridia > Lachnospirales > Lachnospiraceae > DIGJ01. Next base: position 11,393 of record JAVBLX010000176.1, read on the forward strand.
AAGGGAAGAATGCTACTTTGAAGGCGCTTCAGGGAATTACTCAGGTTCTCAGTGAAACAGCAGTAATTTCACAACAGATTCAGGTCTCTGCCGGGGAGCAGCTTGGGGCTGCGGAAGGACTTAACACTGGCGCAGAGCAATTAAAGGAGGAGTCGCTTCGGTTACAGGAATCCATTCGTATGTTTAAGATAGATGAAGTCTAATATTGGAGGTGAGACAGTAGTGTATCAGGTGATATTAGTAGATGATGAAGCTCTTATACGGGAAGCAATTTGTGATAGGATGGACTGGGCGGGGCTGGGTTATGAACTGGCTGGCTGTATGGAAAATGGACAGGAAGCCTTGGAGTTTATTCGGAAACATCCGGTTGATGTTGTTCTCACTGATATCTGTATGCCTTATATGGATGGACTGGAGTTATGTGAGTATCTGGTGCATGAATTTCCTAAAATAAAAATTATTATCATTAGTGGGTATGATGAGTTTGGTTATGCGAAAAGAGCGTTACAGTATAATGTAACCGAATATATTTTAAAACCTGTCACATCAACAGAGCTTTCTAAATATTTAATCAGCATTAAGGAAAATCTGGATCAACGACGGAAACAGGAAAAGAAAATAGATGAAATCAGTGCAGCATATCATAAAAATAAATTATTGATTCGATCGAATGTGCTGCGAAATCTGCTGGAAGGGAACCGAACCTGGGCAGAGAGTGAAAAAGAACTGTTGACCATGGGGATTTGTTTGGCGGCAGAAGCCTTTCGTGTAGCCATTGTGAGCATTGATTTGTTTGAGCAACCGTTAGCCTTGGATGAAAAGACAAAACAGGAAAGCGCCCTGACTTCTTTTATGGTCTATAATATTACCAGCGAGATTGTGTCAAAGCATCAAGCCGGAGAGGTTTGCCAGGGAGAAGGTTTTAAAACCCTGATTTTATTTGAAACCAATAAGCCGCACGAGTTTGCTGGGATGGTTTCGTCCATTACTTTGGAAATTGTAGAGGTGATTAGAAAACTAACCGAGCTGGAGGTATCCATTACGATTGGAAAATACGTGTCAAAACTGAGCGATGTTTATAAATCTTACAAAGATGCCTGCCAGGCAAGTGGATTGCTTTATTGTGCCGAAAGCCCCGTTATTGATATGGAGCAGAGAAAGAATATACCTACAGAAATTTTCGATATGGAACAGGAGCTGGAAACACTTGTGCTTTATATGCGGATTGGGGAACGAGAGGAAGTAAATAAAGCACTGGAGGCTATGAAACGGCACATGTGTCAAGCGCTTCCGGAAAAGAGAAAAGCAATGCTTTCTCTACATAAGGTAGTAAATCAAATGAGTGAGCTTCTAAAAGTAGCCAATCTGGAAGACCAGCCGCTGTATTTGGAAAAAGAAGGGATTCTCAACCAGATTGCTTCCCTTCCACGGTTAAAAGACGTCTTTGGAATATTGTCGGACTATTGTTTGAAAATTATGAAGCAGTTAGAAATCGGGAAAAATCATGGCGGGAAAAAATATGCCTTGCTGGCTCTTGATTATATCGAAAAAAATTATGCAAATCAGGAGCTTAGCCTAAACACAATCTGTACTTATTTAAACATCAGTACCAGCCGCTTTAGTGCCATATTCAAAGGGGTAACCGGAGAAACCTTTATGGAGATTCTCATCCGTACCAGAATGGAAAAGGCAAAGGAACTGTTAAAAAATACAGACATGAAAAACTATCAGATAGCGGAACGAGTTGGTTTTTCGGATCCGCACTATTTCAGCATTTCCTTTAAAAAATGTACGGGAATGTCGCCCAAGGAATATGCCAAAAACGCAGAGGAGAGGGGACGTGAGTTAATACATTGAAAAAGAAAAATTCGTTTCGCGGATTTAAGAGCATCAAGACCACCATCGTGTTTTCTTTTTCGGCACTGATTATTTCAACTCTAGTGATATTTTCTGTTATTTCCATCAACTATACGGAAAATGCAACCATGTCCAATTCCATGGACTATACACTGAAACTAATTAATCAGGTAACCAGAGATATTGACTCTTATATTGATTATATGGAAAATATCTCGTCTCTGGTGGTGCACAGCAGCGACGTGCAGAAATATTTGTTTGAAGAATCATCAGAATCGGAAAAGGATGAACTGCGCCAGCGAATTCTCACCCAGTTTAATACAGTTGTGGAGACCAGAGAGGATATTGCCAATATTGCCGTCATTGCACCAAATGGAAAAAGCATGATTAATGAGGGAACGGATACCTTAAATGAATATAACCTGGATTATTATCTGGAGTCCATTGCAGGCAAAGAAATTTCTTTGTCTTCTTCTCATGTCCAAAACCTGATTCGGAATCACTACAAATGGGTGATTACCTTAAGCAGAAGCATTGGAAATCCCTATACCACAAAGCAGGCAGGCGTGTTTTTTATTGATCTGAATTACCGGGTGATACGAGATTTGTGTGAAAATAACAGTCTTGGGTCAAGCTGGTACATTTTTATTATTGATGAGGACGGAAAGATTATCTACCATCCTAAGCAACAGCTGATTTATTATGGGCTGAAGGAAGAACGGATCAAACAGGTTCTGTCTGCTAAAGGGAATCATTTTATTGAAGATGAAAATGGAGAGAGCAGACTTTATACCATGTCTGCTTCTAAAAAAACCGGCTGGACCGTAGTCGGTGTGGCGAGCAATTCTGATTTGGTGAAAAGTAAGCAGGAAACACTGTGGCTGTATATCTATACGGCTTTGATACTTTTATTGGCAGCCGTTTTACTGGCAGCTTTAATATCAGCAGCAGTGACCAGACCGATTCTGCGGCTTAAAAATTCCATGAAAGAAGTGGAAAGAGGAAACTTTGAAGATGCCAATATTGTAGAAATATCTCAAAATGAAATTGGTAGCCTAAGTAAATCCTTTAATATCATGACAACGGAAATTAAGAATCTGATGGAGCAAAATACTCATGTGCAGGAGCAAAAACGGCTAATGGAGCTTCAGGCTCTTCAGGCTCAGATTAATCCCCACTTTCTATACAACACTCTGGATTCCATTATCTGGATGGCAGAGGGAAATCGAAGTGAAGAAGTAATTATAATGACGTCTTCTCTGGCCAGATTACTTCGTCAGAGCATTAGCAATGAAAGCGAGCTGACACCGGTAAAACAGGAAGCATCCTATGTAGAGAGCTATCTTACGATTCAGAAAATGCGCTATAAGGATAAATTGGAATTTGAAGTACAGATGGAACCATCCATTTTGGAGGAGCAGATTATTAAACTGATTTTACAGCCCATTGTGGAAAATGCCATTTATCATGGTATTAAATATATCCCCCATAAAGGTTTAATCCGAGTGACCGGCTGGCGTGAAGGGAATTGTATTCTGTTTGAAATCCTGGACAATGGAAGAGGCATGGAAAAGGAGGTACTTGATCAGATTTTAAAGGAAAAAAAATCCAGTATTCACGTAAGGAATGGGGTTGGGGTATGGAACGTACAGATGCGTCTGCAGCTTTATTATGGACCGGAATATGGATTATCCTACGAGAGCCGGCCAGGGGAAGGAACCAGGGTTACCGTACGAATTCCGGTGAATAAGGTGCAAAAAAGTGAGGAGGGTGGACATGAAAGCCAGTAATAAGAAAAAAAGTTTTTTGATTGTCGGTGTTATTTTTATGCTGGGATTCATCTGTCTGTTTCTCTTTTTTTACAGTCGCAGCCTGGGCGAAAAAAAGAGTTTACGTATGATTTATGTATCTAAGGTAATAGATAAAGAATCGGATTTTTGGAGTCAGCTTATTGATGGAGCTTACATGGCAGCAGAGGAATATAACATCCAGCTGCAAGTGGTGGGAGCGGAAGTAGAAACCGATTATGAACGGCAGAATGAGTTGATTCTATGGGCAATCGAGCAAAAACCCAATGCTATTTTAGTGACGCCTTCCAGTTTTACGGAAAACACCTGGGCAGTTCAGAAAATCGTTGAAAATGGCATTAAATTGGTGCTGGTGGATTCTAACCTGGATGTCAGCTTGGGAGAGTCCATTATTGCAACGAATAATAGTCTTGCCGGAGCCGCAGAAGGGGAATATGTAAAGTCGCTTTTAAAGCCGGATTCTCAAATTGCAGTGATTGGTCATGTGAAAGGTTCCTCCACTGCAATAGAACGGGAAAAGGGATTTCGGGCCGGGTTGGGGGAAATGGAAGACCGGATTGTGGATGAAGTATACTGTGATTCTGATTACGACAAAGCTTATGACCTTATGGTGGATTTGCTGGAACGCTTCCCGGACATTGATATTGTCGCCGGGCTAAATGAATACTCAGCAGTTGGCGCAGCCAGAGCCATAAAGGATCTTAAGATGACGGAGCAGATTCAGGTGGTAGGCTTTGACAGCTCTCTGGAGGAGATACAGATGCTGGAGGAAGGTCTGTTTAAAGGGATTGTAATTCAAAAGCCTTTTAAAATGGGATTTTTAGGTGTGGAAGCGGCGGTAAAGATTCTGGAAGGAAAATTTGTACCAGCTACCATAGATTCCGGTTTTGAATTAATTACGCAAGAGAATCTGTATACAGAAGACAGCCAGAAGCAATTGTTTCCTTTTCGGGAAGAGTAGAGTGTTTTAAATGAATGCTGTACTGGTGGGGACATGGCTAAAAAAGTTGAATATTTTACTGAAAAAGGTGAAAAAATTACTGTTTGTGTATAAAGTAATTTTTTCACCTTTTTGTGTAAAAAATTCTATTATAATTTCGCAAAAGAAAAATTAAAATAAACACAGTAAAAACAAGACCGCAGGAAAAGAAATGGAAGGTGAAGATGTGGGAGATGTAATACTGACAATGAATGGGATAGACAAAAGCTTTCCCGGTGTACATGCATTAAAAGAAGTTAATCTGGAAATTAGAAAAGGTGAAGTTCATGCCCTAATGGGAGAGAACGGTGCCGGAAAATCAACCCTGATGAAGGTATTGACCGGAATCTACTCAATGGATAAGGGCAAGATCGTTTACGAAGGAGTGGATGTGACGTTTTCCAATCCATCGGAAGCACAAAATGCCGGAATTGCCATTGTACATCAGGAACTCAACATGATGCAACAGCTTACGGTAGCGCAAAATATTTTTATTGGTCGGGAATTTATGTTGGGAAAACTCATTGATGATAAAAAAATGAATGAGGAAGCAGGAAAGTTATTTGAAAAGTTGAATATTAAAATTAATCCAGCTGAGATAATGGGGAATTTAACAGTAGGAAAACAACAGATGTGTGAAATTGCAAAAGCCATTTCCAGAGATGCCAAGGTGATTATTTTTGATGAACCATCAGCGGCCCTTACGGAAACCGAAATTGCAGAGTTGTTTAAGATCATTCGTGATTTACGGGAGAAACAGTTAGGAATTGTTTATATTTCTCATCGCATGGATGAGATTAAGGTGATTACTGACAGAGTAACGGTTATGCGGGATGGCGAATATGTGGGAACCTTGATTACCAACGAATGTACGAAGGATGACATTATTCACATGATGGTTGGCCGTGTTATTTATGAAGACCCGAAGGAAAAGAGTAATGTTTCAGAGGATGCGCCGGTGGTCCTGAAGGTGGAAAATCTGAACATGGGAAAAATGGTTCGAGATGTCGGCTTCGAATTAAGAAAAGGTGAGATTCTCGGTTTCTCCGGACTTATGGGAGCAGGGAGAACCGAAACAGCCAGAGTGCTATTTGGGGCAGATAAAAAAGAGAGTGGCAATATTTTTGTAAATGGCGAAAAAGTGGAAATCAATTCTCCTCAGGATGCTGTGGCAGCTGGAATCGGTTATCTGTCCGAAGACCGGAAACGTTTTGGGGTGGTACTGGATAAAACTGTTGCGGTGAATACCACCATGGCAAGCCTGGAAAAGTTTACTTCTGGTCTATTCATTAATAGTCGGAAGGAAAAACAGGTGGCAGAAGAATATGCTGTCAAGTTGAAGACCAAAACCCCCAATGTGGACACGGCTATTATGAATCTTTCCGGCGGCAATCAGCAGAAGGTGGTTATTGCAAAATGGCTGACCAGAGATTGTGACATTTTGATTTTCGATGAACCAACCAGGGGAATTGATGTCGGTGCCAAAAGTGAGATTTATCAGCTGATGAATGAACTGGTGGAACAGGGAAAATCCATTATTATGATTTCTTCTGAGCTGACGGAAATATTAAGAATGAGTGACAGGGTTATTGTTATGTGCGAAGGCAGAAAAACGGCGGAACTTCCTATTGAGGAAGCAACTCAGGAAAGCATCATGACTGCGGCAACCCTGAGAAATTAAATGGAGGAATGACGAAAATGACTAAGAAGGAAACAAAAAACAGCAACCCCCTTAAGAAGCTGGCAAAAGGGATTGGAACCCAAAGACTCATTGCACTGTGTGCGTTGATTCTGCTTTATGTTGTATTCCGGCTGATTAATCCGGCATTTGGAACTTATGCAACCTTTGTAAATATATTGGACGCTTCGTACTACATCGGCCTTATGGCTATTGGTGTAACCTTTGCGATTACCTCAAACGGTATTGACCTTTCCATTGGAACGGTATTGACTTGTTCGGCTTTGATCTCTGGTTCTTTGATTACGCAGCATAATCTGCCGGTTGCTTTAGGACTGGTTCTATGTGTAATGATTGGTATGACTTTTGGACTTTTAAATGGAATTATGGTTTCCTACATGAAGCTGCCACCATTTATTGCCACCTTAGGTACGATGATGTTATCCAAAGGACTTGGCTCTATTTTTACCAAAGCACAAAGTATTACCTGGCCTCAGGCTGGTTCAGACCAGGGTTGGTTTCGCCAGATTTTCAAAATTAATTCCAACGGTGTTTTAATTCCTACTGGATTTATATTACTCATTGGAATTGCCATACTTGCCGCTGTTGTCTTAAATAAGACAAAGCCAGGACGATATATTGTGGCATTAGGTAGTAATTATGAGGCAACCAGATTATCTGGTGTGAACGTGGCAAAGTGGAGAACACTGGCTTATGTAATCAGTGGAACCATGGCCGGAATTGCTGGTCTTGCTTACGCATCCATCTATTCCACCATCCTTCCTGGCGGCGGTGCTGGATTTGAATTGGATGCCATCGCCGGTGTAGTAATCGGTGGAACCTCCATGAGCGGAGGCTTTGGAACTATTTCTGGAACCCTGATTGGAGTCTTCATTATGTCCATTCTGAAAACAGGGCTGCCCTTTATTGGACTTCAAACTCATTATCAACAAGTAGCCACCGGAATTGTACTGGTATTTGCAGTATTTATGGATGTTATTAACCGGGAAAGAAAGAACAACTAGTACGATGTAAGGCCTGCTTGATGCGGGAATTTACATAGAGAAACAGTAAGTAAAACATTTTTTAAGGAGGATTTAAGTTATGAAAAGAAAGCTATTATGTATGGCAATGTGTGCAGTATTAACCGCTGTAACATTGACTGGATGTGGAAACAGTGCTAAACCAAGCAGCACAACTGGGGGAAATGAAACAAAAACAGAAGATACGCAGCAGCCGTCACAGGACAATGCCGCTGAACCAACAGGAGAAACGAAAGAACTGAAAAAAATCTATTTAGTATCGAAAGGATTTCAGCATCAGTTCTGGCAGGCTGTACTTTTAGGTGCACAAAAGGCAGCAGAACAATATGGTGTAGAAATTGATTTCCAGGGACCAGATACGGAGTCTGATATCGCACAGCAGGTTCAGATGTTAAGCAATGCAATCAACAACAATCCACCAGCGATTGGATTGGCAGCACTTGATACCGAAGCATGTCTGGAAAACATCAAGGCAGCTCAGGCAGCTGGAATTCCTATTGTTGGATTTGACTCTGGTGTACCAGGTGCACCGGACGGAGCCATTGTAGCCAATGCATCCACTGACAACTATACTGCAGGCCAATTGGCAGCAGAAGAAACCTATAAGCTGATTAAGGACACCGTAGCAGGGGCATCACAAGCGGTAAGAATTGGCGTGATGAATCAAGATGCTACTTCCGAATCCATTACTGGCCGTGGCTCAGGATTTATTGATAAAATGAAAGAATTATTAGAAGCAGATGGAAAAGTGGTTTCCGTAGAAGGTCATACCAAATGGGAAAACAAAGCAGCCGATGCTAACGTTATCATTGACGTAGCAGTACCTGCTCAGGTTACGGCAGAACTTTCTTCCATTGATGCTCAAAATCTTTTAAATAAAAAAGATACCATCTGTATCTATGGTTCCAATCAGTTCTCTGGTGAGGGTCTGATTAACGGTGATGCTAATATTGGTAGACTTGGAAAAGATGTTGTGGGTATTGCTTTTGATGCGGGTGCTTTGATTAAAGGTGCAGTAAGAGAAGGAAAACTGGCAGGTGCCGTAACCCAGGATCCAATGCAGATTGGCTTTAAGACAGTGGAATTGTGTGTAAAATCTGCTCAGGGAGAGACGGTAGCCGATGTCGATACGGGATGTCAATGGTATACAGTGGCTAATATGGATGATGAGAATATTGCACCAAACTTATATGATTAAGATATTACGGTTATGAAAGCGTGATATTGCCCAAAAAAGGTTCGGCTGGAAAGTACATTGTGCTTTCCAGCCGAACCTTTATCCTATTATTTTTAGATAACAAATTTTGATATAGTTTCAGCCATCTCCTCGGAAGTTTCATCCATGTTATGGGCAATATTCTTGAGCATTGTAGACTCATTAGCAATTTGCTGCGCGCTCATTGCAACCTCGGTTGTTCCGGTTGCCTGTGCTTCTGTAACGGATCTAAATTGTTGGAATGCCTCCGTGAGTAGACGCACTTGCTCAGCCATTCCATTGGTACCTTCTGAAAAATCAAGAAGCATGTTTTTAATGTATTCGGAGTCTTCATTATACTGCTGACTGGTTTCGCTTAATTTATGATTCATATTTTTTATCTGACCTTCCATAAAGGTAAGCATTTCCCGTGAAGTTTGTGAAAGCATTTCAACTGTCTTGGTCACTGCAGCTGTGATTTCCTGAATCTCCTTAGCGGAGTTTTGTGAATGCTCTGCCAGCTTGCCGATCTCGCCTGCCACGATGGAGAAGCCTCTGCCATGCTCACCGGCGCGAGCTGCTTCGATAGAGGCATTCAATGCCAGCAGACTGGTCTGGTCAGCAATATCTAAAATGGTATTTGTTAATTCTTGAATCTTTTCTACCTTTTGGGAATCGTTAATCGCTTGCCACATTTTCTTTCCTGTGACTTCCACCAGTTCATTGATTTCCTTTTCTGATTTTTTTGCACCAGATTCCAGTTCTGCTGCATGGATGGATATTTTATCTGATTGCTTTTTCCCGTCCAGGCTCCTTGTTTCCATTGCACTAATATAATCTTTCATACGCGTCGAGGTCCCGCTTAAGGAATCTGCTGTGGCAGCGGTTTCCTCCATACCAGCAGCTAACTGTTGCATAGCGGCCGAAATGTCTTCTGCATGATTGGAAAGCTGTTGGGATACTTCAAATAATTCTTTGGAGGTTTGGCGCATTTCATGACTACTGCCATTAATAGAACCAATGACCTTTTTCATGGAGGTCTGGATGGCATCCAGCGCTTTTGCCAGAATTCCGGTCTCGTTTTTGCGGTTCAAGTATCGGAGGTATTGTTGCCCGGTAAAATCACTGTTTTGTATCTGCTTCATATCCGCTACAACCTTTGCGATAGGTCGGGAGATGGAACGGCCCAGCAACAAAGATACCACGAGAGTAGCCAGAATAATAGCCAGGGTCAAGATAGAGGTATAAGTAGTGATTTGACTTATGCTACTCATAACTTCCTGCTCAGCCGCAGTGACAACCAGAGCAAAATTACTGTTTATTTTTGTAAAGGATAAAAACTGAGTTTGATTGTCTACGGTTTCTTTGACAAAACCGTTTTCTTGTGTTTCCAATGCGGCAGCGAGATTTTCATATCCCACAGACTCAACGGTATCCTCAATGCTATAGGTCTGGTCTGCAATAAAGCCGTTATTTCCGTCAAGCAAAAAAGCATGACCGGTATCATAAAGGTGAATTTCACCTACCAAATTTTCAAAATCCGTTAACAGAATGTCGAGTCCCGCTACTCCGATTAAGGTTGTCCCGGAATAGATAGGGGTGATATAACTTACGACATTCTTGTCCATGTATTCGTCATAATAAGGTTCAGTCCACTCAGCTTTTCCGAATGCTACTGCGTCAAAAAAAAATTCCCAGGTAGAATCCTGTGAGGCAAATAGTTCATATTCCAGCTGAGGGTCGGTGTAGATGCTCTCAGCTCCATCATACCAGACACCCTGCATTTCCTTCATTTCATCAGGATTAATATAGATGTAAATCCCTTGCATTTCCGTTTCATCTTTAATGAGCGCATACAGAAACTTATCCATTGTGGATAGATAGGCTGCATTGTATTCGCTGGAGCTTAGCTGGTCTGCATCATAGGTAGAAGAACAGTATTTTGATATATCATCAATTATGGTTTCATATCTTTTGAAGAGTTCTTTCATTTCATTGGCATATTGGTTGGTCATGGCACTTAAACGGTGCTCGGCTTCGTTCCGGATGGCGGAATCAGCCATAGAAACAGAGATTTCTTTGGTCATAAAAGTGGCGGCCAAAACACATAAAAAAATTGAAGTGAAAATAAGTGTAGAGATTTTTTTCATAATGTACTCCTATACAGTTGAATTCGTTAAATTCACAAAAAGTGTTCACAACGATATTATACAACAAAAAGAGGTGACTGTAAATGGTTTTGGTGATTACTGGTTGATAAAAAATATATTGAGAAATACATTTTGCGAATAAGTGGATTATTTTTAAAAAACCATGAAAAACGGCATTCGGAATTCTGCTTGGAATGCTGCTTTGATAAAAATATAGACAAATAAATATGGTTATGAGATAGCTATTTCAAATTTTAATATTGACATTTCTGTATGCAAGATGTATATATGTATATGTACAGAATAAGAACAGTGTATATACAGTCGAAGGGAGAGAGACTTAAAAATGTTAAATGTAGAAAACGTTACAAAACTTTTTAGTGATTTTTCACTTAGAAATATCAATTTATCCTTACCTGAGGGGTATATCATGGGTCTGATTGGACCAAATGGGGCTGGAAAGACCACCTTAATTCATCTTATAATCGGCCTGTATCAAAGTGATTCTGGCATTATTAAAATAGGTGGTAAAACCATGGGAGAGGATGAAAAAGGGATTAAGGATAAGATTGGGACAGTCCTGGCAGAAGACCTCTTTATCTCTGAAATGACCTTGATGGAAAATGGAGACAGCATCGGAAAATATTATAGCCATTACAACAAAGAGCAACTAAAGGAGTATCTAATTAACTTTGAGTTGAAGCGTGATAAAAAATACAAACATCTTTCCAGGGGTGAAAAGATGAAGTTTCAGTTTGCCTTTGCCCTTTCTCATGCGCCAGAGCTATTGATTTTGGATGAACCAAGTGCAAATTTTGATCCGGAATTTAAAGACGTATTTATGAAAATAATAACCCAATTTGTTTCCGACGGAAGAAAAAGCGTAATTCTTTCCACCCATATCATGGAGGATTTGGAGCAGGCAGGAGATTATATTGCATTTCTGAATCATGGCAGATTGGAATTTTGCTTGGATCGCGCGCAGCTGGAAGACCGTTATCGACTGGTAAGCGGAGATGATTATAAAATCAATCTCCTCCCTGCAGACAGCATTGTATTTAAGGAAAAGACATCATTGGGAAGCAAAGCACTTATAAGACATGGCCGATTTGTTGATTATGACAATCAACTGCAAGTTGAAATTCCCAGTATTGAGGACATTATGTATTTTGAAATCAAAGGAGGCGAAAGAAGATGGTAGGGCTAATATTAAGTGATTACTATTACAACCGAAAGGAAATGTTTTTACAGGTCGGAAAGAATGGAGGCTGGTTTTTTTACTTTAACTCCCTAATTATCCTGCCAATCTCTATGCAAACAGTGGGCAGGGGGTTGATTATCTTCTATGTGGAATGGTTTTTTATACTGTTAACCTTACTGGCATCCAGGATGTATGCCAATTCCTTGCCAAAGATTATGTATTTATGTCCGATGAGTCGTGAAGAGCGTAAACGTTATTTGTGGACTGGATTTTATCTACGCAATTTCGTTTTCATCTTTTTATTTCTGTTATTGAATATTGGTATGTTTATTTCGGGATATGGAAGCGTAACAAATATGATCCTTTTGACACTCATATTTATTTCCTTTTCCCTTGCATCGAATACCTTTTTCAAACAGATATTTCGTGCTAAACTGTCTTGGAAAGAAGAACGAGAAAAGGAAACGATAAAGAAAATGGGAAATTTTTATTGGTATAGCGGTTGGTTGATGTTTGCCCAAATCCTGGGTTATCTTAACTTTGTTATCATTATACTTGACATTCAAGACCCAGAACCATGGGCAAGCTGGGAGGCAGGAATTGTTTTATTTATGATTGCGATGCAGATGCTCACCAGTTGTATTGTTCTTACCAGATATTTAAAAACTGGCATGGAGAGAATTTTGGATTATGAAGTCGCATACTTGGCAGACAGTAAGTTAAAAGACTAGTGTGCCAGATGCATATTAGCAGACTATTTGTGTCTCTAAAGATTCTATAATAAGTCAGGTGAAAGATACAAAATGTGGTTTCTTTCATACTTAAAGAATGAGGAAACATTATGAAAATAATAATAAAAACCCAAGGAACATTAGCAATCTACGAGCAGATTGTAAATCAAATGAAAAATGCTATTGTATCCGGTGAGGTATCAGCAGGAGAAGCGCTGCCATCTATCCGTATGCTTGCCAGTGAGTTACAGGTAAGCGTTATCACAACCAAGCGAGCTTATGAAGAATTAGAAAAAGAAGGTCTGATTCAATCGGTACCGGGAAAAGGCTTTTATGTATGTCAGTACAATACCGACTACTTAAAAGAAAAGCAATTAATTATGTTGGAAAAACGCCTGTCGGAGGTTCTCATTGAGTGCCGGAACGCGGGTCTTTCCACAGAAGATATTGAAGAAATGGTTTCAGCTCTACTGTTGGAAAACAAATAGGAGGAGACAGATGCTTTTAGAATTCAAAAACGTAACAGGCCAGAATAAAGGTTTTATTCTCAAAAATATCACCTTTTCCTTAGAACCAGGATATCTGGTAGGCATTACCGGAAAAAATGGAGCTGGAAAAACCACGTTGCTTCAATATATGATGAAGCACAATCAGTCATACTCAGGGGAAATTCTGTTTCAAGGGAAAAATATCAAAGAAAACCATACGGAGTTTCTGAGCCATATTGGATATATATCAGAAGATAATCCGTTTTTCATGACGTTTTCAGCGAAAGAAAATGGCGATCTTCTTGGTACCTTTTATGATACCTGGGATGAGAAACTTTTTTTTCAGATAGCTGAGGAGATAAAACTTCCATTGAATCGGGAATTAAGTGCCCTGTCCAGAGGTGAGTTCATAAAATTTCAGATTGCCTTTGCCATGGCTCATCAAGCACAGTTATATCTGATGGACGAAGCAACCGCCGGTATGGACCCTGTCTTTCGCCGGGAATTCCATCAACTATTACGCCAAATTGCTTCCTGCGATGGAAGCGTGATTCTTACCAGCCACATAAAATCTGATATGGACAGAAATATGGATTATGTTGGCATGATAGAAGAGGGAAACATGGTGTCATATCAGGAGAACATCCAATGATTGGGGAGGAGTAGGTATCTTGATTTGTATGCCCGCCGAAGCGGGCAGATGGGAGTTAAAATGGAAAAGATAAAAGAATTTGATCGAAAGCTTATAGAGAAAAAAGGGAAAGTGTGGGAAGCAGCGGAAATGCCTCGAATGTTTAAAAATGTGTTAGGTGTGGCGGGTTGTTTTATCATGATTATACCAGTTCAATACCTGCTTAGTGATTTTAATTTTGGTGTTGTTTTTGCCAGTTGGGTGATTATAATGGGGATTAGTTTATACTTACAAACTTACACAATAGTAATTGAGAATAAAAAAAACATATCGATCTACGAGAAGCTGAAATTTATGCCAGTGAGTCAAATAGACATTTTCAAAGTGCGGCTTGGATATCTGGGAAAAGAGTGTGTAAGATTTTTTGTAGTAGCGTTATTAATTCAAATAATAGGTGCAGCCCTAGCGAAGCAGATAGATATTAGAAATTTGTTGTATCCGCTTTTTGTAATGCTTTCTGTTTTTCTTTTGCTATTAACAAGTTTAATACCGCCTTTGCATTTTAAAAGAAAAACAATCCTGAAATAGAAAAGTATTGAAAGAACTGGATGATATCGTAAGTGAAGTAAGAGAATCAGAAGAATGGGAGGTAATGAAGACGATGTGCCGGAAGACTTTATAGCAGCTAAACTTGAGAAAAAGTATGATCTTTCAGAGGAACAATCAAGAGAGTATATAAGAAAATATCATGAGATTCACAAAAATCCAACAAATTAGTGAAGATATTTAGCGTAATAAAAAAGTAAGTTTTATACGGGATATAGTTGTGGCAGTAGTCGAATAAGATATGATACAATATGGTTACAACATTAAACAAGAGAGGGAGAATAAATATGTTCGAATTGTTAGTAACAGCAATACCAGTAGTCATTGTAGTCGTAGTCCTTATTCTTATTTTAGCAACGGGTTATGTAAAGGCATCACCTGATACGGCGTTCATAATTTCAGGACTTAGAAAGAAACCAAAGGTGCTCATTGGAAAAGCAGGAATCAAAATTCCTTTTTTTGAAAAAAAGGATGAACTGAATCTGCAATTGATTCCCATTGAAGTAAAAACCTCAAGTGCAGTACCCACAGCAGATTATATCAATATTAAGGTGGATGCGGCAGTCAATGTTAAAATTAGTGATATCGAAGGAAGACTTAATCTGGCTGCTCAGAACTTCCTTAATAAGACAACGGATTACATCGCCCAGGTAGCGAGAGAAGTCTTGGAAGGAAATATGCGTGAAATCGTTGGTAAGATGAATCTGGAGGAAATGGTAAGTGACCGGATGAAATTTGCGAACCTGGTAAAGGAAAACGCAGAACCGGATTTGGCTGCGATGGGACTTGATATTGTCAGCTTTAACGTTCAGAATTTTGTGGATGGCAATGGGGTGATTGAAAACCTCGGAGTTGATAATATCGTTAAGATTCAGAAAAAAGCGGCTATCTCAAGAGCTGAGAGTGAAAAAGATATAGCCACAGCCCAGGCGATGGCTTCCAAAGAAGCCAATGATGCTCAAGTAAATGCACAGACAGAAATTGCCATGAAGCAAAATGATCTTGCCATTAAAAAAGCAGAACTAAAAAAACAAGCCGATGCCAAACAGGCAGAAGCCGACGCTGCATACGAAATACAAAAGGAAGAACAGCGAAAGACCATCGAAATTACCACAGCAGAAGCCAACATTGCAAAGCAGGAAAAAGAGATTCTTTTAAAACAAAAAGAAGCAGAAGTTATGGAGCAGGCTCTGGTTGCTGAGGTAAAGAAGAAAGCAGAGGCCGAAAGATTTGCCAGACAGCAGAAGGCAGATGCCGAATTATATGAACGTCAGAGAGATGCAGAAGCAAAGAAGTTTGAAGCAGAAAAAGAAGCCGATGCGCTAAAGGCCCAGGCAGAAGCACAGAAATATGCCATGGAACAGGAAGCGACTGGTATTCGTACAAAAGGGTTTGCAGAAGCGGAAGCAATCAAAGCAAGAGCTCTTGCAGAAGCAGAAGGTATTGAGAAAAAAGCAGAAGCCATGACCAAGATGGGGCAGGCCGCGGTATTAGAAATGTACTTTAATGCATTGCCAGAGGTAGTAAGAAATGCGGCGGAACCACTCACTAAGGTAGAGAAGATAACGATGTACGGTGATGGAAATTCCGCTAAACTGGTCAAGGATATTATGGGAACCGTAACACAGGTGACCGATGGACTGAAGGAGTCTACCGGAGTTGATTTGCAGTCCGTCCTGTCTGGATTTTTAGGCGGAAAGCTGGCTGGTCCGATTGTGGAGGATACAAGCAATACGACTTCCGGAAGAAGTTCGGATGTGCAGAATCAAGATTAAGTGAACATATAGTGCAGAGTAGTAATTTCTAAGTTGAGCAAATCTTAGAAATTACTACTCTGTAATTCTTTTTTGTTTACGCAGAAGGGTTTCAGGTCACATTCCCTTATTTTTAATCCGCACCAAGCGTGCAGGAGGAGCAAGGCATGAAAATTACACTTGATTTGAAAAACTATGATAAGGCAGAGTCAGTTTATAAAAGAACAGCAGCAAGAGCAATTATTAAAAAGGATAGCAAGTATTTACTAATTTTCAGCAAATATAATGATTATAAATTCCCTGGTGGCGGAGTTGAAGCGGGCGAAGACTTAAAGGAAGCTTTAATCCGTGAAATAAAAGAAGAGACAGGATATTCTGCGATAAAAGATACCATTGATTATTATGGTGAGACGTTTGAACGCAGAAAAGGGGAAACCACAGATGTAATGGAGATGTTTTCCCATTATTTTTATTGTCAGGTGGATGATGGGGTAGGGGTACAGAATTTAGATGATTATGAAGAGGAATATGGCTATCAGGTAGTGTGGATGACCTTAGAGGAAGCGATTGAGAAGAATCGCCAAGTTACGGATTTGGATGCCTGTCCTTGGGTCATCAGAGACATGAAAGTGATGGAGATATTGCTAAATGAGGAAATGATGTCAAATCTTCCGCCAGATATGCTAAGGGAATCAATGATGATAAAATTAGAAACACCACGCACCATTATCAGAGATCATTCCATGGAAGATTTGGAATCCCATCACCAGTTGTTTAGTGATAAGAAGACCATGTATTACCTTCAGGATATTTCCACTGATTCATTGGAAGAATCCAAAGCAAACCTGGAGGCAGCAGTGAATGCAATTAATGAACCAGAACGAAAATTCTATTTTTTACGAATAGAAGAGAAAGGCACTAATAAGCATATTGGAGAAATCGGTTATACGGTGAATGAAGTGACCCCATTTGGAAAGCTGGTAGGGATGGGATATTTTATCCGGCCGGAATATTGGGGACAAGGCTATACTTCGGAAGCCTTGAGAGAAGTGATTCGATTTGCTTTTCAAGAAAAGGGTGTTTTTCGAATTTCTTGTGGCTGTATCAAAGAGAACGCAGGATCAGAGAAGGTAATGATAAAGTGTGGATTGAAAAAAGAAGCAGAGTTCAAGTCTTTTGTATGGCACGATGGAAGGATGAAGGATCGAGTGGAATATCGCTTGTTAAAGTCAGAGTGGGAGAAGATGCAATAATTAATCGGGGAAATGAAAAGGTCACGCAGTTTCACAAAGAAGATAAGAAGTTTGGGGACTTTTCAAAACCAGTTGTGACAGGAGATTGGGATGTATATTGATCGAGTAGAAAGAAAGCATTTATAAGAATACCAACAGGAATATTATAATCAGATTCCGGTAATCAGAAATTTAAAAGGACTTACCTTTCAAAAGCCCATCACTTTTTTTGTTGGCGAGAATGGTTCCGGTAAGTCTACCTTACTGGAAGCAGTGGCCGTTGCCTTTGGGTTTAATCCAGAAGGAGGAAGTAAGAATTTTTCTTTTTCTACAAAAGAAACGCATTCTAAGCTAAGTAATGAATTACGACTGTCAAGGAACCGTTATCCGAAAGATGGTTTTTTCCTTCGGGCAGAAAGCTTCTACAATGTGGCTTCGGAAATTGACAATTTATGTGGTTCACCCTGTGACAGCTTTTTAGGCTCATATGGAGGAAAATCCCTTCATGGATTGTCTCACGGTGAAAGCTTTTATTCTTTGATGGAGAACCGATTTAGAGGAAAAGGGCTATACATATTGGATGAACCGGAAGCAGCTTTATCACCACAAAAGCTATTATCGGTTATTGTGCTTATTGATCAACTGGTAAAGGAAGAATCTCAATTCATCATTGCCACCCACTCCCCTGTATTGCTGGGAATTCCAGGGGCAGAGATTTATTCCTTTGATGCTGAGGAGATAAGAACGATTCCTTATGAAGAGACGGAAAGCTATATTATTACAAAAATGTTTTTACAAAATAGAGAGATGATGTTAAAGAATTTGTTCTCAGAATAAATGCATGTTTATATAAAATATGGGATATTATTGGGATTTATTAAAAGAATGAAAGTCCTATGAACGATATGGATTGCACAGAGGTGTGCAGATGGGAGCCTCAGATGAAAATACTGATTGATGCAGATGCTTGCCCAGTCACAAGGATTGTGGAAGGGATTGCAAAGGAAAACAACATACCGGTGATTTTATTATGTGATACCAATCATATTTTAAATTCCGATTACAGTCAGATAAAAAGAATCGATGCGGGAAGAGATGCCGTCGATTTTGCGTTGATTGGCCTATGTGAAAAAGGGGATTTGGTAGTGACTCAGGATTACGGTGTTGCGGCTTTGGCCCTAGGTAAGGGGGCATTTGCCATTCATCAATCGGGGAAATGGTTTACAAATGGAAATATTGAACAGCTACTTATGGAACGGCACATGGCTAAGGAAGTAAGGCGTGCTTCTTCAAAACATCACCTCAAAGGTCCTAAGAAGCGTACCAGGGAAGATGATATGCGCTTTGAAAACTCTTTTCGAGAATTAATTGAGAAGATTCAAAACGGGAGTTTTTCATGAGTTCGGAGGTAATAGACTACATTGTTTTCTAAATCAAAAATTTAGAAATATACTGGAATGTCTGGAAGAGATTGCGGCTTATTCTCTAAAGAAAATATATGATTATGTCGATAAATAATATAGATGAAAGAGCAGAGGCTAAAGGACAGTAGCTGCATGAAATGCCATCGGTTACTGTCCTTTATTACCAAAAGAATCAGGGCAGGTGCAGATAATGGACTTTGCCCTGTTAATTTATGCAAATCGGCACTTTTAAAGGATAGGGGATTTTACATGACGCAAAAAGAAATGATTTTGATTGTTAAAACTCAACTTTCAATTGATTTGAATTGTCAGGTGGAGGATTTTGCAAAAAAAGGCTTTGTATTTTGTCAAGGCAAAGATAATCCGGGGCGAAGACCGTTTAAGCGCGAAGAGAGTTATTTGGAGATGCTTACTATGGGAAAGGGGATCATTGTTTCCGGAACGCCAGATAAAATTTCTATGGCAGAGCAGGCATTGAAAGATAAGTCAAGAGATGAAGGTTTTTTCCAGCCTTTTGTTAAGGGACATATTTTATATTATCTGCCGGATTTGGAAGAAATGAGACAGTCAGAGCCTGGGGAAGGAGTACGGGACCAGAAGGTTTCTAAAAGCATGAGAAAACTGGAAGCTATCGAAGGCTTTACTTATCGCTTTGTAGAGCGCAATGAAATTTCGGCTCTATATTATTTAAATGAGTTTGAGAATGCTCTGATTTTTGATGAGCACCATGAAAGACCGGATATGCTGGTAATGCTTTGCGAAAAAGATGGCGTTATAGTGGGGATGGCTGGTGCTGGTGCAGATTGTGAAAAAATGTGGCAGATTGGAGTAGATGTGTTACCTCCATATCGTGGCTACGGCTTGGCAGCATTTCTGGTAAATTCATTAGCCTCAGAGGTTCTGGAAAGAGGCTATATTCCTTACTATGGAACCACGTCAAGCAATATCCCTTCCCAGCGGGTGGCGCATCGTGCCGGGTTTTCGCCAGCCTGGATGTGTATTCGTCAGAAGGAGTATACAGTGCAATTGCCACAGAGTGACTGACCGTATACACATAAAATAAAAGTCTTCCCGTACTCGCCTAAGTACAGGGAAGTTTTTTATTTACGCTAATGATGAATCAAATAGAGAAATATCATTGATGCTAAGAGAAACATTGATTTCACAGAATAGACACAAAATTTTCCATTTTTTTTAACATTTTCTTTTTATACTCTTTTTGTTTTAGATTGTGTTTTAGAAGCATTTTGAAGAAAAGTAAGAAAAGTAAGAAAGGTAAGAAAGTAAGAAAAGAAAAAGAAAAAAGAAAGAAAAGAATGGGAGGAATGAATGTGATTGAAGTAAAACACCTTGTCAAAAGGTATGGAAATCACGTCGCAGTGGATGATTTATCCCTGACCGTAGAGAAGGGGAAAATTTATGGCTTTCTGGGACCAAATGGTGCTGGGAAATCCACTACTATGAACATGATTACGGGTTATTTGGGGGCGACGAGCGGAGAAGTAAAAATCAACGGGTTTGATATTTTTACACAGCCCGAAGAGGCCAGACGGTGCATTGGTTATTTACCGGAAATTCCACCCCTGTACGTGGATATGACGGTAATGGAGTATCTGAGCTTTGTGGCGGAACTGAAGAAGATTAAAAAAGATGAACGAAAGAACCTGATTTTGGAGGCTATGGAGCTGACTAAAATCACTGACATGAAAGATCGGCTGATTAAAAACCTTTCCAAAGGCTATAAGCAGAGAGTGGGACTGGCTCAGGCAATGTTAGGTTTTCCGGAGGTCATTATACTGGATGAACCCACGGTTGGTTTGGACCCAAAACAGATTATAGAAATTCGGGATTTGATTAAACAACTGGGAGAAAAACACACGGTTATTTTGAGCTCTCATATTTTGTCAGAAGTCAGTGCTGTGTGTGACCATATTTTTATTATTTCCAAGGGTAAGTTAGTTGCCAGTGAATCGACAGAAAATTTAAGCAGTTTAATGGATGAAAAGCAGGAGCTTACCTTGGAAGTCAAAGGGAAGCAGGCGGTTGTGGAACGGCTTCTGGATGAAGAACTGCACCTTGACGCATATGAAATTAAGGAAGAGAAGGAAGGACTTCTTAAAATTACCCTGGACATAAATGCAAAGGCGGGAGAGCAGGATATCCGGGAAAGTCTGTTTTATATTTTAGCAGAGCATAGACAGCCTATTTACCGGATGAACTATAAAGGAAAATCACTGGAGGATGTATTCCTTGAGCTTACGGAATCAGCTGGTGAATCAATGGAACCATCTGCAGAAAAAGTGGGCAAGGAAGCACATGGAGAAGTGAATGAAGAAGCAAAAGAAGAAAATAAAGAAGCAAAAGAAGTAAATAAAGAAGCAAAAGAAGTGAATAAAGTGAATGAAGAAGCAAAAGAAGTGGATGAAGAAATGAATGGAAAAGGAGGCGTTGAAGAATGATAGCGATTTTTAAAAGAGAGTTTCGTGCCTTTTTTCAGACAGTAACCGGCTGGCTGTTTCTAGCTGTAAACCTATGCCTTTTTGGTCTGTATTTTTTTGTTTATAATTTATCCTATGGTTATCCTTACATCTCTCAGACCCTGTCAGCCTTTAATTTTATTTTGCTGTTGACCATTCCGGTACTGACCATGCGTATTTTGTCTGAAGATCAAAAATCAAAAACGGATCAGTTAATTTTAACAGCACCAGTTTCTGTAGGGAAGATTGTTTTTGGAAAATTTCTGGCTATGACGGCTGTTTATACCATCGCCCTTGGAATAATGGGATTCTTTCCGATATTCTTAAAATTTTTTGGAACCGTTTCCTTAAAGGAATCTTATCTGGCATTACTTGGAATCTGGCTTTATGGTCTTACCTGCATTGCCATTGGTACATTTATTTCCTCCATTACCGAAAGCCAGGTAATTGCAGCGGTACTTTCCTTTTTAGTTCTGTTTGCTGGATATATGATGGAGGGAATCACTAGTATGATATCCTCCGGCGGCAATCTGTTTACTAAAATTCTTGGTAGCTTTTCCCTGGCCAAAGGGATGAATAGTTACTTTGATGGTACATTGAATGTTACGGCAATGATTTATTACCTTTCCATGATTGGTCTGTTTCTTCTTCTCACCGTGCAGGCGATTGAAAAAAGAAGATGGAGTATCAGTACCCGGCGAATTGGCACAGGTATTTTTAGTACCGGGACCATAGCTTTGGGTATAGCTGTTGTTGTGGTGATAAATCTGGCAGCAGGACAGATTCCAACCAAGTTTAACAGTATTGATATGACTTCTCAGAAGCTGTTTTCCATTACAGAGGATACAGAAAAGATTTTAAGTGCTTTAAAGGATGACATCACAATATATGTTTTATCAAGTGAAAAAAGTCAGGATGAAAACCTGGGTAAAATGCTGAAGCGATATGAGGATTATTCCTCCCATATTACAGTGGTATATAAAGATCCGGCTGTGGCACCTACCTTTTTTCAAAAATACACTGATGCAGCAGTAACTCAGAATAGTCTGATTGTGGAAGGTAGTAAACGGTCCAAAGTGATTGATTATAATGATGTGTATCAGTACGATGTTGATTATACCACTTACCAGAGCACTTTGACTGGCTTTGATGGTGAGGGGCAAATAACCAGTGCCATTGAGTATGTAACTAGTGAAGACAGCCCTATATTCTATGCACTGGAAGGACATGATGAAGGCACTATTACAGGAACCTTTTCACAGGCATTGGAAAAGCAGAATGCTGTGTTAGAGAGTATAAACTTGTTGCAGTATGAGACCATTCCGGGTGATGGCGTTTGTCTGATTATCAATGCACCAAAGACGGATTTTTCACAGGACGATGTGGATAAAGTACTGGCATATTTGAAAGATGGTGGAAAAGCATTTATCGTAACCTGTTATACCGATGAAAAGCTCACGAATTTTAATAAGATTCTGGAAACTTATCAAATAAATACAGTAGATGGCATGGTAGTAGAAGGTAATAGCCAGAATTATTACCAGAATCCTCTGTATCTGTTGCCGGAAATCAGTTCCAGCACAGTAACCACAGATGTTAGTGATGGTTATATTTTTGTCCCTTATGGACAAGGATTTACTTATCCGGAAGAAAGTGGGGATTCGGGAATTACGTATACACCTCTACTTCGTTCTTCTGACCAGTCATATTCCAAAGTAAATATTGCCACAGCGGAAACTTCAGAGAAAGAAGCCGGAGATGTTGATGGTCCATTTACCTTAGGACTTAGTATTGCCAAGGATGATACGGAAATCTATCTGTTTTCCAGTGAATATTTACTTACCGATACAGCAGACCAGAATTCCTATGGATATAACGGCAAACTGTTTACAGCCATTACCTCTCAGTTCAGTGGCGGAGAAGTAGCCAGCGTAATTCCAGTAAAGGATTATGAATTGCCACAGTTGTCCATCAGCCAGGGGCATATCATTCTGGGTGGACTGATTAGTGTGATTCTGCTTCCATTAGGATTATTGAGTACTGGTATTGTTATATGGATGAGGAGGCGAAAGAGATAATGCAAAAGCAAGGAAAGCAATTTATCGCCTTATGCGTGACTTTTCTTCTCTGTGGAGCGGTTTTTCTAGGATTAAAGTGGTATAATCAGAAAACCGCTGATGATGAGGAGGCAAAAAATGCAGAAGAAACCATAACAGTAACCAGTTTTGATTCAGATGAAGTAACGGGACTTACTTATCTTTATGAAGGTGAAACGCTAGCGTTTGAGAAAAAGGAAGATACCTGGTATTATCAGGGAGATAACACGATTTCTCTGAACCAGGATACGATTTCAAGCATGTTATCCTCTGTAAAAAATATAACAACAAAGGAGAACGTGATAGCCGAAGGGGAAGAGGATTATGGTTTGGGAACACCCTCTAATGTAATAACCGTTCAATTGGCAGATAAAAAATTCGTTCTGAATGTTGGAATGAAAAATGAAGTTACCAATCAAGTTTATCTGAAAGCGAACCAGGAGGAGACAATCTATCTGGTCAACAGCAGTACCTTTTCTGACTTTAATAAAAATCTGGACGATCTGAAGGCAGAGGAAGAAAGTGATTCATAAATAAAAACAAGGAAATGCCAGCAGGGAACATTTTGCTGGTATTTCCTTGTTTTGGTTAAAACATTATTTCGAACATAATATTACTTTAAACATATTCATAACTACAGAGTTTATAGCTTTCCCGTAAAAGAATTCGTCCCCTCTCATAAAACCGAAAGGAGGCCAGACATGTAACCGATTCCTTGATTTTTCGTTCCATTCCTCCATGGACAGGAGCCAAAAGCTCATGTCCATTGGTATTTTTAAAATAAATCTCCAGATAATAATAATCTTGTTTTATCCGAAGACAGCTCTCATTCCATTCAAGTATTTTTACACCAAGATAAGTAGCCAGCCGGTATTCTCTTCCATTCATCCAGACAACAGCAATGCAGCCGTTGAAATGAAATCCGGCGAAAGGGATATCGGCAATGGATACGGTAATGGAACATTTTTGAGGAAAATCATTGCAATGGCACCAAAGGTAATGCTTGGGAAAGGAAAAACCGCAGTCACCTTCTATATACCCTGTTCCGCCACGGAAGTCTAATGTACTGCCATTGAAATCCAATTTGCCGGACAGGCTGTGATGCATACTGAGAATCTGATGACTGCATTCCATAGGGAGAAGAGAAAAGGGTCCCATAATGTTATACTTAAGTGGTGTCAGGTTGTGATAATATATGGTTCCTTTAATTGATAAGCCCTGTTCTTCTATGTTGAGGGCAATACCGCGTTTGGAAAAACAGTTATGCTCAATGATTAAGCCTTTTCCTTTTTTCATATGAGCCAAGGGGTAGGAAAAGAAATAGGAGATGTTCTCTGCAATGATCTGAATAAAAGAATCTTTGGATGAATACCCGGCGATAATTGCAAGGATTTTTCCGTTTTTTTGATGTTTAAAATAGTAACCTTCAAATTTTTTCATATTCACTTCCATCTGCGTGCTGGGGCGCATTTATTTTACTTTGTTTTGTCAGTGTGCAGCTATTTTTCATTCAGTATGCGCTAATTTCTTGATAACATACAAAAATATATAAACATAAACAGAAAACTACTACATTGGGAGTTAGTTGTTGAAGTGGGTTGGGAAAACCGGACGCAGCCCAGGAAAGGTTCGGCGGGAACGTGGGGGATGGGATGGAAAAAAATCCACCTTCGCAGGGCAAGAAGGTCTAGGGCAAAGCATCCAGACTGTGGCTG
>JAVBLX010000188.1:0-4563 GCA_031553075.1 Acetivibrio sp.
CACTTCTTACTCATAGTAGTTAGCAATGGTATCCAGCATATCCTCCATATTACCAGTTTCTTCGCCAATTTTTGTCATATGATATACCATAGGAGGAAACACACCAGAATCTTCCAGCGGTTGTGATAAAGGTACACCTCGTTGTACCTCTTCCACTGCATCCAGCATAACCCGCTTGACGATTTCATTTGTCATAATCTTAGCTACAATTTCCACCCCATCTACCATGGTAATACCCGCACCCAAAAGGGTACTTAGAGTTCTGGTCAGTCGAGCAGAAGCAGACTTTATAGTCAAATTGCCAAACAACGGCAATTTAAGCCCAAGTCTTCCAAAAAATAATGCACCTGCTTCTGTCTTCTTAAACTGCTGAGCACCCACCACAATTGCTATTACTGCCAATATCATCATATACCAATATTTCTGAAAGAAATGACTAATTGCCATAACCGCCAGTGTAAGTGCTGGTAATTGCATATTCATTTGTTCAAAGCTTTCCATAAACTTCGGTATGATTACGGTCATCATAAAACCAACTACTGCAATGATTACAATCAATATAATACTGGGATAAATCATCGCCTTTCCAACCGAAGCCTTAATCTTGGCATCCTTCTCAAAGTGAATCGCCATCCGCTTAAAAGCGGTCTCCAAACTACCAGAAGACTCTCCTGCCGCCACCATGTTAATCAAAATTGAAGGAAATACCTTCTTCTGTTCCGCCATAGCCTCTGCCAAAGTTTCGCCCTTTTCCACTGCAATCTGAACTTCCTTAATTGACTTTTGAAACACCTTATTCTCCGTCTGTTCAGAAAGCATCTGCAACGCATTAATAGCAGTTACACCTGCCTGAAGAATGCTTTCAAACTGTTTACAGAACACCGCAAGCTCCCTTGGCTTAACCGGATTTCCAATGCTGAAATTTATATCTCGGTTGAGAAGGTTTGGTTCTTCTATTGATAAAGGGATTTTGCCTTCATTACGAAGCATCATCTTGGCAGCCTCTATATTAGGAGCTTCCAGATTTCCCTTTTTTTCATTTCCATTTCGTTCCACTGCTACATACTTAAACTGGGGCAAACAGACACCTCTTTTCTAGTATATTCTCCGTTCAAATGACACCACATCCTGGGCAAAGTTAAGTGCCCGTTCTCCATCAATCTTCCGTCTGGAATACAAGTCAAAAATCGCATCATCCATCGTCTGCATTCCCAGCTTCTTGCTTGTTTGAATAAGAGATGGAATTTGATGAGTCTTACCTTCTCGGATTAGATTCTTTATCGCTGGTGTTGCATGCATAACCTCATAGGCTGCCACACGGCCCTTTCCATTTGCCATAGGTATCAGTTGTTGGGAAATAACCGATTCCAGTACTGAGCCAAGCTGAACCCTAATCTGTTGCTGCTGATGAGGTGGGAACACATCAATCACACGATCAATCGTCGCTGCTGCTCCAATGGTATGAAGGGTAGAAAAAACCAAGTGTCCTGTCTCTGCCGCAGTAATGGCAGTAGAAATAGTATCCAAATCTCTCATCTCTCCTACCAAAACCACATCCGGATCTTCACGAAGCGCTGCCCTTAAGGCATTCGCATAGGATTGGGTATCCACTCCTATTTCCCGTTGGTTGACAATTGCTTTTTTATGGTTATGTAAATATTCAATCGGGTCTTCCAAGGTAATTACGTGAGTATTGTAATTTTCATTTATAATATCCACCAGCGATGCCAAGGTGGTAGACTTACCACTTCCTGTTGGTCCCGTTACCAGCACCAGACCTCTCTTTCTTTTGGTCAGCTCTATTACTGAATGGGGTATCCCAAGTACCTCCGCTGCCGGAATCTCAGTTCCTACCAAACGAAGTACCACTGCACAGGACCCTCGCTGCTTGAATACATTGACACGGTATCTGCCAAGATGAGGAATGGAGTATGCAAAATCAACTTCTCCCTTCTCTTCCAATACCTTTCGCATATTATCGGAAAGTAATGGCATAATTATGGCATCTGTATCTGCGGGAAGCAATCTGGGATAGTCCATATTGGTCAACTCCCCATCAATTCTGCACTTTGGCGGAATTCCTACGGTTATATGCAAGTCGGATGCACTGTTTTCCTTGGCTACTGCTAATAATTCTTCTATGGTAATGGACATACTTTACTCCTCCACTGAAATTCGTAATAATTCATCCATTGTGGTAACACCTTCCAATATATTGGCTCTCGTATTACTCCAAAGCGTTTCCATCCCTTCAGAAAGGGCTAATTTTTCAATGGCATTTGCATTAGCTTTTTTGCTAATTATTTCTCTCATCGGTTGGGAGATGGGCATAATCTCGTATACTCCGATTCTTCCCAAATAACCACTACCACCGCAGGAGAGACAATCATTTTGTTTATTCGCTTCCTTTATCATAACAGGCTTATCCAAATCCACCTTTAAAAGCTCTTTTTCTCTAGTCGTTGCCTCTCGACTGGTGGAACAATCTGGACAAACCTTCCGTATCAATCGCTGTGCAATTACACCAATAACAGAATCAGCAATCAGATAAGATTCCACACCCATGTCCTCCAAACGGGTTATTGTACTTGCCGCACTGTTGGTATGAAGAGTACTTACCACCAAGTGCCCGGTAATTGAGGCTTTTACGGCTATTTCAGCGGTTTCCTGATCCCTGATTTCTCCGATCATGATAATATCCGGATCCTGTCTTAAGATAGAACGAAGCGCAGAGGCAAAAGTCAAATCTGCCTTTGGGTTTACCTGTACCTGATTAATCCCATTTAGGTTTGCCTCTACCGGGTCTTCAACTGTAACAATGTTAACACCTTCCACATTCAAACCACTGATGGCTGTATAAAGAGTGGTAGATTTTCCACTTCCTGTAGGACCAGTTACCAGAATAATACCATGGGGATTTGACAAAATTTTGTCAAATTTCTTTAATTCTTCGGGTCGTAATCCCAGCTGGCTTTTACTTCTGGTGAGCGCTTTTTTCTTGGCAAGACGCATTACCACCTTTTCGCCAAATATGGTTGGGAGAGTGGATACACGAATATCATATTCCCGTCGGTCTACCACCGTGGTGATTCGTCCATCCTGTGGCTTGCGCTTTTCTGAAATATCCATCTCACCTACAATCTTTATCCGGGCTACCAATGCATTAAAAATGGTAATGTCATGACGCATAACTTCCTCCAGCACACCGTCAACACGGAAGCGAATCCGTACCTGCTCCTCCATGGGCTCGATATGAATATCGCTGGCTCTTTTATGTACTGCCTGTTCAATAATCTGGTTCACCAAGCGTACAATGGGGGACTGATTCACCTCTTCGGCGTTGTCCTCCTGCTCTTTTTCCCGATTACTGTTGTATTCCTGCCGTTCCTGGGTATATTGCCTTGCCACCTTCATGGCCTCCACGTTTCCATAATAGCGGTCTATGGTAGCGGCCACATCCTTGGTGGTAGTAACGACTGGTTCAATCTGAAGCCCCGTAATAATAGAAATATCGTCAATCGCCTGCATGTCCAAAGGATCGCTCATGGCTACTCTCAGGATATTGAGACTCTTTTCACTAAATTCAAATGGAATCAGCATGTATTTCCGGAGTACTGACTCACTTACCAGTTCAATAATCTCATCAGAAATACGCAAACTGGAAAGGGTAACCCCTTCCAGGTGAAGCTGCGCCTGCAATGCCTTGGCAATTTCCTTTTCCGTGGTAAATCCCAAGTCCACTAGTGTTTCACCTAATTTATTGCCTTTTTTACTCTCTTTTTGTTGTTTTAATGCCTGTTCCAATTGGGATCCGGTGATTACTTTTGCATCAACCAGTAAATCCCCCAAACGTTTTTTTCTGCGATTGGAAATGGAACCTCCGATACCTGCTTCCATTCATACACCCCTTACCTGTCTCCTAAAAAGTCGGTTATTATTACAGTATATCAACATTTCATTCTCCATGCAAGAGAATGGTTCCCTTTTTTATTTCCTTTTTTCGCAACTTTTGACACATTAGGACTTTCGACTCATTTTTCAACTCATTGTATCCAATTTTTTCACATTTTGTAAAAAAAACCGGGTTTTTGGACTGTTTTGTCCTTATTTTTTTCCTTTTTTGTGTATTTGATAAAAATTATTTTTTTTTGTGTTTTTAGCTGTTGACAAAACCACTTTTATAGTGCATAATATGAATTGTAACAGAGATGAACAAAATCTAACAACTCTTTTACAAAATCATTTTCACATATTTTACTATTTGGAAATGATTACTACTTAGCGATTATACTCCTCACCCCAAAGAGGAGCATAATTATATATTACTCCATCCTCATTATATATACTCATTTATCCCCAGAAAGACCCACCCCCAAAGGGTCTTTCTAATTTCAAAGAAGTATCCCCAATACTTCTTTGAGAAAAAAGAACTTGAAATGATCATCCCCAAATGATTATTTCAAGTTCTTTTTTCTTGTACTTCTATTATTTCGCAGGAAATGAATTAGAAATTGACTTTATCAGGAAGGCGATACTTTCAATAAGAAAAGAGCCTCTAAAAAT
>JAVBLX010000042.1:0-26403 GCA_031553075.1 Acetivibrio sp.
GTTGATTAATGATATTTTAGATATGTCCAAAATTGATGCCAACAAGTTGGAGATTCACCCAGAATCCTTTAACTTTGAAAAGATGCTGGAAAATGTTATTAATGTTATTACAGTCAAATCGGAAGAAAAGAAAATCATCTGTTTGTCAATATGGAACCCGCCATGCCCAGCTATGTAATCAGTGATGAATTGCGGCTTTCGCAGGTGATTACCAACCTAATGTCCAATGCCGTAAAATTCACGCCCGATCATGGCAATGTCACCCTGAATATTCAAAAAGGAGAAATTGATGGGGACAACTTTACTCTCCATTGCGAAGTCACTGATACCGGCATCGGTATCAGTGAAGAAAATATAAAGAAACTGTTTAAATCTTTTGAGCAGGCTGAATCGGGTATTACCCGCAAATTCGGCGGAACCGGTCTTGGGCTGGCTATCTCGAAAAAAATCGTTGATCTTATGGGCGGTTCGATAATCATAACCAGCGAGCTTGGAAAAGGCAGTTGTTTTTCTTTTGATGTGAAGCTGCAAGAAGATAAAAATGCCGTATCTAAAAATGTTTTTGATAAATCAATTTATAATTCTGTGCGTATTTTAGTAATTGACGATGATTTGGTGATTCTTGATTACTTCAAAAAAATCATGGACAGCTTTGGCATTTATTGCGACCAAGTCAGCAGTGGCGCTGAGGCTGTTGATACCGTAAGAAACTCATTACATCATAAAACCCCATACAATATTATATTTGTGGATTATTTGATGGAGGGAATGGATGGAATGGAAACTACTCGCAAAATCAAGCTTTTAGCAGATGACAGTGTCAATGTGATAATGATTTCTATATCGGATTGGACTCTGATTGAAAAGGAAGCCGCTGAGGCAGGCATTGTTCGTTTTATCCAAAAACCGCTGTTCCAGTCGGCTATACTTAACACCATCAACGAGCTTGTGATTGACAAAAACGCTCTTTTAGTGCAGAAGCCAAACCAATCGAGTGATGTCACGACCTTTAGCAAGTGTCGTTTGCTGTTGGTTGAGGATATTGATATTAACTGCGAAATCGTTATATCGTTACTTGAAGATACAAAAATAATAATTGAATGTGCTGCTGACGGAAAAAAAGCGGTAGAAATGTTTGCCGAAAATCAAGACCTGTATGATATCATATTAATGGATGTACAGATGCCTGTTATGGACGGTTTGATGGCAACGGAGCAAATTCGTTCGCTTAAAACAAAGCAGGCCCTGTCAGTTCCTATCATCGCTATGACCGCCAATGCGTTTAAAGAGGATGTTGAGATATGTAAAAAAGCCGGGATGAACGATCATGTCAGCAAGCCTATTGATTTTTCAGTTTTAATTGATAAAATTGAAAAATATTTAAAAGGAAAAGAAGATTGACCAAACCAAATTGTGCAGAAATTATCAACATAACAAAAAATGTATATAGATAATTATACATACCGTGCGCTGACAGAGAAATGAAGAGATACGTCATAAGTATTTTCATTTAAAGAGGAGCATTGAGGCAATTTGTGAAGAATATTCGTATCAGATGAAACAGTAAGAAAGATTTTGTATAAGTAATGTTGGAAAGCTGTGTAAATATTGGTTGAGGCAAGCATAAAGTGGTGGGAGAATATGAACGCAGGGGAGATGTAATGTGGTACATTTCCCCTGCGCTTGTTTTTGTTATTTATCTTTGGCTGCCCGATATCCCATTACCACAATCCACACATATGCACAGGTTTTGGGAATCATTAGCATTCCAATCATAGGATAGAGGTCGGCAAATAATACAACTGGAATATAAAATAGAAAGCTAAGTGTAACAGCCAGCCACATGAACCGAAAAAACTGGTCTTTATTTTTACCGACTTCCCTGAAGAATAAAATAATAATTAGAATTCCCAGCAGAGCAAATGGTATGTTGCGGTATATTCCCCAGGAAAGGGGAGCATCAGCACTAAGCCACTCGTTTTGAGGGAAGAGGCAAAGAGCAATCCGGGCGACGGCAAGAGCATAAACTGCTCCCGTAATGAGAGTGCTCTTTTTTATATCGTATCTTTTACACCAAACGTGATATAAAAGAACGTAGAAAACAGTCATAGTAATAGAGGTAACCATTTTACCAAAGCCAAGGGAAGCCGGATGATTGGCAGTGCCATCGGTCCACAGGGCGTATATACGGGGAATCAGGTGAAAGGCATCTCCACATCCTAAAACGATGGCCATAATTCCAAAAATAGTGTACTGTTGTCGGCCCTTTGCCATTCGTAAAATAAGGATACCAAGAGTAACCACTCCGATTAAATAAGGTATTTCAAAAATTGGCTCCATAATTGCCTGCATAATTAGTCCTCCTGTGCATGTTAAGCATCATTTTGTATATTAACCAATATAGCACCAGAAAGTTATTATTTCAAGCAAATGATTTCTGAGGCATTTGGAGTTGTATTGACTTCGGGTATTTGGAAGAAAAGAAAAGCAATAAAATAAAACTGGTATGACCAGAGATTGAAGGGTTAAAATGTAACTTGAAGTTACTGTTCACAGGCAAGCCTGTGACAGTAACATCGCCTGCCCATTTAAAGTCGCCTGCGGCGAGGGGCAGGCTCATTGGCTGATTTTACGTGTTGGCCCCAGCCTATCAGCAAGTGATAGGCTGGGGAGTGAATAGTAACTCCAGTTATTTAGAAGATGGTACACTAGCAAAAATGAATTAGACTTTATTAAGCACATATGCTAAAATAATAAAGGAGTGATTTTTATCAAACGCAAAGGGGAAATGATAAAATGACAATGAACGATAAAATGGATTTGGTATTGTCGGAGATAACATCCTTGAAGGGTGAAATCAAGGACATGAAGGGTGAAATGTCAACTATGAATCAAAGACTGATATCAGTTGAAGATGGACTTGAAGAAGTTAAGCTTGGCTTGCGGGAAACAACTTTGATGCTTGAAAATGAAACAAATAAGAACATTCGCCTTATAGCGGAAGGCCATCTTTCTTTAGAACGAAAAGTGGACGAAGCAATAAAGGGCGAATTGTCTAAAGATGTTATGACAAGAATTGAAGTGAATATTCTTAAGGAGGATGTGCGTAAAATAAAGGAACATCTGAACATAGCGTAACCATACAAGCAAACTAAAAAGTGTAAAGTCTTGATAGCCGGGCTTTACACTTTTTTATTAAATTTATTGCTCAGTGGCTATTTTAATTCCATAAATTTATTGTTATCCTGGTGATTACGGTAGCCTATTTGTCATAACTCTAAATGATAAAATATTCACGAAAAGAATAAAACGAGGTATTAATTTGGAAATGCGATAAAACACTTGACAAAATATGAAAAAAACAATATATTTAATATATTATAATACTTGAGTGGAGAGATGGATATGGGATTTAAGAATATGAAATTAACGGGAAAGTTTGCATCGTGTTTTGCAATTATTATTGCACTATTATTGACGGTTGGAATTATTGGTCTTGTCGATTTATTTATTGTTAGCAAAAGTAGTGATAAGATGTATTATGACTCCTTTATGGGAATGTCATATATTAAGCAAGCAGAGCAGCTGTTGTCCAATGACAGATTACTATTTACAAAAATCCTGTTAACAGAAAATCAGGATCAGGTTAATGATTTGCTGACCTCTTTAGAAGAAAATAAGACTAGCATGGATAATGTGTTAAAGGCTTACGAGGATTCAATGGTTGAGGATGAGGATAAGGAAGCTTTTATTGAAATATCCCAGAACTCAAAGGCTTATGGGGAATCCAGGGCCAGTGTAATCCAGTTGTATGCGCAAGGCGACGGGGAAACAGGCAGTGAATTATTAAAAGGAAAAAATGCTGAGGACGCAGAACTGTTTTTTGACGTAATGAAAAAATGTTCTGATTGGAATGAGCAGCATGCTTTAAACGTGAATGCCAGAATTCATAAAGCCCATCGAAATGGTTCCATCCAGATTATTTCGGTTGCAGTTGTTGCAGTACTGCTGGCAAGCGGAATTGCAGGTGCGTTAGGTAATAGTATCTTGAAGCCAATTAAGGAAATACAATCTTTGTCTGAGCGTGTTGCGGCAAAAGATTTGACCTATCGGATTCCTACACAATTTCTTGAACGAAAGGATGAGATGGGAAATCTGGCTAATGATATCGTCAGTATGAGAGAAATCATGCGTCAGACCGTGTTGGATATTAAGCAAGAGTCAGAAGCTCTTGATAAGCAGATTTATTCCACAAATGAAACCCTGGGAAGTATTAATCGGGAATTGGCTGATACCTCAGATGCTACGCAGAAACTTTCGGCAGGAATGGAAGAGACCAGTGCATCATCTGAGCACGTACTTAGCGTATCCGAGGGAATGGAGCAATCCATGGGTGTATTAGCTGAAAAAGCAGAAACAGGTTACACCACTGCCGAAAAAATTCATGAAAGAGCCGCCAGCCTTAGAATGAGTGTTAGTAATTCACAGCAAAAAGCCAATACCATTTTTGGTGAAAAGAAAGTAAGTCTGGAACAGGCATTAGAAGAATCAAAAGCAGTAGAAGAAATTGGTCAGTTAGCAGATGCGATTTTAAATATTACCAGCCAAACTAATTTACTGGCACTAAATGCTTCGATCGAAGCTGCTCGGGCGGGCGAGGCTGGAAGAGGCTTTGCCGTTGTAGCAAGTGAAATTGGCAATCTGGCGGAAAACTCAAAAAATACCGTGGGCAGAATTTTGGAAATTACACAGGAAGTAAAATCGGCCGTTACCAACTTAGCAAGCCAATCAAATGGATTATTGAATTATGTAGCAACCGATGTAACAGAAGACTATAAAAAGATGATGGACGCCGCTATCAGCTATAACGATGATGCGGACTATATAAGTGGGATGACCCAGGATTTCAACAACACTTCTAAGAAGTTGTTAGCTTCCACAAAAGGTATCATTCATTCGATTCATGAAATTACTTCCTCTACTCAAACGGGAGCAGAGGAAACATCTAACGTAGCGTCATTAACGGCTGAAATCTCTGCTGAGTCTGATGATTTAGTTGAGAATATGAACCAAGTATCCCTTTCTTCGGAAAGATTAGCAGATATAACAAAAAAATTCACAGTATAAATTGTTTATACAGGATGGAGAATTATATGGAATATTCAAAAATGATGGATGCAGCTTTAGCTGAACAGTGTGGCAACTGCTTTGCCGGAACTGGAGCAAGATGTGATGAAACAGGTTGTCTGGTTGGGTTCTCTCAAAAATGTCTGGATCATTATCATAATGGTGAAGTTAGAATTGCGGGAGGAGTTTCTCGGATTCCGGTTGATGACTTAAAGGCATATGACAAAGAGGATGGGGCAAGAGTGATAGCGATTGCATGTAAGTGGTGTCGTAATTGTGAGGGGAATCATAGTGAAGATTGTGTAGTAGCCCTTTGCAGACGCTCCATGGAATTTGCCACAATCGGTAAAGAGCTTGAATATAAGGGAAGTAGTTTGCTCTATTTAAAAGAACTGGCAGAGAATGATTCGGAACTTAGTCAGATGGTCATGAGCGAATTTAGCGGATTAAGTTGAAAATGCCAATGAACTAAAGATAAAGCATTAAAAGGAAGAGGCGTCAATGGTAGTGAGAAAGTCTCTCAGTCAACATTTTTCAGACGTTGGCTGAGAGACTTTTTTTATTTTTTAGATTAACCTAAGATTGCTTTTAAATCATCTTCTGGTGTACTAATCGGATGCAGTCCAAAGTTCTCAACCAATACATTAAGGACGGTAGAAGAGAAGAAGGCAGGAATGCTAGGTCCAATATAAATATTTTTAATTCCCAGGGAAAGCAGAGTCAGTAAAATACATACAGCCTTCTGTTCATACCAGGATAGTACCAGGGTAAGAGGAAGTTCATTCACTCCGCATTCAAAGGCATTGGAGAGAGCAAGTGCTACCTGAATTGCCCCATAGGCATCGTTACACTGTCCCATATCCAAAATACGTGGGAAAGGTCCGATTTCACCAATCTGCATATCATTAAAACGGTATTTTCCGCAAGCCAGAGTTAATACAACGGTATCTTCAGGAGATTGCTTTACAAAATCGGTATAATAATTTCTTCCGGGCTTTGCTCCGTCGCAGCCGCCAACCAGGAAAAAGTGTCGAATGGCTCCTGCTTTTACGGCATCAATAATGGCTGGTGCATTATCGAGAATGGTCTGTCTTCCAAATCCAGTGGTTACAGTTGTACCGCCATTGATACCTGTAAGTGCCTGTTCTTCTTCATAACCACCTAATTCAAGTGCGTGGTTGATGAGTGCAGAGAAATCTTTCTGGCCGTCTTCGTTTTCAGGAATATGTTTTGCTTCTGGATATGCCATAACAGAAGTAGTGTATACACGATCCAGATAAGTTCCCTTAGGTGGCATTAAGCAGTTAGTGGTAAATAATACGGGAGCAGGCAGATTGTCAAATTCTTTTTGCTGATTCTGCCACGCAGTACCGAGATTTCCTTTTAAGTGTGAATATTTCTTTAATTCTGGATAACCATGGGCAGGAAGCATCTCGCTATGAGTATAGATATTTACCCCTTTTCCGTCTGTTTGCTCCAGAAGCATCTTAAGGTCATGTAAGTCGTGTCCGGTAACTACGATAAAAGGTCCTTTTTCGATGGCCAAAGGAACGGTAACCGGTACCGGATTTCCATATGTGCCAGTATTAGCCTCATCTAAGAGTGCCATACATTTTAAGTTTATGCCACCAAACTCCATTAAAAGTCCTAACCATTCTTCTACCGTATGTTCTTCAGATAGAGCTGCCATTCCACGAATGAACCAGGAATCTACTTCCGCATCTCGTTTTTCCAATACTCTGGCATGATGGGCATAAGCCGCCATTCCACGAAGACCAAATAGCAGTGTAGAACGAAGCGATACCAGATCATCATCCCCATGGAATAAATCATGAGTTGGGATGGTGGTATGACCGCCCAGACTTTCACGTTTTTCTGCTATTTTCTTTTCTAAAGTCTGGATGCTTTTTTCATCAAAATTTACATTTGTTATCGTTGTAAATAAACCATCTACAATAAAATCAACAACGACTTGTTTTTCTCCTGACTCCAGATTTTTTTCCAGAGCAGCCTTTGCCAACCCGATCATTTCACAGGTAAGGGAATCCTGGGCATTGGAAACCTGAGGTACCTTTCCACATACTCCTGACATGGTACAACCGGTTCCTTTGGCTGTCTGCTCACATTGGAAACAAAACATATTTTCCATACTTATCCTCTTTTCTGCGCTGCTTTTTATGTATTGTAAGCTTGTGGTTGCAGCGCGGACACAAGCTTGCTAAGAGAAGGTACTTTATTATGGAAGAGCTTTCCTTTTATGTTTATGAAAATTCATGAAAGAGTATTCATTCGCTTTCAACTTCTCTTGTATTTATAACGTGATTGTAATATAATAAAAATAAAAATTCCGTGGCATATGCTACAAAAATCAAAGGAATGTTATTTTATGGAAAAGTATTTTTCAATTTTGGAAAAAGTAAAGCTGTTTGATGGGATTGAGCAAGCTGATTTAGGACAAATGCTCAATTGCCTTGAGGCTAAGGTAATAATAGCGAAGAAAAACAAAATATTATTGCGGGCAGGGAGCAAGCCGGATCAGGTTGGTATCGTCCTAAATGGAATGGTACAGATTGTAAAGGAGGATGCAGATGGAAATCGGATGGTAATTGGCGTGGCTTCTCCAGGTGAATTTTTTGGTGAGGCACTTTGTTGTGCCGGCGTAGAAGAAAGTCCGGTGAGTGTGATTACCTGTGAGGATTCAGAAATCATGTTTTTAGAATTTGGACGGATATTGAGGAGCTGTTCTCATTCCTGTACATTCCATAGAGGACTGATTGAAAATATGCTTCAGATTATCGCCCAGAAGAATCTAATACTTCAAAACCGGATGGACTTTCTGAGCAAAAAGACAGTTCGGGAAAAGGTGCTTACTTATCTGAAATCGGTGGCTGCCAATAGCGAGCGCCATTTTTCCATTCCTTTTAACCGGGAGGAACTGGCGGACTTTCTTTGTATTGATCGGACGTCGCTTTCCAGAGAGTTGGCACGTTTAAAAGAAGAGGGAGTTTTGGATTACTGGAAGAATCAGTTTACCTTATTGAAATAAGATTAGCCTGTATTATAGATGTTATTATATTGACAGAATATCAATCAAAATGGCATCAGTAGACAGGAATGGTGTGTGTTATGATGCACGGAAAGGAATGGGTTGAAAGAACGGTAAAACGGTCTTTTCAACATCTTGATTTGTACGTGCGCAGGAGCGCACAGATGGGAGTTGAGATGCAAGGATATATTGGAATCATCATGTTTGCTTCTTTTATTTTAATGGTGCTAGTCCGAGTAAATCGATTAAAGAGAAAAGGGATTAAGGCCATGCAGTTTGGGGAGATGGATAAAAAGGATTTTTTGATTCCTCCCTTTGTGTTATTTTATATTTATTTATTGATAGCAAATGCGTTTGCTTTACCAAGACCCCATACGGATATCTTTCAAAATGAAGTGATTTCCTGGCTTGGCGTTTTGTTTTGTGGTGTTGCCGTTGTAATCTTTTTGCTGGCATTGTTATCCTTTGGAAAAAGCTTCCGGGTTGGACTGGATGAAGTTAATCCAGGGGAATTGATAACCACAGGGATATTTGCAATAAGCCGGAATCCCATATATACAGCTTTCGGTATTATGCTCACAGGGATTTTCTGGATTTATCCGGACTGGCTTTTCTTTATCTATATGTGTGTTGGCATCTGGTTGTTTAATCGTCAGATACGACTGGAAGAAAAATCACTGGAGAAGATATATGGGAATAAGTACAGGGAGTATTGTAAAAAGGTACGACGTTTTTTATAGTACAAAGATTGGAGGAGTAGGTTGAAAGAACGATAAAACTGTCTTTTCAACATCTTGATTTGTACGTGCGCAGGTGCGCACAGATGGGAGTTAATATGATTAAAGTGGAATGGTTAGGTCATGCTTGTTTTAAGATTACCTGTGAGGATTATACAGTTATTCTCGACCCTTATGAAACAGGTTCCGTAGAGGGGCTGGGGCCGATTAGGGAGGAAGCGGATCAAGTACTTATCAGTCATGGGCATGGTGATCATAACGGAGGTGGTTGTGTTACGGTGAGAGAAGCGGGGAAAAGGAATCCTTTTCAGCTTAAGGTGATTGATAGCTTTCACGATAAAAAGCGTGGTGAACAGCGTGGGAAGAACAGAATTCACATCCTGGAGACAAATGGGTTAAAACTGGTACATTTGGGTGATATAGGATGTAATCCAACACCAGACGAAATGGCGGAAATGAAAGGGGCATTTCTTCTAATGGCGCCGGTAGGTGGATATTTTACATTGGAGCCAGAAGAAATGAAAGCGGTTGTAGACGAAATAAATCCCACTATTATGATACCAATGCATTATCGTGGAGATCATTTTGGTTATGAGGTGCTGGCACCAGTTGAGGAATACCTTAAGTTAAAGGAAGGCGTTGAAATTTTATCAAGTAGTGTTTTGGAACTTGCAGAAGGGATGAAAAAACAGATTGTTGTTTTGCAGCCAGGAAATTTAGAGAAATAGAAGCATTTCATTCAGCCATACGATTAAGAATCATTAATATGATTGTAAATAGTATGGCTTTTTTTTATTAATAGTGGTTGTAAAAATACGCAAAAATGCGTATAATAAAAATATAATTATGTAATAAAAAGCAGGTGATGATATGGATTTAAAGCAATTAAGAGAAAGCAGAGGTCTTTCAAGAAAAGAAGTGTCTCAATTAAGTGGCATCAATTTGCGCTCACTTCAAGACTATGAGCAAGGGCATAAAGAAATTGCCAGTGCAAAAGGCGAGACCTTGTACCGTCTGAGTTTGGTGCTAGGGTGTACAATCGAGGAAATTCTGGATTTACAAATTGTTGAGATCCAATCAGTAGAGAAAGAAGATCAGAAAAGATTGCGAAGATTACTCTCCTATAGCATTGATTTGTCTATATCAAAGAGGGAAATCCAATGCAGCCAGATTTATTCCCCCCAATACAAAATTTATGGCAAATGGAAATTGGAAAAGAATCATTGTAATTTAATGTTTCTTTATGGCGGAATAATTGTACAACTACCTTTTAATGTGGCTTTTTCAGCAAAGACATTGCCCTGGCTCACAGAGGCGGCCATCATGATGATAGAAAACTATGTGGAAACGGTTACACTAAACGAAAACTTTCCAGGATTAGGAGGTGACGAATGGGATGAATGATGAAATCATATATTATTTGATGCATAAAAATGAGGTAGTAACGGTTTTAACCATTGAACGGATATCCGGCAGTATTGTAAAGGTGTCCAATAACGTGAAAAAAGAGTTGTTACCCTTGGGAGGGAAACATTCACAAAGCGATTTGAAAAAGTGGTGGGAACGCAGGGCTGTTCCTTTATCACAAGGAAATATGGAGCGAATTTTAATCAATCACAACATTCCTACCACCACAAACTTTCTTCTTCGGAATCTTGGGCTCAGCTTAACGGATCACTATTGGATAAAACCGATTGACAGTGGGCTGGAATGGGAAAACGTCAGCTTATATACAAATGATTTTAAGGATGAGATTGGAGAACTTCAGCTGAAAGAGCAGTTTGATGCTGCTGAAAACGTTCAAGATGAGGTTGAAGTAGCGAATAAATCTGTATTCTATCCCAGTGCATCTCTTCAAGGGGAGTTACAGAAAAAATGGATTATTAAAAAGGGTGAGCGTTATCTGATAAAGGGAAATTATGGTGACTCTTGTCAGCAAAGCATCAATGAGGTAATTGCCACTTATGTGCATCAGGAGCAAAAACGGGTACCATATACCAGCTACCGTTTATGTGAAATCACAACCATAGCCGGTAAGGGAATGGGCTGCATCTGCAAAGATTTTACAAGCGAAGCAATCGAATTTATTTCAGCTTATGATGTTGTTTCGTCCATAAAGAAGCGCAATGACATGTCAGAGTACGAACATTTTATTTTTGTGTGCAAAGAGAACGGGTTGGACGAAAATGTGGTCAGAACTTTTTTGGAGTATCAAATATTAACAGATTTTGTATTGACCAATACGGATCGTCATTTTAATAATTTTGGCATTTTGAGAAACTCGGATACTCTTAAATTTATTGATGTGGCTCCTATTTTTGACTCAGGTAACAGCATGTTTTGGAATATGCCTAAGCTTCCATTGAATAATGACTTACTTGATATTCAGGTAAGCAGCTTTCGCAAAAAAGAAAAAGATTTGCTCAAATATGTATCGGATGTAAATTTGGTAGATATAGAAAAACTGCCGTCTCAGGAGGCTATTAGTAATCTGCTGAAAAAAGATGTGTATTATGAAAGCAGAATAAAGGGGGTTGTAGCCGGATATGAAAAGAAAATAGAGTTATTGTATAAACTACAACATGGAGATAAAATTTTTTCATATGGACAAGGATAGTCATGTCCCCGTATACAAAAGCGGGATACAAAAAAGCTATGAATACACTAATTTATTGCTTGACACATGTAATAAATTAGTGTACTTTATAAGAAGCAGGTTGGAAATTCAATTTCATACTTAATGTTGAAATTTATTGCTAATAAAAAAAGAAGGAGTGATGTGAGAATGAAAAAATTTGAGAAAAGTATTGTTAAGAACAAAATATCACTCTGGGGAATTATAAATTAACCTTAAGTTTTCTTATATCATTGGAATATTCTTATAAGATTTATTCCCTGGAGGACAAAGCTATGTGCTTCAGGGCATTTTTACGCCCATTTTTAAACCGGTGAATGTGTACCGATTAAAGGTAAATTAAATCTTGGAGGAAACCATATTGAAAGAAACTACATTAAAAGAAACTACATTAAAAGAAACTGCATTGAAAGAAACTGCATTAAAAGAAACTGCATTAAAAGAAACTACATTAAAAGAAATTATTTTGAAACCAATAACACTAAGCTATATTGAAATTATCTTAGGTAAAAAGCAGTTAGAACGAAACATTCCGAACGAAACAGATTTACGGATTGCCAGAGTAACGGCAGTTCATAAAGAACGCTATTGTATTATTACCAAAGAAGGTGAAAAGACAGCAAAGTTAAAGGGCAGTGTGTACTATAACAACGAGTACGGTGAGCAAAATGAAGAATACCCTGTCGTGGGGGATTTTGTTATTGCAAGAAATAATCCCTTGGGAGATGACCAGATTATCAAGACATTGGAAAGAAGCAGTAAATTATCCAGATTGGATTCATTCAATGGAACGGAGCAGGTTTTGGCATCTAATTTCGACTTTGTATTGATTACGATGTCTCTTAACGATGATTTTAATTTGAAAAAACTGGAACGCTATCTTGCCATTGCTTGGGAAAGTGGTGGAAGTCCAATTGTAATTTTTACGAAAACGGATTTGTGCGAGGATACAGAAGATAAACTAGAGATAGCAGAAGGTGCTGCGATTGGAGTTCCCATTATTGGAGTCAGTTCATATACAGGGGAAGGCTATGAGCGGCTGGAAGAAGTCCTGAACCCAGGGAAGACTTTTGTACTGCTTGGCTCTTCAGGAGTAGGAAAATCATCCTTGGTAAATGCTCTTACTGGAGATGAGAGAATGAAAATAGGTGGAATTAGGGAAGATGACTCCAAAGGCCGGCATACCACAACCCATCGCCAAATGATCTTTTTGGAATCAGGCGCTATGCTTATTGATACGCCAGGAATCAGAGAAGTGGGGATGTGGGATTCAGAAGAAGGTTTTGACTTGACTTTTTCTGATGTGGCAGAAAATATTAAGAAGTGTCAATTTTCCAACTGTACCCACCAGAACGAACCAGGTTGCAAGGTCAGAGAAGCATTGGAAATGGGAAATCTTACCTCGGAACGATGGAATAATTATTTGAAATTACAAAAGGAAATTCAATTTGCTCAAAAAAAGCTGCGAATGGTGGAGCGTCGGTATAAGGATAAAAAGAAAGACAAACCCAGAAGTAATAAAATCTCAAGTCTGGGGGAGTGGGAGTAGTATGATGCTTGCTAATAAAGGGTTCTATAAGGCGAAGGAAGTCGAAATATTTATTATGAAATGCATCTCATTTAGCTGACTTGGAATATCCGGAGTTATTTGAAAAAGTATTGTTTGAGTTCTTTGTAGGAGATGAGAGGAAGTAGGAAAATGGATTAGGAGGCAAAATGATAATTAGAGAATTACAGGAAAAGGATGCCGAAAACCATACCACTTCGTAATAAAAAAGAAAATAAAAACGGTAAAAACCGTCAAATGACAGAAGGAGTCAACATGAGCGAAAAAGCAAAACGTATTATTATGACAGTAGCAGGAGTTAGTTTATCAGGTTTTTCAGTTGGAATGTTTAATTATTCCAGCTTTGGAATGGACCCATTTCAGGTATTTGCACATGGTGTATGGAATTTGACCAACATTGGATTTGGCACTTTTTATACGATTTTGAATTGTCTGATGCTGATTGTAGTTTTCCTGGCAGATCGAAAGAAAATTGGACTGGGAACCTTTATCAATATCTTTGTTTTGGGGTATATGGTTGAGTTTTCTTCATGGCTATTTGAGTTCCTTCTGCCAGATAAAAATATTTACTATCGGGTTATCCTGCTAATCGCTGGCATTATTGTTTTGTGTTTTGCTTCTGCTTTATATTTCACTGCCGATATGGGAGTTTCTACATATGATGCAGTAGCCATATACATGGCAGAGCATAAAGTTGCTAAATTCCAATATTGCCGTATTGCCACAGATGTGATTTGCGTTGGGATTGGCTTCTTCCTTGGAGCGATTGTTGGAGTTGGAACATTGTTTGCAGCTTTTTTCATGGGACCAATTATTGCGTTTTTCAAAAGAACGATAGCAGAACCGCTTAGATATGGCAGACGGAATGTAGTAAAATAAAGGTATTAGAGAGCTCTGAATATTCAGAGCTTTTTCTATTACTTCGGCGGTTAAATATCGCAGTTTTTGCAGGCAAGAAAGCTTGAGTATATGGGTTTCTTGCCTGGAAAAGCTTGCGATATTTTAGCGCCGGAGTAATATACTCTTTTTACTTCCAATATTTTTACAGAGAGGAGCAAAAGAAGAAGTTATATAGCAAATACCCCGCCATGAATTTTTATAATTAATTCCTGCATAGTTTTTTCGTTTCTTATCCATTATAATTCAATTATAAACAACGGCCGCGGTGAATAATAAAATGAAAGAAGAGGATTATATGGAAAACACAACAAAAAAACTTCAAGAATGGGCAATTAATAAAATCAAAACAGAGTATCCGGATGACATTGCTCTGCTAGTGGCAGTAGAAGGACATTCTGTAAATGGAGACGGACACGGAGAGTGTTTCGACTATTTTGTACCAGCAACCGAAAGAGGCTATGAACTGGCTCAGACATTTATTATTGACAATATTGGAAATGATTTATATCCCCGTTCTTGGGAGCGGATGGAGCGAACTGCCAATTTGGAGGACTATGCTACTCTTTGTCTGGGAAATGGTAAGGTGGTATACAGTAGGACGAAGGAAGAGGAAGAACACTTTCATACCTTGCAGGAAAAACTTTATAAAAATCTTGCCGACTCAAAATTTGTTTATAAAAAGGCATTGGAGCTTCTCAATATTGCGATGGACTTGTATCGTAATATGATGTTTGAAGAAAAACTGTATAAGGTTCGAGCAACCGCAGAATTTGTTCATCATTATCTTTCCCTGGCAGTGGTATATCTTAATGGAACCTATACCAAAGACTGGAGCAATGGACCGATACAGGAGCTTAAGAAAATGGAAGCTTTGCCAGACAATTTTATTGAATATTATATGGCTATGGCAAGGGCCGATTCTGTGAGTGAATTAAGAAACTTGGCATATCTGACTATCGGTTCAACTCGTCAGTTTATTGCAGTCCGAAAGCCAGAAGTGGAAGATACAAAGAAAAACATTGATTTTACTGAACTGGCCGGATGGTATCAGGAACTTTGTCTTGCTTGGAGACGCCTTGAATTTTATTGTGATAATAAAAAGGTAGATGCAGCTTTCTCAGAAGCAGGTAATCTACAAAATGAGTTAAGCATTGTTGGTGAGGAATTTGGTCTGAAGGAAATGGATTTGCTTGGCGATTTTTCCGCTTCAAACTTAGAAAAGCTTAAGGAAACAGCACATGAGCTTGAGGCATATATCCTGTTTCAAATTCAGGTTCATGGAGCTACCCTCAAAAAATTTGGTACGTTGGCTGAATTTTTCGCACAGGAATAGAAAGAGAGGTACATT
This sequence comes from Acetivibrio sp., assembly GCA_031553075.1. GTDB lineage: Bacteria > Bacillota > Clostridia > Lachnospirales > Lachnospiraceae > DIGJ01. Next base: position 15,361 of record JAVBLX010000042.1, read on the forward strand.
CAATTGAAATATAGGAATGCATCCGAAATTCTTCCCGATGAGCTGCTAAAAGAAATTCAGAAATATGCCTCAGGAGAAGTGTTATACATTCCGTCTGAGGGAAAACGAAAACAATGGGGCTCTGGTTCCGGAGCCCGTGTTTTTTATGAGCAGAGAAATGAGGAAATAAGACATAAGTACTTTCATTTAAAGATGAGCATTGAAGCAATTTGTGAAGAATATTCGCTATCTGATGAAACCGTAAGAAAGATTTTGTATAAGTAACAGGAAGGTGGAAAAAGCACGGTGGCAAACTGGTATGACCAGAAAGTGGGAAATCATCAAAACCTAGAATACTATTGTTTTTGTTGACCTTTCGATAAAAATGTGATAAAATTTTATCAAATTAAATGTGCGCTGGTATGACCACGAGAAGGTAGGCGTATTGGTTAAGGAGGACACAAATGAAGGACCTTACAAAAATGATTTTTCCCGACTGGTATAAGTGCCAGTATAACGAAAAGGTAATGAAATTAGCAAATCATCTGGGACGTAAAAGCGGAAAGGACACTTTTCTTTGGGATGATCCGGAGTATGTAATTCTGGAAGCCGGTGTAGATGATGAAATGGCTGAAGTGGGATGTCATCTTGGGATATATGTACATAAGACTGCGCAGGAAATTGCGAATGAAATGAGCAAACCTTTGGTCTATGTAGAAGAACAGCTGAAAAAACTGGCATTCTACGGGGTTGCGTTCTGGAATACAGACAAAGAAAGAAATGTTGATATTTTCTGGGCGGAAACCTGGATTCCTGGTACCATGGAAGTCATTGTAAACAGTGAGGAAAACTGCAAAAAGTACCCGATTATAGGATATGCCATGGAAGCATACGGACGTTTGCGTGGACCAAAGAGTGCCGGAGTGTTTCCCGTGGGTGTTGGTCTGATGCGTGTTATTCCTATTGAGTCAGCCATTGACGGCAACAGTCATGCTGCTTCATACGAAGAAGTATCCAAGTATTTAAATGAAAACGATATATTCACCGTAACGGCCTGTTCCTGCCGAACTGACCGTGAACTGATGGGAGAGGGCTGCGGACATCTAAAAGAAGATATGTGTATTCAGATGGGGCATGCGGCGGAATACTATATTAAGACGGGCAGAGGTCGTCAGATTACCAGAGAAGAAGCCTTTGAGATACTCCGTAAGGCAGAAGAAAATGGACTTATGCACCAGATACCAAACGTAGATGGTAACGGTAAAACCCATGCAATCTGTAATTGCTGTGGATGTGGCTGTCTTTCTCTTCGAACTGCCGAAATGTTTAAAAATAACGATATGGTTCGTTCTAATTATGTGGCAAAGGTTAGCCCAGAAAAGTGCGTTGCCTGTGGTCAGTGTGTGGAAAACTGTCCGGTAAATGCGCTGAAGCTGGGTCAGAAATTATGCTCCAACGAAAAGATTGTAACGGATATTACTACCACAATTACCCCACGTGATCATAAATGGACAGAGGAACACTGGAATCCAGATTATCGTACCAATCGTGAGGATGTAGTAGAATCCGGTACAGCACCATGTAAGACCAATTGCCCGGCCCATATTGGTGTCCAGGGATACATAAAGCTGGCTTCTCAGGGAAAATACATGGAAGCCTTAGAGCTGATCAAACACGAAAATCCATTACCAGCGGTCTGTGGACGTATTTGTAATCGTCGTTGTGAAGATTCCTGTACTCGTGGCGATATCGATGAACCAATTGCCATTGATGAGATTAAAAAGTTTATTGCACAGCAGGAATTGGAAGAAGGAAAACGTTTTATTCCGACAAAGCGTCATAATTATAGTGATAAAAAGGTTGCTATTATTGGAGCAGGTCCGGCAGGACTTTCCTGTGCATATTATCTGGCTTTGGACGGCTATACAATTACGGTGTTTGAAAAGGAAGAAAAATTAGGTGGCATGCTGACCCTTGGAATCCCATCCTTCCGTCTGGAAAAAGATGTGGTTGAGGCTGAAATCGAAATTATCAAAGCTATGGGTGTTGAGTTTAAGACTGGGGTTGAGGTAGGAAAAGACGTAACCATCGAAAATCTGCGAGAACAAGGATATAATGCTTTTTACCTGGCAATTGGTGCTCAGGGTGGACGTAAATTAGGGATTGAAGGCGAAGATACAGAAGGCGTTATCAGTGGAATTGACTTCTTACGGACGATTAATACGGATAATACCAAACGATATGAAGGCAAGATAGTAGTAGTTGGTGGTGGTAATGTTGCCATTGACGTATCTCGTACTGCCATTCGTGCTGGTGCTGCATCAGTGGAGCAATTCTGTTTGGAAAGCCGTATTGAAATGCCAGCCGCAGCTGATGAAGTAGAAGAGGCTGAAGAAGAACATATCACAATTAAAAATGGCTGGGGACCAAACCGTATTATCACAGAAAACGGAAAAGTAAAAGCAGTTGAATTTAAAAAATGTATTTCCGTATTTGATAACCAGGGAAAATTTAGTCCCAAGTATGATGAAAATAATTTAATAACCGTGGAAGCCGATTATGTATTAATTTCCGTTGGGCAGTCCATTATCTGGGATAACCTTATTAGTGGAACAAAGGTACAGTTACGCGGAAATAAAACGGTTGAAGCGGATGGATTTACATATCAAACGGCGGAACCAGATATTTTTGCAGGTGGAGATGTTTACACAGGACCACGCTTTGCGATTGATGCCATTGCAGCAGGCAAAGAAGCGGCAATCTCCATTCACCGTTTTGTTCAGCCAGGACAAAGCCTTGTATATGGCCGTGACCGGAAGGAATATAAGGAACTGAACAAAGAAGCAGCGATTTTGAAAGACTTTGACAATACCTCCCGCCAACGTCCAGAGCATATCAGAGCCGAGAAAAAGGCGGAAGAATGCTTCCGTGACTTACGTGGGACCTTCACCGAAGAGCAGATGAAGAAAGAGACCGAGCGCTGCCTTGGCTGTGGAGCAACCATTGTGGACAGTTATATGTGTGTTGGATGTGGTCAGTGTACAACCAAGTGTAAATTTGACGCCATTGAACTGGAACGTGTATATGATGGAGAAGGTGTAGAGTTCCTTAATATGAAGCCAGTTGTTGTAAAACAGATGGTTAAACGTCAGGGTAAAATTGTTGTGAGAAAAGTAAAAGATGCCCTTGGCGGGAAGAAAGAACAATAAGTAGAAATAGAGATGGATGAAACAGCAAAACAGGCAATCCTTAATGGGGAAGAAAGAACAATAAATAGAAGGAAGAGTGAAGGAGAAATCTTTCACTCCCTTCTTAATTTTATGTCAAGCGGCATATAGGAACAATATGAGAGAAATACTAAGGCAGTAAACGACACTGCTTCAGAATTTCTAAGTTTGTACGTGTGCAGATGCGCACAGACGGGAGCTTAGGTATGCATGAACTGGGAGTCCTTCTGGAAGTAGTAAAACAGGTAACAGAAGTGGCAGCACAAAATAACGTAGAAAAAGTTGAAAAGCTAGTCCTGCAAGTAGGAGAATTATCCTCTATGATTCCCAAATATATAAAGGATATATATCCCATGGCGGTGGAAGATACAGTACTAGAGGGGTCAGTGCTGGAGGTTGAAACGATTCCTGGAAATGGGAAATGCCGGGGATGTACAGAAGTGTTTAATTTGATGATTGAAAAAGGGGTTTGCCCCAGATGTGGGAAAAGGGACTTTGAGATAATCAGCGGAGATGAATTTTTCATTAAGGAAATACAGGTTTACGAAGAATAGAAAATACAGGTTTATAAAGAATAAAAAATTGCGTAATTTCTTCTAAAGTGCTAAAATAGTACCGTAATAAAAATAAGGAGGGAACAAATTATGCAAATGGAACAATTGCAACAAGACATGATAGCAGCTATGAAGGCAAAGGATAAAACCAGAAAAGATGCCATATCATCATTGGTTTCGGCTGTTAAAAAGGTAGCCATTGACGAAGGCTGTAGAGAAAATATCGGTGAGGAATTAGTGGACCGTGTGATATTAAAAGAGATTAAATCGGTAAGAGAGCAGATTGATACATGCCCTCCTGCCAGAACGGATTTACTGGAAGAATATCAGGCAAGATATGATGTGATTTCTGAGTATGCACCAGCTATGATGTCTGCAGAAGAGGTAAAAGCTATAATTTTGGAAAAATTCGCTGATGTAGTTGCCACTAAAAATAAAGGACAGATTATGAAGAATGTTATGGGCGAATTAAAAGGAAAAGCAGATGGTAAAGTCATTAATGAAGTAGTTGCAGAACTTTGTAAATAATAGGATAAATGAAAAAACAGGATGTCACTTTTTGCACATCCTGTTTTTTTGCAAATTTAAATAAATATTGACTTAATCATTCAACCACATGAAAAGGACTCATAACATAAGTATTGTTTTTGATTTATATTGACTTAACCTCAGGCTTCATATAGTATAATAATAGTGTGAAAGATTTAACATAGGGGGCCAATGATATGTCTTTGATAAAAAATGAGGTAAAGGAAGATAGGAGAGGGATAAAGGAACCGATAGAGAAACGGATAAAGTATAGAAAACGGATTATATTATTTTCTGTATGGGGATTTGTGGTAGTATTTCTGATTGTTTCCATGGTGATAACAAAATCCATATATGATGATAATTTTGGCAGAGCCGAAAAGCCTAACTATTCTGCTTTTCTTTGTTACAAGGATATTAGCGGGTATCCCAGGACCGAAGTAAGTTTTTTATCAGGGAAGAACAAGCTGGCTGGGTACATTTATGGAGAGGAAAATAGTAACGGGTTAGTTGTAATTGCACATGGCCTGGGTGGTGGTGCCGAGAGCTATACTCCGGAAACGATGTTTTTTGTGGATCAGGGCTGGCGTGTTTTCTCTTATGATTGTACCGGAAGCTATAACAGCGAAGGGAAAAGTACCAGGGGATTACCCCAGTCGGCGCTGGATTTAGATGCGGCGTTAAGCTACATAGAAAGTCAGAATTGGGGATTGCCAGTGATGCTTTATGGACATAGCTGGGGTGGCTATGCAGTGACCGCTGTTCAGAATTATGACCATGATATATATGCGGCGGTGAGTATTTCCGGATATGCCGAGCCAATGGAGCTGCTTAATGAACAGGCACATATCATGATGGGGGCATTTTCGGTAGTAACGTATCCACTTGAGTGGTTTTATCAGAAAATGCTGTTTGGTAAGGCGGCGAGTCTGTCGGCAGTTAAGGGAATTAATCAGAGCGGAATTCCGGTTATGATCATTCATGGTACAGAAGATGAAATGATTCAATATGATGGGGCAAGTATTATTGCTCATAAAGAGGAGATTACTAACCCGAATGTGGTATATAAAATCTGCGATGAAGCTGGGTATAATGGACATAATAATCTGTTTATGTCGAAGGCGCAAGCGGCTTATAAAGAGGTTGTAAATAAGGAATATAGAGAGATTTATGATCAATACAATGGCGAAATACCAGATGAAGTAAAGGAAGAGTTTTATAGCAAGGTGGATAAGTTCCAGGCTAGTGAATTAGATATAGGATTTATGGATGAAGTGAATGAATTTTTTCAAAAGGCTTTGGAGATGAGATGATAGATAATAGTAAAAGGCTTGTGACAAAGAAGAATAAAGTGTCACAAGCCTTTTGATTTTAGAAGGACATCTGTTTTTTATAAGACATATCCCAGAACAGATACTCAAATTCAACACTGGAAATAAAAATTTCTTCCATTGCTTTTTTCTGCTCATCAGTCATAGGATCGCAAAGCTCATCCAGAGTATCAAAAAACCATTCAAAGGATTCATAAAATTCCATACTGGCATAAGAGTCAATCCAGGACTTATAGAAATTGCTGCTTAATTTTTCGCTGTATTCTTCCTTTAAGCGGCTGGCATAATCATAATAAGTCCAGGCGCAGGGGAAGACAGAAGCCATAATCTCAGCAAGACCTCCGGTTTCTCCTAAAGCCAGCATGTTTGCGGTATAAGTTCGGTTAAAGAGGGCAGGCTTAACCTGTTCTATTTCTGATTGGGAAATACCAAATTGATTCATATAATTCCGGTGAATATCCATTTCCCGATTTAGGATATTTGATTGTACAATAGTAAAATGGCTCATAAGCTTTTCGGTTGGTGATTTTACTGCGGCAAGTGCAAATACTTTGGCGTAGGAAAGCAGATATTGATAATCTTGTAAAAGATAGAATTGAAAGGTCGTTTTTGGTAATATTCCTTGTCCAAGTTCTTGAACAAATGAGTGACGATAGCCTGCTTCCCAAACGGATGCGGCTTTTTCTTTTAAACTTCTTGAAAATGACATATTGTGCTCCAATCTATGCGCTTTTGCGCACCTTATAATCGGGGAGGAAAGTTTGCTTTCGCATAGCTCTGTTTTGTGTCTACATATACGATTCAATGTTAGTGCTCTATCTAATTTTAGTATGAAACATTTGTTTTATCTCCAGGGCTGCTGCCGCAATATTATCCTGATTTAATATGGCAGATACTACTGCCAGGCCATCAATTGAAATACCGTGGAAAAGAGGAATGGTTTCTTTATTGATGCCGCCAATAACCACTAATGGAAGCGAGCATTGTCTGCGAATTTTCACTAATTCTGTCATGGAAGTTAATTGTGCATCGGTTTTTGTGCTAGTCGAGAACATAGCTCCAATGCCCAGATAGTCAGCGCCATTTTTAACTGCAGTTAAAGCTTCTGGTAAGTTAGAAGCAGAGACGCCCATGATTTTTTCTGAACCCACGATTTTTCGAACGGCCGTTGCGGGCAGATCGCTTTGCCCAATATGTACACCAGCAGCATCTACAGCTAATGCAATATCAACACGATCATTAATTATCAGTGGAACCTGATATGCATCTGTAATGGCTTTTATTCTTTCCGCCAGATGAAAAAAGTCGATGGAAGAAATGTTTTTTTCTCGTAGCTGGACTAATGTACAGCCCCCTTTCAAAGCTTCTTCAACGGCAGCCTCCAGAGTAGGCGCTTTCATAAAATCCCGGTTAGTGACCAAGTATAGAGAGTAGTCAACATCAGACTTCTTCATTAAGCTTTGCCCTCCGTGTAAGTGTTTCACTGTGAAGCTTGCTAACCATGTCTAAAACCGCCATACGTAGGCTTTCGTTACCCATATTACCAACTTTCTCAAATGCCATTTCTCCGGCAATGCTCATGGACAGTAAGGCGGCAGCCGTTGATTCAAGTGGAGTGGCTGGGGAAGCACCGCAAAAGGAACCAATGAGGGAAGTGCACATACAGCCCGTACCGGTGATTTGTGAAAGTGCAGGATGTCCATTTCCTACCGTAATAATATTACTCCCATCGGAAATAATATCAACGGCACCAGTAATGGCAACGACACAGGAGTGTTTTTGTGCAAGTCCTTTGGCAAGCTCTTTTCCATTTCGCTGTTGATCCTTTTGAGAGGCATCAACCCCCTGGGTTTCTGATTCTAGCCCACAAAGAAAACTGATTTCCGAAATGTTACCACGGATAACTGCAAATTTTACTTGTGATAAAAGCTTTTCTGCAGCTTGATTCCGAAGTCCTGAAGCACCAGCACCGACTGGATCAAGGATAATCGGTATTTTTCTTGCGTTGGCAGCTTTTCCAGCGGCTATCATAGAGTCTATAGTTCGGCTGTTAAGGGTACCAATGTTTATTACAAGGGCAGAAGCGATATTGACAATGTCTTCCACCTCTTCAATGGCATCGGCCATAATCGGGGACCCGCCAATGGCAAGGGTAATATTAGCACAGTCATTTACGGTTACATAATTAGTGATATGATGTACCAAAGGTTTTTTGTTTTTAACTTCTTCTAACAATTCTACATATTTTTTAATCATTGTTCTGTTCTCCTTCCATATCCAATATCTCCTTTTTTAAACCATGATGATACAAATCATAAAAGTGATGAGTCGGGCCATGTCCTTTTCCGATTAGCAAGGCATGGGAGATAGCAGTGGTTACGTATTTTTTTGCTTCTTCAACTGCGGCGAAGATGGGGAGTCCAAGCCCTAAATTAGCAGCAATAGCAGAAGAGTAGGTGCATCCGGTTCCATGTGTATTTTTAGTATTGATACGAGGGACACTATAATAATAAAAATTCGTTCCGTCAAATAATACATCCGTTGCATCCCCCAAGGCATTCCCTTCTGATGAGTGTCCAGACGCTAGGGAATGCCCGCCTTTAATCAAGACATTTTTACAGCCCATATCATAGATTTTTCTGGCAGCAGCTTCCATATCGGAAATGCTTTTAATCTTGCATGCAGCAATTTTCTCTGCCTCCGGAATGTTGGGAGTTAACAGGTCTGCCAGAGGGACAATGGTTTCAATTAGAATATCAATTGCCTGAGGGTCCATTAGTGGACAACCGTTTTTTGCATACATAACCGGGTCAATAACGATGTGTTTTGGCTGGTATTCCTTTAACTTCTCCGCAACGGCAAGCATACTGTCCCTGCCGGACAACATGCCTACCTTTACTGCATCAACGGCAATGTCTTCAAACACAGCATCCATTTGTTCGCCAATCATCTTTGGCCCTACATCCTGAAAAGAAATGACGCGACTGGTATTTTCCGCCACTACGGAAACAATCACACTCATTCCAAACACACCATGGGCAGAAAAGGTTTTTAAATCTGCCTGGATTCCGGCACCGCCACTGCAATCTGAGCCAGCGATAGTAAGTACTTTCTTCATTACAATTTGTCCTCCTTTTTTTAGAAGAAACGCTTTTTCAATGGGGCATGACAACCGTGTCTGTTTCGCATAAAAAAAGCGCCTCCTGATTGGAAGCGCCCATCAAATACAATGAAATATTCATATAAAATATACAATCATGTAGTTGATTTGCTTCCCTACGTCGGTCTTAACCAACAGGTTCAAAGGGTCAGGTTTTACCTTCTCAACTTACATGAAAGTGTGTTCATGCAGTCCCCCCGCAAATGCAGTTACATTTTAACATGGTAACTTATACAAGTCAATGCTCTTAAAGCAAACTTAAGATTTAGAATTCACGCGTTTTATAAAACCGATAGGAACACCATAGAGAGAGTCCCATCAAGATAAACCAGGACACAATCCCCAGCAGGATTACCAATGGCAGATTTGACTCACCCCAACGAAACAATTGATATAAAGCGGGAATGAGCGACCCCTGTCCAAGGAAAGCCGAAGTAATCATAACACCCACTGGAAAAGCCAGAAGAGGAAGGTATGCCAAAAACTTTGCCTTCATATAGCCAAACTTAAAATAAATTGGAAGCTGAATGCCTCCCATAATAGAAAAAATCATAAACATGAGCAGGATGGCGCCCAGGGATTCTATAACCAGAAATTCCTTTTTGTCTATCGTGTCAATTATGAAAGAAAGAAAAAAGGCAATGAGTCCGGTTACAACATTTAAGCCAAGAGAAAAAAGGTATCTACCAGTAACGACATGAATTTTCTTTAATGGTAAGGTTGCATATAAGGTATCAATCCCATTTTGTGCCCCGGCCGCAAAGGGAGTAGAAGCATATATGGTGCCATACATCATAAGCATACCGGCTACCATAGGAGCACTTCCGGTGCCAACGGCAATAAAGGCAAATATAAAAATAAATAGAAATAGATTTCGAAGTGAAAAGTACTGTTTTACAGTATAGTAATCAAGCTTGGCAAAAGACAGGGCTTTACTCATTTTGATTTCCCTCCATATTCATAAAAACAATAAACTCATCTAAGGTTAGTTTATCAGTAATAATGTTTCTCGGCAGCTTGTTTAATAAATCAGTCGGAATCATACCTTCAAATCCAACACCAGTTTCCCGATAACCGATAATCAACCTTTTTTGATCACGGGTCAAATCAGAAAGACCACCCCTAATAATGTGATAATTCTCCATCAGCTGATCTTTTTCCCCGGTAAATCGTATCTGCCCATCCAGAATAAAGGTAATATAATCTGCCACCTTTTCCAAATCGGAGGTAATGTGAGTGGAAAAGAGGACTCCATTATTTTCATTGGAAATAAAATTCTGGAGAATATCCATCATCTCATCCCTGGCAACCGGGTCCAGTCCACTGGTAGGCTCATCCAGCAGGAGAAGCTTTGGATGATGGGAAAGGGCCATGGTCAGCATTAGTTTAACCTTCATTCCTCGGGAGAGTTCTTTCACCTTCTTTTTAGGGGAAAGGCGAAATTTCGCACAAAGCTCCATATAAAGAGTGTGATCCCAATTGGTATAAAAGGGAGAAACAACCTTCTCCAAATCGGTAAGCGTCCACTCGTCGGAGAAAAAAGCCAAATCCATTACGACACCAATCTCATTTTTCGTTTTTTCATCTGCTTCTGAAAAAGGAGAGCCAAATAAACGGATTTCTCCAGTGTCTGGATAAACCATATTTAGAATAGACTTAATTGTAGTGGTTTTGCCTGCGCCATTTGGGCCGATAAATCCCATGATATATCCTTTTGGGATGGAAAAAGAAACATCTTTTAAGGAAAATTCGGGATAATGTTTGCAAAGCCCTCTGACTTCCAAAATATTGTCTGAAATAGTTTGTGAATACATTTAGTTTTCCTCCTTTAATAACACTTCAAAAATGGCATACAGCTCATCTCTTGAAATTTTGGCATTTTTAGCAGCAAGGATGGCAGTGGTAAGGCCAGCTTCAATTTCCTTTAAGGATTGTTCCCGAATTAGCTCACTGTTCTGCGGCTGCACAAAGCAACCCTTTCCCTGGACGCTGGCGATAAAGCCTTCTTGTTCCAAATCATTGTAAGCGCGTGTGGTGGTAATCACACTGATTTTTAAATCCCGAGCCAGCTGACGGATGGAAGGAAGTGCTTCTCCTTCTTTCAATTCTCCTGAGTAAATAGAAGTTTTGATTTGCTCCTTAATCTGCTCATATATGGGGATTCCGGCGCTGTTTTGAATGATAATTCTCAAATAAACACCTCCATACTGTATATATACTGTATTGACAGTATATACTTTGATAACACGTGTGTCAATAGAGAA